>NZ_RZQL01000440.1 GCF_003997935.1 Mesorhizobium sp. M7A.F.Ca.US.006.01.1.1
TGCTAGCTCTCCCTTAGAGCTAGATGAGTTCTCCGGGAGCAGGGATACAATATTTGATCAAGCCAAAGCAAGCAAAACGCAGGAAGGAATTCCAAATTATGGAACTATACGGTCTTTCAAGTCCAAATGTTATGAAGGTGCGTATTATTCTTGAGGAACTGGATGTACCGTACAATCATACCTATATCGATATTTTTGCCGGCGCCCAGTATACGGAAGAATTTGGCAAGCTTAACCCGAACCGTAAGGTACCCGTTCTCGTTGATCCCGATGGGCCGGGTGGGCCGATTACCATCATCGAATCCGGAGCTATCCTTATCTATCTCGCGCAGAAGTACGACCGGTTTCTGCCGAAGTCGCCTACGGACTATTACGGGACGATCCAATGGCTGATGTTCCAAATGGCCAGCGTCGGCCCAATGTTCGGACAGACGAATCATTTCCTGAGAACTGCGCCTGCGGGCAATGACTATTCACGAGATCGGTACGTCACGGAATCAAAGCGGATATTCGACGTACTGGACGAGCGCCTTTCCGAATCCGAGTTCCTCGGCTGCAACGAATATTCCATCGCCGACATCGCCACTTACCCATGGGCGCGTTACTATGAGCCCAACAACATCGACATTTCCAAGCTGAAGAACTTGCAGCGTTGGCTCGACCAGATCGGCCAGCGGCCGGTTGTTGCGAACGTCGTTGCCTACTGGCCGGCTCTTCGAGCTGTCGATGACCATAAAAAAGAAACCGCAGACGTCAAGCACATAGACAAACTCTACGGCCGAGGCCAGTTTTCGCGCGCGTGATTGACGCGCGGAACTGAATTCGACATCTATTTGCAATCATCGGGAGCCGGGCATTCATGTCGGACGTGCGGAAGGTCATCATCACCTGTGCCGTGACGGGATCGATACACACTCCGTCAATGTCGCCGCATCTGCCCGTGACTGCGACCGAAATCGCCGAGGCGGCAATCGGCGCGGCTGAGGCCGGGGCGGCGGTCGTCCATCTCCATGCGCGAAACCCGGTCACCGGCGAGCCTGACCAGCTTCCGGAGCTGTTTCAGCCTTTCCTGGGCGTGATTAAACAGCGTGTCGACGCTGTCTTGAACATCACCACCGGCGGCGCGGCGACGATGACCCTCGATCAGCGTCTCGCGCCGGCAATGCTTTTCAAGCCAGAAGTGGCGTCACTCAACATGGGCTCGATGAACTTCGGGCTCTACCCGATGCTCGACCGCTTCAAGGACCTGAAGCACGACTGGGAGCGGACCTATCTGGAGGGGTCGCGCGGGCGCATTTTTCGCAATACGTTCGAGGACATCGAGACCGTTCTTCGACGCTGCGCCGACAACGGCACCCGCTTCGAGATCGAGTGCTACGACATCGGTCATCTCTACACCTGCGCCCACTTTGTCGAGCGTGGCCTGATCAAGCCTCCAATCTTCATCCAAAGCGTCTTCGGCATTTTGGGGGGAATCGGTCCGCATGCGGAAGATGTGATGCATATGAGGCGCACGGCAAACCGGCTCTTCGGGGACGACTATCATTGGTCCGTGCTGGGTGCCGGACGCCACCAGATGCCCATCGCCATGCAGAGCGTGCTGATGGGCGGCAATGTCCGCGTCGGGATCGAAGACTCGATCTGGGCCGGCAAAGGGCGGCTGGCCGCCAGCAATGCCGAGCAGGTCACGATCGCCCGGCGAATGATCGAGGAGCTGGGCATGGAAGTCGCAACGCCGGCCGACGCCCGTAGGATGCTCAATCTCAAAGGCGGCGACCAAGTCGGGTTCTGATCAGAGCGGTGCGTCTGCGATGGATATGAGACTGTCCGCGCCATCGCCCCGGACAAAGAAGGGAGTCGACTATGAGCGAATTTCTTGGCTTCAGCCACACGGCGCTCCACGTATCCAACCTGGATCGCTCGATCGAGTTTTACGAGGGCCTTCTCGGGTTTACAGTACACCTGCGAGGTCAGGCGCCAGCTCACGCGGGACGACTGACAGGATATCCGGAAGCCACAATTGAACGGGCGCTTCTGACCTTTCCGGGCGATACTTCAGTCCCCGGGAGTTCGCCGTTTCTGGAGCTTATGGAGTTCCAGCAAGTGGAGAGCATGCCGGTCGATACGTCGTTGGCCAATCCCGGCACGATGCATTTCGGCCTTTGGGTCCGTGATCTTGATGCGCTGTGTGCCGAACTGGATCGGAAAGGCGTCCAGTTCGTTTCGGACGTCGTGGTCTCGTCCACGGGCACAAGCAAAGGCGGCAAGCTGGTATTTGCACTAGACCCCGACGGGATCGCTGTTGAGTTCATCCAGTCGGCGAACTGGCCTCCAAAATTCTAGGCGCCGCGCAGCCTCTGTCCGCGATGCGGTGTGCGCGCTTTAGGTCAGATC
>NZ_RZQL01000043.1 GCF_003997935.1 Mesorhizobium sp. M7A.F.Ca.US.006.01.1.1
GTATGTACATCAGGCCGGTGTGGACGATGCCGAGCGTCGCCAGCATGACCCAGCTCCATGGGTCGGTAGGCAGATGTGTAAGATTGGCGAAAGGCGCCAGCATGACGACGCCGACGCAGACCTGGATCAGCGCAATCAGGTGCGGCGGCGTACCCTTGAGTTTCTTGGTGACGATGGCGGCGACGGCCCAGAAGAAGGCCGCGCCCAGCGCCATGACGATGCCGGTAAAATAGTCCGTGCCAACATCACCGGCGTCGGGGGCCGACTGCACGATCAGCACCATACCGGCGAAGGCGATGGCCAGCCAGGTCAGCTTGGTCAAAGTCAGCCGCTCGGTGAAGAAGAGCGCGCCGAATCCGACCAGCATGAAGGGCTGCGTGTTGTAGACGGCGGTGGCGATCGAGATCGATGCGCGCGAGAATGCACTGAACAGCAAAAGCCAGTTGACGACGATGGCGACGCCGCCGAGCGCGGCGATGCCGATGATGCGCAGCGACAGCCTGTTGCGCAGCAATCCCAGCCCGGCGCAGATGATGAGCAGCGTCAGCGCGCCGAAAGCGCAACGCCAGAACACCACATCCATGATCGGCTGGCCGGACAGGACGACGAACCATCCGATCGTTCCCAGGATCGCCATTGCGGCGGACATTTCGACCGTGCCACGCACTGTTTCGTTCACAACAAACCTCCGTATCAGTTCAACCGCTATAATCTCATGCGGCTACGCCGCTTTCTATCGGATGAGAAAGGAGGTATGGATAAATGGCCTAATTATATTAGGCGACGGCTCCAAATCAGCAGGAAATGTAAAATGCTGGATGATCTCGACCGAAATCTCCTCGAAATCCTGGTCAAGGATGCGCGGACCTCGCTGAAGGAGCTGGCCGCCCAGGTCGGGCTGTCGTCGCCAAGCGTTTCGGAGCGACTGCGACGGCTCGAGGAGCGCGGCGTCATCCGGGCGTTCACCGTCGAGATCGATCCGCTGGCACTCGGTTATACCTTGCAGGCCATCGTGCGCATCCGGCCTCTGCCGGGCAAGCTGCATATCGTCCAGAAGCTCATCGAGGGCATCCCCGAATTCGGCGAATGCGACAAGGTGACGGGCGATGACTGCTTCGTCGCCCGCCTGTTCGTCCGATCGATCGGCGATCTCGACGGAATTCTCGACCGTATCGCCGACAAGGCCGAGACAAGCACCGCCATCATCAAGGCGCAGCCGATCCGGCGGCGGCCGCCGCCGCTCGATGCAGCTTCACCGCGCGACAGGGCAAAGGTCTTGCAGGCATCCTGATCGAGCCGGTGGAAAGCCGGCGGCCGGTTGGCTAGGGTGCCGGTCCAAACGAGGCCGGAACCATGGCGCAGAACATATACGACCGTGAGGATTTCTTCGCAGGCTACAGCCAGCTCGGCCGTTCGGTCGAAGGGCTGGAGGGTGCCGCCGAGTGGCCGGCACTGCGCGCGATGCTGCCCGATGTCGGCGGCTTGAGGGTCGTTGATCTCGGCTGCGGCTTCGGCTGGTTCTGCCGCTGGGTCCGCGAGCATGGCGCGGCGCAGGTGCTTGGCCTGGATCTGTCGGAGAAGATGCTTGCCCGGGCAAGGGCCGTCGGCCCTGATGCTGGCATAAGCTATGAGACGGCCGATCTCGATCGGCTCAGCCTGCCGGAAGCCAGCTTCGATCTCGTCTACAGCTCGCTCGCCTTGCACTATGTCGAGGATGTGCTGCGTCTGTTCGGGACCGTGCATCAGGCCCTGGCGCCTGGGGGGCATTTCGTCTTTTCGACGGAACATCCTATCTTCATGGCGCCGACAAGACCCGGCTGGGTGATCGACAGCGAAGGCCGCAAGACGTGGCCTGTCGACCAGTATCTTGTGGAAGGACCGCGCAGCACGGACTGGCTGGCCAAGGGCGTCGTAAAACATCACCGCACGATCGGCACCACGCTCAATGCTCTGATCCAAGCCGGCTTCACCATCGGGCATGTCGAGGAATTCCGCCCGACAGCCGAGCAGATTGAGGCCAAACCCGAACTGGCGGAGGAACTTGAGCGGCCGATGTTCCTGCTGGTATCGGCGCGTCGGTAGGCACCGGTCGGCGTCGGCCGAGTGTACGGCCGCCGCGCTCATATTTGCTGTCGCTCCGCCCGGCATTCTGGGTTATTCAAGCGTCGACACGCTTTCCCTCCGGACCAGTCCCCCTCCCATGTCAGGCCTGCTTCTCGATCCGTGGTTCTATGCGGCTGCCATTCCGGCGGTCATTCTGGTCGGCCTGTCCAAGGGGGGCTTTGGCGGCGCCGTCGGCTTCGTCGGCGTGCCGCTGATGGCCCTGACCATGCCGCCGGTGCAGGCGGCGGCCATCCTGTTGCCGATCCTGTGCCTGATGGACATAGTCTCGGTGTGGACATGGTGGGGTGTTTACGACCGCAAGATGCTGGTCGACATGATGCCGGGCGCCGTCATCGGCATCGGCCTTGGCTGGCTGACGGCGGCATTGGTGACCGAAGAGGCGGTGCGGCTGATCGTCGGCGCCGTCGCCATCATCTTCGTCCTGCGCTGGCTCTATCTGCAGTTCCGCCATGGCGCCGATCACGCGGCCGCGCCCAACCGCGTGGCCGCCGCCGTCTGGGGCACGGTCGCCGGCTTCACCAGCTTCGTCGCCCATGTCGGCGGCCCGCCCTTCCAGGTCTATGCCTTGCCGATCCGGCTCGACCCGAAGGTTCTGTCGGGCACCGCCGCGATCTTCTTTGCCGCCACGAATGCGCTGAAGCTGGTTCCCTATTTCGCGCTCGGCCAGTTCGACACCGCCAATCTGACGGCGTCGGCGGTGCTGATGCCGCTGGCGCCGCTGTCGACCATCGCCGGGGCCTGGCTGGTGCGGCGGATGCGGCCGGAAACCTTCTATCCCTTCACCTATGCAACCGTCGCGGTCGTGGCGCTGAAGCTGCTGTGGGATGGCATCGCAGGTCTGATCTAGAAAGGCCGCCGCGCCGCCTCACGATCAGGGGTCAGGCAGCGCTCGGAACCAGGCGACGGTTGCCGCCAAGGGCCAGTGTGGCGCCTGCCATGACGACCAGCACCATGCCGGCGAGGATGCCGATGTCATGCACGGTCGGCTTGAGCACCATGTCTGCAATGATGACCAGCATCACCGCATAGTCGAAGCGTGCCGCGCTCATCATGCGCTGGCCGATGGCAAGAACGGCTGGTGTGACGCCCTCCTTGACGATCATCTCGCCCATGCGCTCGCCGGTCGGCTTGAAGATGAACATGCCGATCGAAAAGGTCGTGGCATAGCCGGCCAGGCCGATCAGGGTCCACAGATCGGAGAAGCCGACCCAGAACCAGCACATGATGAGGCCAAAGATCAGCGTCAGCATCGACATCGGGGCAAAGAACCTGCCGCCCAGCTGGCCGCTGGCGCGCATCGCCTGCAGTTTATCCTCGATGTTGCCCGCCCGTTCGGCAAGCATGCCGAGAAGGAACAGCACGAAGCCGCCGCCGACCCACAGAATGGCGGTAGTGACGTGAAGAAATTTGACGATCGAGTACCAGTCCATGGGTTGCTCCTGCAGTGTTCCGGTCAAGTTTGCGGCGGCGGATGGCGCCGCCGTCAGAGGAGCGGGCGTTTAGCGCGGTGCCTGTTTCGGAACGATGTCGCGAAAAAATCGGCTCTGTTTCAGCGCAATGAAGAAGCGCTGAGATAGTGAACGCGCTATCTGATTTCCTGCTAATGTACGAATCGTCGGGAGGGGTTGACGCGACATCGTCCGGAAACATGGCCGATGCTAATGCGCCGACGCCGGGAGCCCGGTGGCGACAACAGTTGCCTGACGATCAACCCATTCCCACAACGGGAAAAGGCAATCGGGGGACCATTATGCAAGGGATAGCACGGAATTTCTTCACGCTGGCCATCATCTATTCGCTGTGTGGCATGGCGCTCGGCCTGTACATGGCGATCAGCCAGGATCACGGCCAGATGCCGACCCACGCCCACACGATGGTGGCCGGATGGCTGATGTCGGCGGTCTTCGCCTTCTTCTACCATCTGTTTCCGGCAATCGGGCAGAAGACGCTCGCCACCGTTCATTTCTGGCTGACGGCGGTCAGCGGCATCGGACTGCTGATCGGCCTCTATTTCCTGCTTGCCGGCAATGCCGCGATCGAACCGCTGGTGGCGGCCTCCTCGATGGGCTTCTACGCAGCCATGCTGCTGTTCGCCTTCATCGCCTTGCCGGCGATCTGGAAGACCGCCTGAGCTGGACCTGAGGTGAGGCTGTGCCGGCGGTCTGGAGGGCAGGCCTAGCCTGACGCAGGGGATGCTGTGCTGTTACGGCACAGTATGGCGGCGTTCGGTCAAAAAACATCCGCGCCGTTAAGGCTTCATTAAGCTTTACAGGTGTTTACTATGTTCATCCAGTGATCTGGATTCTTACCGAGTGGTTGGAGCCACTTTGTTTGACGCCTCCCTGTTAAACTCCTGAGAGCCGCCTTATCCGCGGCTCTTTTTTTGTCCGCATTTTCCCTTTTGTCCAATTTTCCGAGGCGCCGCTCGACATCGGCTCACCGTTAACCTTCTGTTAAACATGTGCTTGCCTTCACCGGTGACGAAGCGCATTTTCAAGCTTCAGTCAGATAGGGTTCCGGGTGTATCGGCAGGGAGCCGAATCAGCCGGTCGCAAGTGCAGGGGCGTATCAATGAACGAGCCTTCGAAGGGCAGTGCGAAAACCGTCAAGCTGGCGGAACGCCGGGTTTTCTCGCAATCCTTCAAGCCGCTTTACCAGGAAGGCATGGGCCTGGTCGAACAGGCCGCCGAATATCTCGACGGCAAGGGCCGGGCCGAGGCAAAGAAACTGTCGCGGCTGGCCGCCACGCTCTACGCGGCCGAATCGATGCGGCTGACCACCAGGCTGATGCAGGTTGCCTCCTGGCTGCTTTTGCAGCGCGCCGCCAATTCCGGCGAGATGACCCGTGACCAGGTCGCGTCGGAAAAGTCCAAGGTGCGCCTCGACACCGCTTCCGCCCATGACGAAGCCGCCGGTTGGGCCGAGCTGCCCGAGGATTTCCTCGACCTCGTCACCCGCTCGCTGCGCCTGCAAGCGTTGGTGCGCCGCATGGACGACGAGATCTATGGCTCTGGCGCCGTGGTCGACATGCAACCGATGGCTCGCCGCCTCAATCCGGTTTCCGACCAGATCAGCCTGCTCAACACGGCTTTCGCCCGGGGTTAAACCTCGGCTCGCCTTCTGTTTCCGGTTTGTTCACATTTCGCTGGCATCGCTGTCCGCCGGAGGTAAAGTCGGCAAATGGCGGAAGCGATTCGCATCATCGGTATCGATCCCGGGCTTCGGCGCACCGGCTGGGGCATCGTCGAAAGCCTCGGCAATTCGCTGCGCTTCGTTGCTTCCGGCACTGTGAAGTCTGACGACAAGGCGGCATTGGCAACACGGCTTTGCCAGCTGCATGACGGGCTGGCCGAAATCCTGCATGCCGCCATGCCGCACGAGGCAGCGGTCGAACAGACCTTCGTCAACAAGGACGCCGTGGCGACGCTGAAGCTCGGCCAGGCACGCGGCATCGCCATGCTGGTGCCGGCGCGTGCGGGTCTCGTCGTTGCCGAATATGCGCCCAACGCCGTCAAGAAGGCGGTGATCGGCGTCGGCCATGGTGACAAGAAGCAGATCCACATGATGGTGAAGGTGCTGTTGCCGAAAGCCATTTTCGACACCGAACATGCCGCCGACGCGCTTGCCATCGCCATCTGCCACGCGCATCACCGGCAAAGCGTGGCCTACCGGATGGCGCTCGCTGGCTAGCGGCGTTCTTGACTTGTTCACGCTGCGAGGATAAGTAATACCTCAGAGGTATTACCATGCGCGTGACCATCAAGGGGCAAGTCACGATCCCCAAGCCTATAAGGGACCGTCTGGGCATCGGCCCGGGTTCCGAGGTGGAATTCGTGGCCACCGACGGGGACGTTCGGCTGGTTGCCGTCAACGAGAACATCTCCGAAGAGGAGAAATTGCGCAGGTTCAGCGATGTCCTTGACCGGATGGAGGGGACGTTGGATCTGGGAGGCATGACCACCGATCAGTATATGGAGTGGTTGAGGGGGCCGCGTGAAGATCTCGACGTTGATTGACACAAATGTCCTGATCGACGTTTGGGGACCGGCCGGACCGCTGACAAAATGGTCAGCGTCGGCAATCGGCTCCTGCCGCCGCGATGGCGCTTTGGTTGTCAACACGATCGTCTGGTCCGAGTTGGCGCCGCTGATTGCGACGGAAACGGCGCTTCGAAAAGCAGTCGACATGCTTGAGATGGATCGCGAACTTGTACCTTGGGACGCGGCATTCCTTGCGGGCGTCACGCATTCCCGCTATCGCCGGGCCGGTGGCATCAGGGAAAGAACCTTGCCTGATTTCTTTATCGGTGCTCACGCGACCATTGCTGGACATCGTCTTTTGACACGCGACGCCGCGCGTTATCGCAGTTATTTCCCCGACCTCGACATCATCTCTCCTGAAACGTACCCATGAGGGGCCTATCTTCCATGAAAGATCTGGCATGATCGGCAAGCTCAAGGGCACGCTGGACGAGGTCGACGAGGATCATTGCCTCGTCGATATCCATGGCGTCGGCTACGTCGCCTATTGCTCGGCGCGCACGCTGGCGGCGTTGCCTTCGCCCGGCGAAGCGGTGGTGCTGTTCATCGAGACCTATGTGCGCGAGGACATGCTGCGGCTCTACGGCTTCCAGTCGGTGCTGGAGCGTGAGTGGTTCCGGCTGCTGATGAACAATGTGCCGGGTGTCGGCGCCAAGGTGGCGCTGGCCATCCTGTCGACGCTGGCGCCGGCCGACCTCGCCAATGCGATTGCGCTGCGCGACATCGCCATGGTTTCGCGCGCGCCCGGCGTCGGCAAGAAGGTGGCCGAGCGCATCGTCACCGAATTGAAGAACAAGGCGCCGGCCTATGCCGGCACCGCCTCGGGCACCATCGGCCTGAAGCAGGAGCTCGGCGACGGCGTGGCATCCGCGCCGATCACCGACGCGGTCTCGGCGTTGGTCAATCTCGGCTATTCGCGCGACACGGCCGCCAATGCAGTGGCGGCGGCGCTGAAGACGGCGGGCGAAGATGCCGATGCGCCGAAACTGATCCGCTTTGGACTGAAGGAACTGGCGCGGTGAACCGTCGCTTGTTCCGCTCCTTGCCGTATGCAAGGAAGGCGTCATGAGCCTGTCGCCCCGCCTGATTGCGCCGGAAAAACGCGGCGAGGATGCCGAGCAGACCTTGCGGCCGCAGACGCTCGACGACTTCGTCGGCCAGGCGGCGGTGCGGGCCAATCTCAAAGTGTTCATCGAGGCCGCCAAAGGCCGCAACGAAGCGCTCGACCATGTGCTGTTCGTCGGGCCGCCCGGTCTCGGCAAGACGACGCTGGCGCAGATCATGGCGCGCGAACTCGGCGTCAATTTCCGCTCGACCTCCGGCCCGGTCATCGCCAAGGCGGGCGATCTTGCGGCCCTGCTGACCAATCTCGAAGAAGGCGACGTGCTGTTCATCGACGAGATCCACCGGCTGAGCCCGGCGGTGGAGGAAATCCTTTATCCGGCGATGGAGGATTTCCAGCTCGACCTGATCATCGGCGAGGGACCGGCGGCGCGCTCGGTCAAGATCGACCTCGCCCGCTTCACCCTGGTTGCCGCCACCACGCGGCTCGGCCTGCTCACCAACCCGTTGCGCGATCGTTTCGGCATTCCGGTGCGGCTCAACTTTTACACGGTCGAGGAGTTGGAGCAGATCGTGCGGCGCGGCGCGCGCATCCTGCAGATGCCGCTCGGCGACGACGGTGCGCTGGAAATCGCGCGGCGTGCGCGCGGCACGCCACGCATCGCCGGCCGGCTCTTGCGCCGCGTGCGCGATTTCGCCTCGGTGGCCGGCGATGGCCATGTCGACCGCAAGATCGCCGACGAGGCGTTGACCCGGCTGGAAGTCGATGCGCTCGGCCTCGACGCGCTTGACCGCCGGTACCTCAGCATGATCGCGCGCAATTTCGGCGGAGGGCCGGTCGGCATCGAGACGATCGCCGCAGGCCTGTCCGAACCGCGCGATGCCATCGAGGACATCATCGAGCCTTATCTGATCCAGCAGGGTTTCATCCAGCGCACGCCGCGCGGCCGCATGCTGACGGCCAATGCCTGGCGGCATCTCGGCCTCGACGCGCCGAAGGATCTGGCGCAGCAGCAGATCAACCTGTTCCAGGAAGAATAGCGGCCGGGCGATCAGGCGCAGGTTCCAGGCCGATAGAGGATCCGCGAACGGCCTGCGCAAAATATCCTCAGCTTCGCCGGTTTGCCGGCGCATTCGTCGGCTTTGGTGACGGTGCCATCGCCGGGGCAATCTCGCTCCGATGGTTTGCCGGAGCCATGCAATGATCACCAGACGCGGGTTCCTGCGCTTCATCGGCGGGGCGGGTTTGTCAGTTTCCGCTTTCAGCGCCTATGCGGTCGGCATCGAGCCGATGCTGCTGACGCATGTGAAGCGTTATGCGCTGACACCGCCGCATTGGCCGGATGGCTTGAAGCTGCGCATCGTCGCGCTTGCCGATATCCATGCCTGCCGGCCATGGATGACGCCGGAGCGGATCGCCTCGCTTGTCGAAGACGCGAATGCGCTGCAGCCGGACCTGATCGTCCTGCTCGGCGACTACATTGCCGGCATGCCGTTGGTGACCGGCCCGGTGACGCCGTCGCAATGGGCGTCCGCCCTGTCGGGCCTCAAGGCGCCGCTCGGCGTGCTGTCGATCCTCGGCAATCATGACTGGTGGGCGGATGGCTTCGCGCAGCGCGCCGGGGCCGGCCCGACCATAGCACGCAAGGCCTTGGAGAAAGTCGGCGTTCCGGTTCTGGAGAACGATGTCGTGCGCCTGGAAAAGGACGGGCATGGTGTCTGGATTGCCGGGCTCGCCGACCAGTTGGCCCTGCTGCCGACCAGGGATCGCGCCGGCTTCACGGGACTGGACGATCTCGACGGCATGCTGGCCAAGGTCAGCGACACCTCGCCCATCATCCTGCTTGCGCATGAGCCCGATATTTTTCCGAAGGTGCCGTGGCGGGTCTCGCTGACCCTGTCCGGCCACACCCATGGCGGACAAGTGCGGCTGTTCGGCTATTCGCCTGTCGTGCCGTCGCGTTTCGGCAATCGCTATGCCTATGGCCATGTCGTCGAGAACGACCGCAATCTGATCGTCTCGGGCGGGCTCGGCTTCAGCATATTGCCGGTCCGTTTCGGAATGCGGCCGGAAATCCTGTCGATCGACCTTGGCTAGGGCGGTTGATATTCAGGTGAGGCCGGCCTGCAAATGGCCGATACCTGCGCTTCCGGTACTCACGGACCCACTTGTCCGCTCCGTTCCGGTTCTCGGTATCAGTCATTTTTCGGCTTGGCCTGACCTGAATCTCAACCGCCCTTCAGTGAAGGGAACGGATTACGTCCATCACCTCCGGTTCGGCCTTGTCGCCGTTGAAGGCATCGACGATGCCGAAGGCGCCGCCATAGCTCCACACCGACCACGAGAAGCCATGTGCTTCGGCGCGCGCGACCATGTCCCTGACATAGGCGGCTCGATACTCGGCGGGCATCACATAGGCGTTGCCGTATTCCTGGCGGATCATGCCGAACTCGCCCAGCGTGATATTTTCCGACTTGACGCCGTTGGCCTTCGTCCACGCCTCGACCTTTTTGAACGGCGCATCCATCAAGCCTAGCAGTCTATCGGGGCTGCCCATGCTGGCGACCTGTTCGTCGAGATAGGCAAGCAGGCCGCTCTGCCTTGTCCACGGCGCCTCGGCCTTGATCCTGGCGCGGATGGTGTCGAGCGTCACCTCGAGCTGTGCCTTGGGCACCGCGGTCAGCGGATAGGGCAGGCCGGTCACATAGGGGATGAAGTCGCCGGCCCAGGTCGCGCCCTGATGGGTGAGCAGGAACGGATCGTAGGAATGGAAGGTCCAGATGACATTGTCGTCCGGGATCGTCTTCGGGTCGATCTTCTCCAGTGAGCTCGCGGCGGAATAGCAGGCGCCGGTCAGCACCAGGGTCAATTTCGTCGCCGAGGATCGCGCTGCGGCGAACAGTTTGCGCTGGCGGCCCGGCCACAGGCTGGTGCCGTCGCTGTCGCAGTCGACGATCGGTTCGTTCATCGGCTCGAAGGCGACCTGGGCGGGATCTTCTCTGGCCAGCGTGCGGGCCATCTTGCGGACCATCTCGATATAGGCGTCGAAGGTCCGTGGGTCGTCCATCACTTCAGCCATGCCGATCTTGCGGCTGCCGCCGGCCGGGATCAGGTGCATGTCGACGACCACCTTCAGCCCGGCGTGGTTGATCATGCGCACCGAGTCCAGCACGCTGGCATAGAGGTCGTCGCGCAAGGCCACGGTCTGGCTGGACAGGAAAGGTGACGGGTCGACCGGCATGCGCAGGAAATCGAAGCCGGCATCCTTCAACGCCTTGAGATCGTCATCCCTGAGGAATTTGCGCCATTCCGGATAGGGCAGGAGGGCCTTGGCGTCGCCCCATTGGTCTTCACCCGGCCATGTGACCCACTGATCGAGGTTGAGGCCGCGCTTCATCGAGAATGTCGCGGTCTGGCCAGGCAGCGCCAAAGCCACCAGCACGAACAGCGCCGCTGTCAAACTCTTGATCATCGCCGTCAACAGTGCCATCCGATGTTATGTTCTGCTGGAAACAGGTGCCTCGCCGGGGCTGAAAAAGGAAGCGCAATGGGCGATCATGGTGAATCGGCGACGCTGCTGGCCGGGCTTTCCGGCGCGCTGACGGCGTTCGGCCACCGGCTGATGGCGCGGGTCTACTACGCCGACACCGATTTCTCCGGCGTCGTCTACCATGCGCGCTATCTCGAATTCTTCGAGCGCGGCCGGTCCGACTATCTCAGGCTGACCGGCGTGCACCACACAGAGCTTGCCGATGGCAAGCATGGCGAAAGAATAGTCTGGGTGGTGCGGCGCATGGAGATCGACTTTCGCGGCCCGGCCCGCATCGACGACATCCTGACGGTCGACACCCGCACCGAGGACATTTCCGGCGCACGCATCTTCATGGCGCAGCAGCTCAAGCGCGGCGCCGAAGTGCTGGTCGAGGCCAAGGTCGAGGCCGCGATCATCGGCGAAAATGGCCGCCCAAGGCGATTTCCCAGGGAATGGGTGGCGGCATTCATGCCCAAGGCCTTGCCCGCAGCTGACTAGCCCCATTCCGATCAACGTCGATGGCTTGCGCATTGTCACCGGGCGTGGCAATGCGCCGCGCCTTATATACTAACCCATCCTTAACCATAACGGTTCATGAAGAGATTGGTGAAGATTGACGTTATCGAACGCCTTCCTTTCACCAATATTTGCCCTGAAAAGGCCGAGAATGGCACAGTTTGGGGTTGTTCCGGTAGCTTCGTGCGAACCGACCACAAGGGATGCCAGGGGCCAGCCGCCAGCTTCGCCCGGAAAATCTTAAGGACGTAACGATGGAAAATATCGCACTCGCCGACCCGGGCGCGCAATTGTCGGTTTGGTCGCTGTTCGTTTCGGCCAGCTGGGTGGTCAAGCTGGTCATGATCGGCCTGCTCTGCGCCTCGGTCTGGACTTGGGCGATCATCGTCGACAAGCTGGTTACCTATGCCCGCATGCGGCTGGCGCTCAACCGGTTCGAACAGGTGTTCTGGTCGGGGCAGTCGCTGGAGGAGCTCTATCGCACGCTCGCCGATCGCAAGACAACCGGCATGGGGGCCATTTTCGTGGCTGCGATGCGCGAGTGGAAGAAGAGTTTCGAGAAGGGCGCCAAAACGCCGCTCGGCCTGCAGACCCGCATCGACAAGGCGATGGATCTGGCGCTGACCCGCGAGATGGAAAAGCTGGAAGGCCGCCTAGGTTTCCTCGCCACCACCGGCTCGGCGGCACCCTTCATCGGCCTGTTCGGCACCGTCATCGGCATCATGACCTCGTTCCAGGCAATCGCCGGCTCCAAGAACACCAGTCTTGCGGTGGTTGCGCCCGGCATTGCCGAAGCGTTGCTGGCGACGGCCATCGGCCTGCTCGCCGCCATTCCCGCGGTCATCGCCTACAACAAGCTGTCGTCCGACGCGAGCAAGATAGCCGTGCGCATGGAAGGGTTCTCCGACGAGTTCTCCGCCATACTCTCGCGCCAAATCGATGAAAAAGTGGCCCCCAAGGCCTGAGGAGTAGCAGATGGGTATGTCCATGGGCATGGGAGGACGCGGCGGACGCGGCCACAGGCGGCGCGGCCGTCACCATGCACTGATGTCCGAGATCAACGTCACGCCGATGGTCGACGTGATGCTGGTGCTGCTGATCATCTTCATGGTCGCGGCGCCGATGCTGACGGTCGGCGTGCCGATCGACCTGCCGGATACGCAGGCCAAGGCGATGAATGCCGACACGCAGCCGATCACCGTCTCGATCAACGCCGCCGGCCAGATATATCTGCAGGAAACCGAGATCCCGATCGAGGAGCTGGTAGCCAAGCTGCAGGCGATCTCCAAGACCGGCTATGAGGAGCGCATCTTCATCCGCGGCGACAAGTCCACCGACTATGGCACCGCGATGAAGGTGATGGCCCGCATTTCGGCCGCTGGTTACAAGAACATCGGCCTGGTTTCACTGCAGGAACAGGACCAATAGACGCGCGATGAAGACCGGCCTCACCACATCGGTGATCCTGCATACGGCGGCGCTGACCTTCGGCCTGTTCACGCTGACGGCGCCGGCGGCACTTCCGTCGTCCGACGTCGAGTCGGTCGCCGTCGATATCGTGCCGATGGAAGCCATTGCGCAGACGTTGCAGGGCGACAAGAAGGCCGTGATGCATGAAAAGCCGGCACCCGTGCCGACGCAGCGTCCGGACATCGTTCCGGATGCGCAGAAGGTCGGCGAGAACAGCGTCGACACCGACAAGCCGATAACGCCGGAAGCCAAGCCGAAGCCCGTCGACATGACCTCGGCTCCGCCGCCCGCGCCGACCCCGATCGAAAAGCCGAAGCCCGAGGACGTGCCGAAGCCGCAGGAGAAGCCCAAGCCCACCCCGGCAACGGAAGTGGCGCCGGCGCCGACGCCCAAGGAAGAGGTCAAGCCCGAGCCGGTCAAGCAGCCCGACCCCAAGCCGACACCGGCCAAGCCGGCGCCGACCCCGCCGCCGCAGGACAAGACCGCTGCCATCGATCCGACGCCCGAGGTCAAGCCCGACGCCGTCGCTGAAGCCATAGCGCAGGAGCCCCCCGCCGAGGCGACGCAGCTGCCCGACTCGGCGCCCGCGCCGGAGGCGCGGCCGAAGCCGCAGCCGGCGCAGGCCGAAAGCGCCAAGGCGCCGGAGCGCAAGAACGCCGACAAGCCGGTCAAGGAAGCGTCGTCGAAGCCGAAGTCCGACGACAAGCAGTTCAATGCCGACGAGATCTCGGCCATGCTTGACAAGCAGAAGCCATCCGGCGGCGGCGCCAAGCGCTCGACGCAGCAGGCGTCCCTTGGTGGTGATAAGGATCAGGGACAGAAGCTTTCCAGGTCCGAAATGGGCGCCCTGGAAAGCCAGCTCGGCGGCTGCTGGACCCTGCCTGTCGGCCTTGAAGGTTCCGAGAGTTTCGTCGTCGTGGTGCGGTTCAACCTGGATGCGTCCGGCAAACTGGACGGGCGCCCGGCGGTCGAAACGTCGAGCGGAAATCGCCAATTCGACGAAAGTGCCGTTCGGGCGGTGCAAAAATGCGATGTCACCGGCCTGCAGGTTCCCGCCGGCAAGCAGGACATCTGGGCCGACGTCCGCGTCACCTTCGATCCAAGGGAGATGCTGGGCCTCTAAGGCGGCCCGCGTATCCGAAAATCAGTACGAGAAGCGAGAAGACATGAAATCAATCCTCAAGCCGCTCCTGATGGTCGCAGCAATGGCGATGGGCATGACCGCGGCAGGCACGTTGCCGGCGCTGGCGCTCGTCGAGCTCAACGTCAACAAGGGCAACGTCGAGCCGCTGCCGATCGCCATCACGGATTTCCAGGGCGGCGACGCGCTTGGGGCGCAGATTTCGCAGATCGTCACCGCCGATCTGAAGCGTTCGGGTCTGTTCGCTCCGATCGACAAGAGCGCCTTTATCGAGAAGATCACCAACCCCGATGCGGCGCCGCGCTTCGACGACTGGAAGGTGATCAACGCGCAGGCGCTGGTCACCGGCAGCGTCAGCAAGGAAGCCGACGGCCGCATCCGCGCCCAGTACCGATTGTGGGATACCTTTGCCGGCCAGCAGATGGCTGGCGAGCAGTTCTTCGCCAACGATGCCAATCAGCGCCGTGTCGCCCATATCATCGCCGACGCCATCTATGAGCGGCTGACCGGCGAGAAAGGCTATTTCGACACCCGCGTCGTCTTCATCGACGAATCCGGCGCCAAGAATGCGCGCAAGAAGCGTCTCGCGATCATGGACCAGGACGGCGCCAATGTGCGCTATCTCTCGGACGGCAGGTCGATCGTGCTGACGCCGCGTTTCTCGCCGAACCGGCAGGAAATCACCTATATGTCGTATGAAAGCGGCCAGCCGCGGGTCTATCTGCTGCAGATCGAGACCGGCCAGCGCGAACTGGTCGGCAATTTCCCCGGCATGACCTTTGCGCCGCGCTTTTCGCCCGACGGCCAGAAGGTGATCATGAGCCTGCTGCGCGACGACGGCAATTCCAACATCTTCGCCATGGACCTGCGCAGCCGCTCGACGACGCGGCTGACCAACTCGACCGCCATCGACACCTCGCCGTCCTATTCGCCGGACGGCAGCAAGGTGGTGTTCACCTCCGACCGTGGCGGCCGCGCACAGATCTACGTGATGGGCGCCGACGGCTCGGGCCAGACCCGCATCTCCTTCGGCGACGGCGTCTATTCGACACCGGTGTGGTCGCCGCGCGGCGACCTGATTGCCTTCACCAAGCAGACCGGCGGCGAATTCCAGATCGGCGTCATGAAGACCGACGGCTCGGGTGAGCGCATCCTGTCCTCCGGCTTCCAGCAGGAGGGACCGACCTGGGCGCCGAATGGCCGCGTGCTGATGTTCTTCCGCGATTCCGCCGGTGGCCCCAAGCTGGTCTCGGTTGATCTTACCGGACGCAACGAGCAATCAATCCCGACGGCGAACTTCGCTTCGGACCCCGCCTGGTCGCCGTTGCTTGAATAGGTTCGGCTGAATTGCCACACATGCTGGAAAGGGGGCCGTTTTCGGCTCCTTTCCATGCCTTGGTCGCGTTTTGGCCGTATTTACGCCTAGGGTCCGCGTGAAATGTGGCTTCAGGCCAACAGCTGCGGACGGGCAGCTTAAACCAAAATTTAACCGTGTTTCTTGAATGCCGGTTAACCCAAACGTGGTTACTGGGTGATCAACGAAATCACTCAAATTAGACCACTCGAATTACGAAGGAGAGGCGGCATGGGCCGTATTGCAGCACTTACCAGAAACCCGGTCATGATCGCGCTGGTGGCGATGCTCGCCATCGCAGGTTGCGCCTCGAAGAAGACGCCGAACAACGCGGCCGATCTTGGCCTTAACGGCGCCGGCGCCGCAACACCCGGATCGGCGCAGGACTTCACCGTCAACATTGGCGACCGCATCTTCTTCGATACGGACTCGACCTCGATCCGTGCCGACGCGCAGACGACGCTGGCTCGCCAGGCACAGTGGCTGAACCAGTACAAGCAGTATGCCATCGTCGTCGAAGGTCATGCCGACGAACGCGGCACACGCGAATACAATCTGGCGCTCGGCGCCCGCCGCGCCGCCGCCACCCGCGACTTCCTCGTTGCCAAGGGCGTCTCGGCCAGCCGTCTCAAGACCATTTCCTACGGCAAGGAACGTCCGGTCGCGGTTTGCGACGACATCTCCTGCTGGTCGCAGAACCGCCGTGCGGTCACCACGCTTAGCGGCGCTGGTTCCTGAGGCATCGCGCAGCTGACTAGCGCGTCAAAAGAACGCGCGGCGGTCTAGCGGTAGAAATGCAACATACCTGTGCGAAAGGCGGCCCTGGGGCCGCCTTTTTCATATCCGGATGCTCGAAACAAAATTTGGCCGAAGTCTCGGCTCCTGCTATGAGCCGAGGGCGCTTGGCTGGTCCCATTCTGATTGGAAGGCGCGAACAAGCTAACGAAATCACTGCGAGAGGCACATGCATTTGAGATCGGTTCTGAGCGGCACGCTTGCGCTGCTGCTCCTATCAGGCGTCACCGCCCTGGCTAGCGGCACCGGGGCCAGCGGCACAGGGCAATCAACCGACAGCGGCTTTACCTTCCATCTTCCCAGTATCGAATTGCCCGGCATTTTCAGTGAAAAGCCCGGCTTTTTTGGTCAAAAGAAGAAACCGGACCAGGTTCAGCTGGTGCAGTCCGATCCTACCGCTGTCACCAGCCTGGAAGACCAGCTGCGACAGATGAACGGCAAGATCGAGGAACTCAATTTCCAGGTCCTGCAGATGCAGGAGCAGATCCGCAAGCAGCAGGAAGATAATGAATTCCGCTTCCAGCAGCTGGAAGGTGGCGGCACGCAAGGCGGACAGCCGCCGGCGCAGAAGAAATCGGACGCCACCACCGGCACCGACAACGACGTGGCAGCGGCCCCGGCAATACGGGCGCCGGCCGATGCCGGCGCCGCGCCCGCCAAGGATCAATCGGCAGGCGGCAAGACGGTCGAGGACGTCATCGTCGAATCTCCCGATGGCGACCCCGGCAAGGTTATTCCCGGTACGGGAGCGCCGGAAAAGAATTTCGGCACCATCACCGTCGACAAGAATGGCAACGTCATCGATGCCGGCGGCAACACGCAATCGACCGCGCCAGCGCAGGACACCGCGCCAGTCGCCGGGGCGGCGCCCAAGGCCGGAAAATCCGATACGGTGGTCGCGGCGTTGCCCGCCACCAACAACCCGGAGGAGCTCTACCGCAACTCCTACCAGTTCATCCTCTCGGGCGACTACGGCACCGCCGAGCAGGGTTTTCGCGACCACATCGCCCGCTTCCCCAGGGACGCGAAGGCAGCGGATGCGCATTACTGGCTGGGCGAGTCATTGCTCGGCCAGCAGAAATACCGCGATGCGGCCGAGACGTTCCTTGCCGCCAGCAAGGACTACCCCAAGGCCAAGAAGGCTCCCGACATGTTGCTGAAGCTCGGCGTGTCGCTGGTCGGCCTCAAGCAGCATGACGTTGCCTGCGCCACCTTCAGCGAGGTCGGCAAGCGCTACCCCGATATTTCCAGCGCACTCAAGGAACGCGTCAAGCAGGAGAAGGCTCTGGCTGCCTGCTGATCCTTGTCATACATGTCGTTGTCCTGAAACCGGGATCACTTTTGGGCGACATGCATTATGCTCGACACCGAGCCGGACCTTTCGACTAACCCTTTTTCGCATATCGATTTTACCAGCGGCGCTGTTGCGGCCGTGTCCGGCGGCAGCGACTCGACCGCCCTGCTCCTTCTTCTCAAACACCATCTCGACCGTACGGCGCCGGCAACCAGGCTGCTGGCGGTGACGATCGACCACGGTTTGCGGTCCGGTTCGGCTGAGGAAGCGCAAACAGTGGCGAAGCTGTGCGCCACACTCGGAATTTCACACCGCATCCTGACATGGTCGGGGTCCAAGCCATCGGCCGGCCTGCCCGCCGCCGCTCGCGAGGCGCGCTACCGGCTGCTGGCCGAGGCGGCACAAGCCGAAGGCATCGGCATGATCCTCACTGGCCATACCGCCGACGACCAGGCGGAAACGGTGCTGATGCGGCACGCGCGGGACGGGGGCCAAGGCCATGTCGAAATGGCAGGCCGGGGACTTGCCGGCATGGCACCGGCCACCTTGTATGATTGGCGCGCGTGGATCGTGCGGCCGCTTCTCGGGTTGCGGCGCGCGGCACTGCGCGACGTCCTGCGGCGTGAGGATGTCGGCTGGGCCGATGATCCGACCAATATCGACGCGGCCTTCGAGCGGCCGCGTGTGCGGGCCGCACTTGCCGGCGGGAGTGTCGAGCATGTGGAGGGCATGTTGATGCTCGCGGGCCAGGCCGCCCTCGAGCGCAGGCAGCTTGGCGCCAGCGCAGCCGATTTGATCGATCGCTTCGCCAGCCAGCCAGCCATCGGCCTCATCCGCCTCGACCCCCCGCGCCTGCTCTCCCCCGCTGACGAGCGAGCGGCTGTCTATGCCCTACGCATCCTGCTGGCCACGATCGGCGGGATTGCCTTCCTGCCGGATCAGGCCCGCAGCGAGGCGCTGTTCGGTCGGCTGAGGGCTGGATTTCTTTGCGCCACATTGTCGCGGACGGTTGTGGATTCCCGGCGCTCCGGCATCTTCCTGCGCCGCGAGGCGCGCGGCTTGCCCTCCGCCGCTGCCATCATGGACGGCACCGTCTGGGATGGCCGCCGGCGCATCACATTGAACGACAGCAGCGGCGCATTGTTGATTGCCCCGTTCGGCGCAGCAGCGGCGAAGCAGCTGTCGACGGGCGATGGAAAAACCCCGCCGAGCCTGATGCGCGCCGCGCTCGCCGCCGAGCCGGCGTTGTGGCAGGGCGGTGAATGCCTTGATTTGTCGGGGGGTAGCCGGGCGCCAATGGCGGTTGAAGTGCGGCCGGTCGTTGCGCCCTTTGCCCGCTTCCTGCCGTCCTTCGATCTGGCGCCGGCGCGGGCCGTCGCCAGACTGATTGGCGCGGCCCCGGTGCCGCCCTTGCCTTTCAGCGGCCACAGTGCCGGCTGATGGTTGCGTGAAAGCTTAACCCAGACGTGCTGTTCTGCTTGGCAAGGGGGGACGCTCTCCCTATGTTAGGCGCAAGTTTCCTCTCATGATGCGTGTCCGCCCCGCGGACGCCAACGGGACAATTGATGAATCCGAACTATCGCAACCTCGCGCTCTGGGCGATCATAGCGGTCCTGCTCATAGCCCTGTTCAATCTGTTCCAGACGCCGCAGACGCGAGGGGCTTCCAGCGATGTGCCTTATTCGCAGTTCCTGCAGGACGTCGCGGCGGGCCGGGTCAAGACGGTGACCATCGCGGGCGCCCGTATCAGCGGCACCTACACCGACAATGCCAGCGGCTTCCAGACCTATTCGCCCGGCGATCCTTCGTTGGTCTCGCGGCTGCAGGACAAGAATGTCACCATCAATGCGCGGCCTGAAACAGACGGTTCCAATTCGCTGTTCGGCTATTTGATTTCTTGGCTGCCGATGATCCTCATCCTCGGCGTCTGGATATTCTTCATGCGCCAGATGCAGTCCGGCTCCGGCCGCGCGATGGGCTTCGGCAAGTCGAAGGCCAAGCTGCTCACCGAAGCGCACGGCCGCGTCACTTTCCAGGACGTTGCCGGCGTCGATGAAGCCAAGGAAGATCTAGAAGAGATCGTCGAGTTCCTGCGCGATCCGCAGAAATTCCAGCGGCTCGGCGGCAAGATTCCGCGCGGCGTGCTGCTTGTCGGCCCTCCAGGAACCGGCAAGACGCTGCTTGCGCGCTCGGTTGCCGGCGAAGCCAATGTGCCGTTCTTCACCATTTCCGGTTCTGACTTCGTCGAGATGTTCGTCGGCGTCGGTGCAAGCCGCGTCCGCGACATGTTCGACCAGGCCAAGAAGAACGCACCCTGCATCATCTTCATCGACGAAATCGACGCTGTCGGCCGCCATCGTGGCGCCGGCCTCGGCGGTGGCAATGACGAACGCGAGCAGACGCTGAACCAGCTGCTGGTCGAGATGGACGGCTTCGAATCCAACGAAAGCATCATCCTGATCGCTGCCACCAACCGGCCCGACGTGCTCGATCCGGCACTGCTGAGGCCAGGCCGCTTCGACCGCCAGGTCGTGGTGCCGAACCCCGACATCGTCGGCCGCGAAAAAATCCTCAAGGTGCATGTGCGCAACGTTCCGCTGGCGCCCAATGTCGACCTCAAGGTGATCGCACGCGGGACGCCGGGCTTCTCCGGCGCCGACCTGATGAACCTCGTCAACGAATCCGCGCTGATGGCGGCACGGCGCAACAAGCGCCTCGTCACCATGGCTGAATTCGAGGACGCCAAGGACAAGATCATGATGGGCGCCGAGCGCCGCTCGTCGGCCATGACGCAGGCCGAGAAGGAGCTGACCGCCTACCATGAGGCCGGCCACGCCATTCTCGCGCTCAACGTGCCGTCGGCCGATCCGCTGCACAAGGCCACCATCATCCCGCGTGGCCGCGCGCTCGGCATGGTCATGCAGTTGCCGGAAGGCGACCGCTATTCGATGAGCTACAAATACATGGTCTCGCGGCTCGCCATCATGATGGGCGGCCGTGTCGCCGAGGAGTTCAAGTTCGGCAAGGAGAACATCACCTCCGGCGCCTCCTCGGATATCGAGCAGGCGACCAAGCTGGCCCGCGCCATGGTCACGCGCTGGGGCTTTTCCGACAAGCTCGGCCATGTCGCCTATGGCGACAACCAGGAAGAAGTGTTCCTTGGTCATTCGGTGGCGCGCACGCAGAACGTGTCGGAAGAAACGGCGCAGATCATCGATGCCGAAGTGCGCCGCCTGATCGACGAGGCCTATTCGTCGGCGAAATCCATCCTGACCAAGAAGAAGAAGGAATGGATCGCGCTGGCGCAAGGCCTGCTGGAATATGAGACGCTGTCCGGCGAGGAGATCAAGCAGCTGATCGCCGGCCACAAGCCCGCACGCGACCTCGGCGACGATACGCCGCCGAGCCGTGGCTCGGCCGTGCCGAAGTCCGGCGGCCGCCGCAAGAAGGGTCCTGAGCCCGAAGGCGGTATGGAACCGCAGCCATCGAGCTGAGCTTGACCACTGATTTCATCGAACGCCGCGGCTTGCTCCGCGGCGTTTTTTGTTTTTGGCGTTGGGGAGGAGTTGTCCGCGACCTCGCATCTGCGACGGTGACGATTGGCGAAAGCCTAGGTGATAGCCAATCTCCCCCGCAAGGGGGAGATTGGCAACGTCGCCGCTGGCGTGCCCTCGAAAGGCAACAAAAAGGCCCGCGAACCCTGCGGTCCGCAGCCCTTCTCTTCTTCAGATGTCTTGTCGCTCAGCTCTTCAGCTTGGCATTGCACAGGCTGTAATAACCGCCGCCCTTCTGGATCCAGCGAAGGCCGTTCAACGTGCCCGCGTCCTTGTTGCCATGGTAGCCCTGGAGACAGGTCTTCATGCGCGCCTTCGCGGGCTTTTCGGTCTTGAACTCGGCGGCCAGCGTGGTCGGGAATGTCACGCCCGCCGGCGCTACAGTGAGGGCGACCGCCGCGCGGGTTTCCTTTTTCGTCTGCGGCTCGGTTTTGACTGCATCCTCGCTGACACTGTCCGCTGCTGATGTCGCGCACTTCTCCTTGCGAAAAGCCGTCCAGTCCATGCCGTTCAGAGTGCCGCCTTCCTTGGCTGTTCGATAGGTCTCGCCGCATTCCTTCATCGTCAGTGCTCTTGCGGGGGCGACGCTCCAAGCGACAAATGCGGTCGCAGCCAATACCGCCAATTTCAAACTGTGCATAAGACCCTCCTGGTTGATAATAGGTTTGAACTCTTTTTGTATATGATTTGTTCTTTATATGTTCAACAAGAATCTTTACGGACTACCGATGAGCTTGACGGTGGGTAGTTTAGGCGAATTGACGATGCCGGCGGCATGCAGATGCGAGCAAGGCAGTGTGCGTCTTCGCGCAACAAAAAAGGCCCGCGCATCTTGCGATGCGCGGGCCTTTGTTTGGAGACTATGGCTAAGCGATCAGCTCTTCAGCTTGGCGTTGCACAGGCTGTAGAAGCCGCCGCCCTTCTGGATCCACTTCAGGCCGCCAAGCGCATTGGCGTCCTTGAGGGCATAGTACTGGTCAAGGCAAGTGTGCATGCGGCCTTTTCCGGGGGTCTCGCTGGCGTATTTCGCCGAGATCGCGGACGGGAACTTGACGCCCTTGGGCGCAGCTGTCGTCGGCTTTGCCGGCTCCTTGGTGTAGCTCGCCTCGTCGGCGGCCGGCACGGTGTCGTCATCCGATGCGCCGGCGCCGCATTCGGTCTTGCGGAAGTCGTTCCACTTCATGCCTTTCAGCGTGTTGGCCGTCTTGGCAGCCTGGTACTTGGTGCTGCATTCGGCCATGGACAGACCCTTGCCGTCGGCGGGAGCCGCGGCAGCCTTGGTGGTCGCCGGCTTGGCGGCGGCAGCGGCGGATGCACCGGCGGCGCATTCGGACTTGCGGAAGTCGTTCCACTTCATGCCGTTCAGCGTGCCGGCAGCCTTCGCCGCCTGATACTTGGTGCTGCATTCCTTCGCCGTCAGGCCCTTGGCCGTGCTGTCGTCCGCTGCGGCGGCAGCCTTGGCAGCCTTGGCCGGCTTCGTCTCGGCAGCCTTCGTGGTGTCGGTTGCTTTCTTGGTATCGGCCGGCTTGGCGTCGGTGGTCGCCGCGGCGTCGGTGCCGCACTGAGCCTTGCGGAACTGGTTCCAGGTCGCGCCGGAAAGTGTCCCCGCATCCTTGGCGGCATTATACTTCGTGCTGCACTCGGCCATCGTCAGTGCGTTGGCTGGCGCGGCCAGGAACAAGGTCGCGACGGCGAGGCCGGTCAAAGTGGCAAGTCGGTGGATGAGCATAGCGTTTCTCCGTTGCAGCAGCCCATGATACGTCCCTGCAAATCAATAACGCTCAACGGTCGGTTGCGCCAGATGCCAAGTGGCGTATATATCGCCGAAAATCGGCTTCTCCCGATAAGGTGATGAAATCGTTGTCCGTTGCCTGGTTCAGAGCAAGATTTTCCTGGTGCTTCCGCGCTGAAAGGCTCGAATGACTTGTATATTGCGGCATGGCAGTCTGGGCATGTCAGGTTGCGGCCACGTGTGTGCAGTGCACAACAATGGTTTTCTAAGGATTGGTAACGTATAATCACACAATGTGATCATAGCGCCCTGGCCAATTGTGGCATGACGTGCCGGGGAAGAAACGTCGAGGAAGCTGACTAGCATGGCAGGGAATTATTTCGGCACGGACGGCATTCGCGGACGCGCCAACAAGTTTCCGATGACCGCTGAAATCGCGATGCGGGTCGGCATGGCCGCCGGCCTTTCCTTCCAGCGCGGCAGTCACCGACATCGTGTCGTGCTCGGCAAGGACACCAGGCTTTCCGGCTATATGATCGAGAATGCCATGGTCGCCGGTCTTTGTGCCGCCGGCATGGACGTGTTCCTGCTCGGCCCGATCCCGACGCCGGCTGTCGCCATGCTGGTGCGTTCGCTGCGCGCCGATATCGGCGTCATGATCTCGGCCTCGCACAACCCCTATTACGACAACGGCATCAAGCTGTTCGGACCCGACGGCTACAAGCTCTCCGACGAAATCGAGGAGCGCATCGAGAGCATGCTCGACAAGGATATCGAACTGGCGCTCGCCGATTCCGACGGGCTTGGCCGCGCCAAGCGCGTCGACGGCGTGCATGACCGCTACATCGAATTCGCCAAGCGCACCTTGCCGCGCTCGATGTCGCTCGCGGGCTTGAGGATCGTCGTCGATTGCGCCAATGGCGCGGCCTACAAGGTGGCGCCCGAGGCGCTGTGGGAACTGGGCGCCGAAGTCGTCGCCATCAATGTCGAGCCCAACGGCTTCAACATCAACAAGGAATGCGGCTCGACCCATCCGGCCGGCCTGCAAAAGAAGGTGCACGAAGTGCGCGCTGACATCGGCATCGCGCTCGACGGCGACGCCGATCGCGTAGTCATCGTCGATGAAAACGGCGCGATCGTCGATGGTGACCAGATCATGGCGCTAATCGCCGAATCCTGGCACCAGAGCGGGCGGCTTGCCGGCGGCGGTGTCGTCTCAACCGTGATGTCCAATCTGGGCCTCGAACGCTTCCTCGGCGACATGAAGCTGCAATTGCACCGCACCAAGGTCGGCGACCGTTATGTCGTTGAGCATATGCGCGCGCATGGGCTGAATGTCGGCGGCGAACAGTCGGGCCACATCGTGCTGTCGGACTTCTCGACCACCGGCGATGGCCTGGTTTCGGCACTGCAGGTGCTGGCCTGCATCAAGCGGCAGGGCCGGCCGGTCAGCGAACTGTCGAAGAAATTCGAACCCGTGCCGCAACTCCTGAAGAACGTCCACATTTCCGGCGGCAAGCCGCTCGAGGAGGCGCCGGTCAAGGCCGCCATCGAAGACGCCCGTAACCGCCTCGGCAAGACCGGACGGCTGGTTATCCGGCCATCAGGGACAGAGCCGCTGATCCGCGTGATGGCCGAAGGCGACGACCCGCAACTGGTCGAGTCCGTGGTCAATGGCATCGTGGAAGTCATCTCGGAAACGCGCAGCGCCGCCTGACCCCCGCAGCGCACGGCACGCACACCTTCGCCAGCTCAAAGCCCGCCTTTCCGGCGGGCTTTTTCGTTGACCCGGCGGTCGATTCTGACCCTGGAAATCGCAGATCGGCTCCTAAAGCGCGTCGCGTTTGAACGGATTTGGGCGACGCGCATCAGGTCTTTGTTTTTATGCACGTCGGTCTCTCAAAACCGGGGCCAGTTTTGGGCGACGTGCATTAGAAATTTCGAGATTCGTGGTTAAGCAACAGGGTTAAACGCCTTTTAACCTTTGCAATTCATTATCCACGACTGAAAGCCAATCGCATTTCGGGCGGGTTCGCCGTTCCGAGCTTTTCAGGGGTGACAAGCATGTTCAAGACAGCAAGAAAGGCCCTGCTCGCCTTACTGTTCGCAGGCCTGGCAGGGCCGTTGTTCGCGGCCGATCTGCCGGAACCGATGGTCGAAGAGGCTCCGCCTCAGGCCGTCTACGAGCAGCCGGCCGAAGTCGGCGGCTGGTATATCCGTGGCGACATCGACTACCACAAGTCGACCGTGCGCGGCATCGACTATATGACCTACACCGTCGACCCCTGTAACTGTACGGTCACGCCCGGCAGCAAGAGTTTCGATTTCGGCAAGCTCAAGGGCGGTTTCTCGCTCGGCGCTGGCGTCGGCTACAAGATCAACGACCACTTCCGTACCGACCTGACCGCCGACTACTGGTTCAAGTCGAACTTCAGCGGTCAGACAACGGGCACGGCAGGCGGTTCGCCGGTCATTGTCACGTCGGCTGAGTCGTCGAAAATGAGCGCTCTCCTGCTCCTGGCCAATGCCTATGCCGATCTTGGTACCTATCATGGCATTACGCCTTACGTCGGCGCCGGCATCGGCGGCGCGCATGTCAAATGGGATACAGTCTATGACCCGACGCCCGGCGCTACCGAGACCAATCCCGGCAGATCCAGCTGGCGTTTCGCCTACGCTCTAATGGCCGGCGCTTCGTACTGCCTGACCGACAAGATCATCCTCGATGCCGGCTACCGCTTCTCCCATATCCAGGGCGGCCGTATGTTCGATTGGAACGTGGGCAGCTCCGGTCCCGGCTTCGACCGCGGCATCAACACGCACGAAGTGCGCGGTGGCCTGCGCTATCAGTTCGGCGGCAGCAACGGTTGCGCCGCGCCGGTCGTTGCCTACCAGCCCGAACCCGAGCCGATCTACACCAAGTAACACCCGCATTACTTGAATTCTTCACGAACCGCCCGGCCTCAAGCCGGGCGGCTTTCGTTTGGGCCATGAGCACTCGGAAATGAATTTGCTAACGCTCTGTTAGCCTTAACCGGCACTTAACCACTATGGTTAACAATGCTCCTTGAAACGATGGCTGCCGTTGCGATTGCTTGCGGCGCCAAATTCGGGAGTCGGGGACCATGAAACTTACATCGCGTATGGCGCTGGCGCTCGGTGCACTAGCCCTCCTGCCGCTGACGCCGGTGCACGCGGCCGACTACGACCCACCGATCTATGTCGACCAGGCACCCGACTACGTCCCTGTCGAGGTCGGCTCCGGCTGGTATCTGCGCGGTGATCTCGGCTATGCCTTCAACAAGCCCTATGAATTTTCGGAAACTCCGGCCGGTCTGGTTACGGACACCAGCCCGCTGTCTGGTTCGATAGGTATGGGCTATCATTTCAACGATTACTTCCGCGGTGAATTGAATTTCGGTCTGCTGCCGACAAGCAAATTCGCCAGCAAATTCGACAGTACTTGCGATGGAACGCAGACGGTGACTGTCACCAGCGGTGGCAGCACAAGCGCGTTCGCCGGCCCAAGCACCCGTGGATGCGAAGGCTCCAACAACGGCAACAACAAGGCCTACGATGTGATGGCCAGCGCCTTTGTCGACCTGGGCACGTATGTCGGCTTCACGCCCTATATCGGAGGCGGTGTCGGCATAGCGTACAGCACCTACAGCTACGCTCAGGGCGCTCGCAATTGTCAGAATTCATCGACAACATCAGGCACAACCACGACCATCTTTGAATGCGACGCTCCAAACGGCTATGACGGGACGACGCAGTCGGAGAAGCAATTCAGCTTCGCGTATACGCTCGGCGCCGGCTTTGCTTATCAGGTCAGCAAGAATGTTGCAGTCGATGTCGGTTATCAATACACGGCTCTGCCTTCCGCGAAATACGTGACAGCAGATGATGTCGGCAACCCTGTATTCAAAAAGGGCCTCGATTACCATCAGGTCCAGCTCGGGCTGCGCTACGATCTTTGGTAGGCGCGGCGAGCACGAGGTATCAGGACGGCGGATCTTCGGGGTCCGCCGTTTGCGTTTGAAGTCACGACATCCTGATCGGGGATCGCCGGTATCCCGGCAGCGACAAAAACTTTCCTCTTGACGCCTGAAGCCCGAACGAATATCGCCGTCCGTGGGCCACCCCTCCCCAACGAGGGGCCACTATCTGGAAGGATAGACCACGATGACGACGCATACGAAGCCCGGACTCCGTCCGGCAAATCCCAATTTTTCCTCAGGTCCCTGCGCAAAACGCCCCGGCTGGTCGGTCGAGGCGCTGAAGGCTGCCGCGCTCGGCCGTTCCCACCGCGCCAAGATCGGCAAGACCAAGCTCGAACAGGCGATCGAGCTGACGCGCGACATTCTCCAGGTCCCCGCGGGTTATCGCATCGGCATCGTGCCGGCGTCGGACACCGGTGCGGTCGAGATGGCGCTGTGGTCGCTGCTCGGCGAGCGCGGTGTCGACATGGTTGCCTGGGAGAGCTTTGGCTCCGGCTGGGTCACCGACGTGGTCAAGCAGTTGAAGCTCGCCGATGTGCGCAAGATCGAAGCCGGTTATGGCGAACTGCCTGATCTCACCAAGATCGATTTCGATCGCGATGTGGTCTTCACCTGGAACGGCACCACCTCGGGCGTGCGCGTGCCGAACGGCGATTTCATTCCCGCGGACCGCAAGGGCCTGACCATCTGCGATGCGACTTCCGCCGCATTCGCGCAGAGGCTCGACTTCGAAAAACTCGATGTCGTCACTTTCTCCTGGCAGAAGGTGCTGGGCGGCGAGGGCGCTCACGGCATGCTGATCCTGTCGCCTCGCGCCGTCGAGCGGCTGGAAACCTACAAGCCCTCATGGCCGCTGCCGAAAATCTTCCGCCTGACCTCGGGCGGCAAGCTGATCGAAGGCATCTTCAAGGGCGAGACCATCAACACGCCCTCGATGCTGTGTGTCGAGGATTACCTCGATGCGCTCAACTGGGCGAAGTCGACCGGCGGCCTCGACGCGCTGATCGCAAGGGCGGATGCCAATGCGGCCGTCCTCCATCGCTTTGTCGGCAAGTCCTCCTGGCTCGGTCATCTCGCCGTCCAGCCGGCGACACGGTCGAACACGTCCGTCTGCCTGTCCTTCACCGACCCGGACGTGTCCGCGCTCGACGCCGACGGGCAGGCGGCCTTCGCCAAGGGGCTGGTGTCGGTGCTCGACAAGGAAGGTGTCGCATACGATATCGGTGCCTATCGCGACGCACCGCCAGGCCTGCGCATCTGGTGCGGCGCGACGGTCGAGACGTCGGATCTGGAAGCGCTGCTGCCCTGGCTCGACTGGGCATTCGCTGCACAGAAGGCGTCGCTCAAAGCGGCGGCCTGAGATCATTCGCGGCGGCCTTCGGGCCGCCACTCCCATCAGGATCAAATCCATTTCAAGGAGGCCGCCATGGCGCCCCGCGTTCTCGTCTCAGACAAACTCTCCCCCACCGCCGTGCAAATCTTCAAGGATCGTGGCGTCGAGGTCGACTATCTGCCCGATCTCGGCAAGGACAAGGAAAAGCTCGCCGAAGTGATCGGCCAGTATGATGGCCTCGCCATCCGCTCGGCGACCAAGGTCACCGAAAAGCTGATCAACGCCGCTACCAATCTCAAAGTCATCGGCCGCGCCGGCATCGGCGTCGACAATGTCGATATCCCGGCGGCAAGCCGCAAGGGTATCATCGTGATGAACACGCCCTTCGGCAACTCGATCACCACCGCCGAACATGCGGTGGCGATGATCTTTGCGCTGGCGCGCCAGATCCCTGAAGCCAACGCCTCGACCCATGCCGGCAAATGGGAAAAGAACCGCTTCATGGGCGTCGAGATCACCGGCAAGACGCTGGGCGTCATCGGCTGCGGCAACATCGGTTCGATCGTCGCGACGCGCGGCGTTGGCCTCAAGATGCACGTCATCGCCTTCGATCCGTTCCTGTCGGACAGCCGTGCCGAGGAGCTTGGCGTCGACAAGGTCGAACTCGACGAACTGTTCGCCCGCGCCGATTTCATCACCCTGCACACACCGCTGACCGACAAGACGCGCAACATCATCGATGCCGCGGCGATCGCCAAGATGAAGAAGGGCGTGCGCATCATCAATTGCGCACGCGGCGGTCTGATCGTCGAGGCCGATCTGATCGCGGCGCTGAAGAGCGGCAAGGTGGCCGGCGCCGGCGTCGACGTCTTCGAGGTCGAACCGGCCGAGAACAACGAACTGTTCGGCATGGAGAATGTGGTGGCGACGCCGCATCTCGGCGCCTCGACGACGGAGGCCCAGGAGAATGTCGCGCTGCAGGTTGCAGAGCAGATGGCCGACTATCTGATCAAGGGCGCCGTCTCCAACGCCATCAACATGCCGTCGATCACCGCCGAGGAGGCGCCGCGGCTGAAGCCGTTCGTCAAGCTCGCCGAGGTGCTCGGCGCCTTTGTCGGCCAGGTCACCGAGGATCCGATCAAAGAGGTGGAAATCCTGTTCGACGGCTCGACCGCGACGATGAACACGCGCGCGCTGATCAGTGCAGCACTCGCCGGGCTGATCCGGCCTCAGGTCTCGGACGTCAACATGGTGTCTGCGCCGATCATGGTGAAGGAGCGCGGCATCATCGTCGCCGAGGTCAAGCGCGACAAGTCGGGCGTGTTCGACGGCTATATCAAGCTGACGGTGAAGACCGAACACATGACGCGCTCGATCGCCGGCACATGCTTCTCGGATGGCAAGCCACGCTTCATCCAGATCAAGGGCATCAACCTCGATGCCGAGGTCGGCCAGCACATGCTCTACACCACCAATGCGGACGCGCCGGGCATCATCGGCCTGCTCGGCACTGTCTGCGGCGAGAATGGCGTCAACATCGCCAACTTCCAGCTCGGCCGCAACCGGCCGGGCGGCGATGCCATAGCGCTGCTCTATCTCGACGCGCCGTTCCCGGAAGCCGTGCTGGAAAAGATCAAGGCCCACAAGTCGATCGACTCGGCCAAGAGGCTGCAGTTCGACGTCAACGCGATGTGATCGAGGACAGGCGGTCGCCGACCCCCTGTTGATACCGGCCGCCGCGGCGGCCGGTTCAGGTTAACTCGTCCGAGCCATCGGAGACGCCCACGCGATGTCGGTAGACCAGTTCCCAGCCCTTCCAGCCCGTAAACAGCAGGATGAGAACCACGATCAGCGATAGGACGATGCCGGTTGGCATCACGGCCGCCGCTCCGCCCGCATACCGCGAGTACCAGTTGTAAAGCTCGATCAACACGACGAGTACATTGCCGCCGGCATGGAGCCATGCCGTCGTGAGATTGCGGATTTGAACATCGCCGAGAACATCCGTCAGGCCAGCAAGCGCAGCCAGGGCAGCCATGATCAGGCCTGCGCCGAGAAGCCAAAGCGACCCGGTGACCCATCCGGGATCGGCTGTTCGCCAGAAGATAAGATCGCAAACGAAGGTGCCGACAAAAAAGGCAATCGGAAACGGAATCAGCATCGGATGGATAGGGTGACCAGCAATGCTTGCCGTGCTGCGAGGGTTGTGGCTCATCATGTCACCTCCTCCCTCCCCTTCAAACTCCGCTGGAGGTGAAACGTTCCAAGTAGGGGACGCGGCAGGATTCATGCCGCTGTTTCCGCGTCATTGGCGAAGTCCAGGCCGTTCGCGGGAATTGCCGCAACGGCGGAGGGCGTCAGCCGCCAAATGTCATCTGCGGTGGTCCGCCACCGCCATCCTGCGCCCGCTGTATTCGGCAAGCCCGATACCGCCCAGCACGAGCACCAAAGCCAGTGCCTGATAGAGGTGGAACGTCTCGCCGACAATCAGCACCGACAGCAGCGTGCCGAAGATCGGCACCAGATTGATGAACAGGCCCGCGCGGTTGGCGCCGATCAGTTCGTTGCCCCTGATGTAGAAGATCTGCGAAACGACCGAGGCGCCGATCGCCGTATAGACGATGACGGTCCAGCCGCGCTCGTCGGGCATGATGACCTTGCCGGCGAGGACCTCCCACAGGAAGAACGGCAACGAGGTGACGAGTGCCGCAACCGACAGGGCCAGCATCAGGCTCTGCCAGTGCATCACCGGCTTCAGCCGCAGCCCGACCGAATAGCCGCTGTAGAGAAAGACGGCGACCAGCATGATGGCGTCGCCGAAATTGAGTTCCAGCGTCAACAGCCGGCGCGGGTCGCCGTGGCAGGCGGTGAGGATCACGCCGGCGATGGTCAGCACGACGCCGACAATCTGCGCCCAGTTCACGCGCAGGCGGAAGAAGACGAAATTGGCAGTCATGATCAGGATCGGCATCGCCGCCTGTTCGATCGAGACATTGATCGCTGTCGTGTAGTTGAGCGCCGTGTAGAAGATGGTGTTGAACAGGGTGAAGCCGCTGGCGCCGAGGGCGACCAGCACGAACCAGTGCTTGCGGACTACCGGCCAGTCCTTCTGGATGGTCTTCCAGCCAATGGGCAGCATGATCGCCACGGCCAGCACCCAGCGCAGGAAGACCAGCGTCATCGGCGAGACGTGATCGACCGCCAGCTTGCCGGCCACCGAATTTCCACCCCAAAGCAAGGTGGTGAGCAGCAGGAATATGTAGGCGCTTCGATGCATCGCGGGATTCCAGTCGCTGGAGCTGCGGTGTTTGCCGGCCTATTGCCCCCGCTCGCCCAAGTAAATGATGTCAAAGCCGAAAATTGTTGTGCCTCAGGGCATTTTCGACGGCAAAGAAAGGTCGCGCTCGCGAGGTCTTGACGTTATAGAGGCCTGTCGTTTCGAACCATATTCAAGCCGCTTGGCGGCGTCTCAAGGGAAAAGAAACATGGCCAATGTGGTGGTCGTCGGCTCGCAGTGGGGTGACGAAGGCAAGGGCAAGATCGTCGACTGGCTGTCGGAGCGCGCCGATGTCGTGGTGCGTTTCCAGGGCGGCCACAATGCCGGCCATACGCTGGTCGTCGACGGCAAGGTCTACAAGCTGTCGTTGCTTCCGTCGGGCGTTGTGCGCCAGGGCAAGCTGTCCATCATCGGCAATGGCGTCGTGTTCGACCCGCACGCTTTCGTCGCCGAAGTGGCAAAGCTCAAGGCGCAAGGTGTCGAAGTGGCGCCGGATCGCCTGAAAATAGCCGAAAACACGGCGCTTATCCTGTCCCTGCATCGGGAGCTGGACGGATTCCGTGAGGACGCCGCATCCAATTCCGGGACGAAGATTGGCACGACCCGTCGTGGCATCGGCCCCGCCTACGAGGACAAGGTGGGCCGGCGCGCGGTCAGGGTGATGGATTTGGCGGATTTGGAAACACTGCCCTTGAAAGTCGACAGGTTGCTGACGCACCACAATGCGCTGCGTCGCGGGCTTGGTCACGCGGAAGTCACGCATGACGCGATCATGCAGGAGCTGACCTCGGTCGCCGACGACATCCTGCCCTATATGGACCGGGTCTGGAAGATCCTCGACGACAAGCGCCGGGCTGGCGAGCGCATCCTGTTCGAGGGCGCGCAGGGCACACTGCTCGATATCGACCACGGTACCTATCCGTTCGTGACCTCGTCGAACACGGTTGCCGGACAGGCTGCCGCCGGCTCCGGCGTCGGCCCAGGCGCCATCGGCTATGTGCTCGGCATCACCAAGGCCTATACGACACGCGTCGGCGAGGGTCCGTTCCCGACCGAGCAGAAGAACGAGGTCGGCGAATTCCTTGGCACGCGCGGCCATGAATTCGGCGTCGTCACCGGTCGCAAGCGCCGCTGCGGCTGGTTCGACGCGGTGCTGGTGCGCCAGGCTGTCGCTGTCAACGGCATCAAGGGCATCGCGCTGACCAAGCTCGACGTGCTTGACGGGCTGGACGAGATCAAGGTCTGCACCGGTTATCGTCTCGACGGCGAGATGATCGATTATCTGCCGGCCAGCCAGGGTGCGCAGGCACGTGTCGAACCGGTCTACGAGACGCTCGAGGGCTGGAAAGGCACCACTGCCGGCGCGCGCAGCTGGAACGATCTGCCGGCCCAGGCGGTCAAGTATGTCCGCTACATCGAGGAGCTCATCGGCGCACCGGTCGCGCTCCTTTCCACCAGCCCGGAACGCGACGACACGATACTTGTGACCGATCCGTTTCAAGACTAGTTTCTGAAGCCTTTCCGGGCATCGCGGCTGATTTGCGGGGGCCGGCGCGGAAGCAAAATACAGGTCGACTGAAGCATGGCAGATTTCGTTGCTATTCTGAAAAACGCGCTCGACAAGCATGGCGACGAGACGCCGGAAAAGCGTACGCGCATCTATGCCAGCGTTCGCACCATGCTGGCGAAGAAGCTTGGTGAACGTTCGCCGCCGTGGGCTCCCGAAGCCATAGCCACGCAGATGCGTTCGCTGGAAGACGCCATTACAAGTGTCGAGCGCGATTATGCCAAGAGCGTGCCGGAGACCGACCCGCTCGCGGAGCTGGAACACATCTTTTCGTCGATCGATCGCAACAAGAACCAGCCAAGCCATACAAGGCAGCCGGCGAAGGCGGAATCGGCCTGGCCGGCACCGCCCGTAGCCAAGCCGGAGCCCTATCAACCCGCGTCGCCGCCTGCCGCTAAGGTCGAGCCAAGCTGGCAAAGATCGACGCCGGCGCCTGCCCAGCCGGCTCGCGCCGACACACCTCTTCCCGGCATGAACGCCGAGGAGGCGGACGACGAGGCCGATGTCTTTTCCAGCAACGAAGACAATGAAGAGCCGGTACCGGACACCTTCCAACGCCTGCGTCCCGCCGAGCGCAAGCGCAGCTATGGCGGGCTGATCGCCGCCGTTGTCGCACTGCTGGTCGTTGCCGGCGGCGGCTACGGCATCTGGCTGAACAAGGACGCCTTCGGCAAAATGCTTGGGCTTGGCGGCAATCAGGTCGCCAAGACCGAGCCGGTGAAGCCGGCGCCGGCCAAGCCGGCAACCGATGCCGCGGCAGCGCCTGCGGCGCCCGCGTCTGGCGGCACGGAAGCCGAAAGCACGAAGTTCACCCAGCGGCTGACACCGCAGGGCAGTGAAGTCGACCCGGGTCCGGCCGGTGGCCAAAGCGGCATCGGCGAAGGCGAATCGGTCGCGGCGCTGTGGGGGCGGCATCTGTCGCCGGAGGCGTAGTCGCGGCAGGCGTGCCGGCGGATGGTGCGGAAATCGCCGGTGCGTTCGTGGCTGAGGGCGGGGTGGTCAGCGCCGCGACCGATTCGCCTTCGCCGATGCCGCTTTGGCCACCGGCCGGACCCGGGTCGACTTCACTGCCCTGCG
>NZ_RZQL01000441.1 GCF_003997935.1 Mesorhizobium sp. M7A.F.Ca.US.006.01.1.1
GTCATGCTGATCACCGGCGGCAGGTTGGGAGACCTCTATGGTCGCCGTAATGTCTTTTTGTATGGAATGGTGGGCTTTGCTGCAGCATCGGCCTTGTGCGGATGTGCCTGGTCCCCATCCATCCTGATCATCGGGCGGATCCTTCAGGGCTTTGCTGCGGCAATCATGGCGCCGCAGGCTCTGGCTTCGATCAATGCAATTTTTCCAGACCACGAAAAATCAAAGGCACTCAGCTTCTACGCCCTGACATTTGGGTTGGCGTCGATGGCCGGCCTTTTTCTCGGGGGGGCGTTGATTGCTCTGGATATCTTCGGGCTCGGGTGGAGAAGTATCTTTCTCATCAACCTGCCCGTCATAGCGATCGCCGCGCCGGCGGCCTTCATCATGTTGCGCGAAACGAAATCGGAGCATCCAAGCAAATTGGATCTCGGCGGCGCCTTGCTGATCGCGCTTGCGCTTTTCGCACTGATCGCACCCCTGATAGCGGGCCGTGAGCAGGGGTGGCCGATGTGGTCTCTACTGACGCTTGCCAGTGCCGTGCCGCTTTTTCTGGTGTTTTGGTGGCATGAGCGAACCATGGAGAGCACCGGAGGCGATCCCATCCTGGCGCCAAACCTTCTCCAGGTGCCGGGATTGAAGCGCGGGCTGCTTGCCGCTCTCTTCTTCTACGTCCTAGCGGCGTTCTGGCTGATATTCTCGGTCTATCAGCAGGGTGGCCTTGGTCGCACGCCGTTTGAGGCCGGAGTGGCAATCCTTCCTGCCGCGGCCGGCTTCGTCCTTGGCCCTTTTGCAAGTGGTCGCTTCCTCAACGTCTTTGGACGATTTTCCGCTGGCGCCGGCATGGTCTTGCAAGCGGTCGGGTTGTTCGGAACGGCTGCCCTGATTTCGAGCGGCTTGCCCCAATTCCTCTTCGTTGCGCTTTTCTTCATCGGGGCGGGACAAGGAATTGCGCTTCCAAACCTTGTCAAGACTGTTGTCCAACGGGTCGACCGAGCTCAATCAGGACTCGCGTCCGGCCTGGTCAATTCGATGTTCCAGATTAGCGGCGCATTGGCGGCAGCGCTCATCGGTGGATTGTTCTTTTCGGTCCTGGGATCTGCAACCGACGCCGGATCCATTGGCCACGCCTACAGTATTGCGGCGATCGCGATTGCAACCTGTCTTCTCGTTGCTGGATGGCTGTCCAGTGACCTTGCAACGAAATGAAAGAGGTCTTCCCATGACCATACATATAGAAGGGTTTAGTCATCGGATCGTTTCCGCTAACGGCGTGAACATTCACACGGTTTCAGGCGGGCAGGGATCTCCGCTAGTTCTGATCCACGGCTTTCCGCAGACCTGGTGGGAATGGCGCAATGTGATGTCGAAACTTGCCGAGCATCACCGGGTGGTGGCCATCGATCTTCGCGGGGCGGGGTTCTCGGACTGCCCTGTGTCCGGGTATGACAAGGAAACCCTTGCAGAAGACGTGCATCAGGTGATGCAGGAACTCGGCCATACAAGTTACGCCGTTTGCGGGCACGATATCGGCGCAATGGTCTCGGTAGCGCTTGCCTCGAGCCGCCGAGATGCCGTGACGCGCCTAATCGTTCTCGACGCACCTCTGCCGGGATGGACGGGGTGGGGACAATGCCTCACAAGCCTTTGGCAGTTCGGCTTCCACCAAAAGCGCGATCTTCCGGAGTTGCTGATCCGTGGACGGGAGTTCGAATATGTATCGGCTTTTATCGCCGAACGGACTTTCGATCACGGCAGCTACAGTTTCAGCGACATGGAGATATTCGCCAAAGCACTTGCCCTTCCTGGCCGCACGCGCGCTGCCCTGGAATGGTATCGCGCGTTCCCACTCGATCATCAAAATGCACTGCAGTGGAAATCAGAGCCGCTTCGAATGCCCGTTTTGGCTCTGGGTGGCGAAAAGCGTTTCGGACCTCAAATGATCGCCATGCTTGAGGAGTTTGCCAGTGACGTCAGCGGCGGCAGCATTCCCGATTGCGGCCACTACGTTGCCGATGAGAAACCGGCGGCAGTGACATCTTCCATCCTAGAGTTTCTGGCCTAGCGACACCGGCGCAAGTTTTCTTTCCCCTATTGCGCCTAACCGTCCTCGCCGGTGAGGCGCAGTACCAAGCCTGTAACAGGCCCCAAAATCCTGCTCGTCATCCACGAAGCGGAAATCCGCAGCGCTGTCTTGCTGCGCCTTGCAACTCCAACTGTCTTCTACCTCGAAAGGAAACGAAAAATGTCTACGAAATTTTTGGACCACGTATCGGTCGTAACCGGGGGATCAACCGGCATCGGTTTCTCCATTGCGCAAGCCCTTATCGCGCAGGGCGCCAAGCGCGTCTACATCACCGGCCGGTCGGCCCGGACGTTGGA
>NZ_RZQL01000442.1 GCF_003997935.1 Mesorhizobium sp. M7A.F.Ca.US.006.01.1.1
GCCGAACAGGGACAGAACCTGCCGCCCTCGGCAGGCCTGCAATTCTTCGGGCTGGTCGATATTTCAGGCGCCAGCGAGCAGATGACGGTGCGGCTGATGGATCGCGACGACAACGAACTCTACAAGGTGACGCTCGACCCGGTGCGGTCGGCATAAGCGCGCGCTGATGGAAAGGTGTCGCGCGTCTAGGGCGCGCGGCGTCTTAGTCCGGGTAGCAGACTATCGGAATGTTTGGCCACACGGCGCTGTCGCAGTTGGCGCTGACCTGCCTCTGCTTGAAGGCGGCGCTGACCGGGCCGGTCACCACCGGGTCGACGCCGTCGGGCGCGTCGGCGAAAATCTGCTCGGCCTGTGCCTCTGACGACAAGGCAGGTCGTGATTCCTTCATCGTCGCGGCCGACTGCGCGGCGTTGGCCGCCAGCAGGACGGCGAAGGCAACGGAGGCGATGAGCGGCCAAAATCGGTTGAGTTTATCGGTCATGACGTTTGAACTGCCTGGGTCCCGAAGGGTTCCCACCTTGGTTAACAAAATCATCTCACACGCAGATGCTTAAGATTTGATGAGTATTTGGTGACGCGCCTCCTCTTTCGCAACTGCGAAAAACCCTGTATGAGCCGCGCAACCGAAAGAGGCAGCGCCTATTGGCCTGCTGCCTGCAACGCTTCCGAGACCAGAACATGAAAATCCGTAATATCGCGATCATCGCGCACGTCGACCATGGAAAGACCACCCTGGTCGACCAGCTTTTGAAGCAGTCCGGCTCTTTCCGAGACAATCAGCGCGTCGCCGAGCGCGCCATGGATTCCAACGACCTCGAAAAGGAACGCGGCATCACCATCCTGGCCAAGGCGACCTCGGTCGACTGGAAGGATACACGCATCAACATCGTTGACACCCCTGGCCACGCCGATTTCGGTGGCGAGGTCGAGCGCATCCTGTCGATGGTGGACTCAGCCATCGTGTTGGTCGATGCCGCCGAAGGGCCGATGCCGCAGACCAAGTTCGTCGTCGGCAAGGCGCTCAAGGTCGGCCTGAAGCCGATCGTCGTCATCAACAAGATCGATCGCCCGGACGCCCGTCATGTCGAGGTGGTCAACGAGGTGTTCGACCTTTTCGCGGCGCTTGACGCCACCGACGAGCAGCTCGACTTCCCGATTCTGTACGGTTCAGGCCGCGATGGCTGGGTTTCGGAAAATCCAGAAGGACCGAAGGACCAGCAGTTGGCGCCGCTGTTCGACCTCGTCATCAAGCATGTGCCGGAGCCGACCGTTCATCCCGGCCCGTTCCGCATGATCGGCACCATCCTGGAAGCCAATCCGTTCCTCGGCCGCATCATCACCGGCCGCATCGAGAGTGGCACTCTGAAGGCCAACCAGCCGGTCAAGGTGCTGCACCATGACGGTACCCAGATCGAAACCGGCCGTATTTCCAAGATCCTGGCCTTCCGCGGCCTTGAGCGCCAGCCGATCGAAGAAGCGCAGGCGGGCGACATCGTCGCCATTGCCGGCCTGTCGAAGGGCACCGTCGCCGACACGTTCTGCGACCTGAGCGTGAGCGAACCGCTGCATGCGCAGCCGATCGATCCGCCGACCGTGACCATGTCGTTCCTGGTCAACGACAGTCCGCTGGCCGGCACCGAAGGCGACAAGGTGACCAGCCGCGTCATCCGCGACCGCCTGCTGCGCGAGGCCGAAGGCAATGTCGCGCTGAAGATCGAGGAATCGCCGGACAGGGATTCGTTCTTCGTCTCCGGCCGCGGCGAATTGCAGCTGGCCGTGCTGATCGAGACGATGCGCCGCGAAGGCTTTGAAATCGCCGTGTCGCGTCCGCGCGTCGTCATGCAGAAGGCCGAAAATGGCGACCTGCTCGAGCCGATCGAGGAAGTCGTCATCGACGTCGACGAGGAGCATGCCGGCGTCGTCGTGCAGAAGATGTCCGAGCGCAAGGCCGAGATGGTCGAACTGCGTCCATCCGGCGGCGACCGCCAGCGCATCGTCTTCCACGCGCCGACCCGTGGCCTGATCGGCTACCAGTCGGAACTGTTGACCGACACGCGCGGCACCGCCGTGATGAACCGGCTTTTCCATGCCTATGAGCCCTACAAGGGCGAATTGCCGGGCCGCACCAACGGCGTGCTGATTTCCAACGAACAGGGCGAGGCGGTGGCCTACGCCATGTGGAACCTGGAAGACCGTGGTCCGATGGTCATCGATCCCGGCGTCAAGGTCTATCAGGGCATGATCATCGGCATCCACTCCAGAGACAACGATCTCGAAGTGAACGTGCTCAAGGGCAAGAAGCTGACCAACATCCGCGCCGCCGGCAAGGATGAGGCGGTGAAGCTGACGCCGCCGATCCGCATGACGCTGGAG
>NZ_RZQL01000443.1 GCF_003997935.1 Mesorhizobium sp. M7A.F.Ca.US.006.01.1.1
GGTATGCGATGCGCAACGCCCAACGGCTTGTCGAAAGCGGAACTTGCGTTCTGTGTCCCTTTGGACGGCATTGATGCGCGGTTCGGTGGGCCGGCCTTCGCGAAGTCGGTGCTTAGCATCGACGTGCAATTCCCTGAAGGATGGAGCCAGTCAGGCGCGCCGCGCCTGACTGGCTCCTTTGGCGTCCTTGGGAGGATCGACGCCAACCCGAAACGACTCTGCGACCCGACGGTACTCATTCGGCGCCGTGACCGGCGGCATTCAATCGTATCGGTCTAACTCACTGCCAATTCGTCGCCACAACTCGCCTCATCCTTATGCGATCTGCCTAAGCACGCCGCCGTCCACGCGCATGGCAGCCCCGGTCGTGCCGGATGCTTGATCGGAGCACAGGTAGACAACCATGTTCGCTACCTCTTCCGTGCTGGTGAACCGATTGATGAGCGTCGTCGGGCGCTGGGTCTTCAGAAAGTTCTGCTCTGCCTCATCTTGCGTGATGCCCTCGGACGCGGCCGTCGCCTTCATCCAGTTTGACATGATTTCCGAATTTGTCGGCCCGGGAAGGACCGAATTGACCGTCACCCCCGTCCCAGCAACAGTCTCGGCCAGACCTCGCGAAATGGCCAACTGCGCCGTCTTGGTCATGGCGTAGTCGATCATGTCCTTGGGTATCGCGAGTGCGGATTCACTGCTGATGAACACGATGCGTCCCCAGCCGCGCGCCGCCATCTTCGGCAGGTAATGACGTGCCGCGCGAACACCACTCATTACGTTGAGCTGAAACATGCCCAGCCAGTCTTCGTCTGTGAGATCGGAAAATGGTTTGGGATTGGCTGTGCCTGCGTTGTTGATAAGGATGTCCGCGTCGGGAGCTTGGGCTGCAAGAACCGCGCTGCCTTCCTTCGTGGCCAGATCCGCGACGACGCCAGTGATCTCGATATCCGGGGACAGCGCCTTAACCTCAGCCACCGCAGCGGCGACCCGGCCCTCACTGCGGCCATTGATAACGACAGACGCACCAGCCCGCGCCAAACCTTCTGCGATTGCCCGACCAATGCCGGCCGTGGATCCGGTGACGACTGCTTTGCGGCCTTCAAGTGAAATGTTCATGATAGTGTTCTCTCTGGACTGTGACGATAACTGTCTGTAGAACAAATCGAAAATAGTTATAACACCGGATATTACAATAATATTGATGCTCATATGGGATATTGCCGTAAGCTAATAGTAAGACTTCACGTCTATTCCTTGATCTTGGGGCGAATGCCGCTATCGGCAAACGCCGATTTCAGCGGCCCGGTATCGTCAAACTCCGTTTCGTAGTTCAGCGGCACCTGCAGTCGGGCCCACGGATAGGAGCTGCGCAGGAAAATCTGGGCGACCGGGCGTACCCATTCGTAGGCATCCAACGTGGTAGCCCGTACGATCACCATCCCGGGCGAAAGCTCGGCAATCGTGTGCGTCCAGCCATGGCAGATCGGACACCAGTATTGGTGACTCGGCTTACCGCTGTCGGCGATCTTGGTCCAAACTCGAGTTTCGCCGGCGGTGACCGCAAAACCCTCCTTCGGAACAGGCATTCCAATTGAAAACGCGCCGGCGGTCAGCTGTCGGCAATCCGTACAGTGGCACGCGAAAATGAACGCTGGCGCGCGGGTCACCTGGTACCTCACGGCCCCGCAACGGCAACCGCCGTCAAGCGGTAAGGGAAAGTCTGACTGTGTCATTTGTACCTTCCTATGTCGCATATCGTTAAGGCCGCGCACCGGCTGGCGAAGTGGATGAAGAAGGCTTGAGCAGGCGGCGGCTTCCGCCCCCTGACTTTATCCGCCTGACTTGGGCACCAGCAGTGGGAATGATCCGGTCGCTCTTGGCGACAGCCGGCCGTTCGGCGGAGCCGTAAGGAATGCCGAGTGCATCCCATGTCTCGACCAGCGCGTCCTGCAGTCCCGCGATCAGCGCATCGGTATGAAACGGCGTCGGCGTGATGCGCAGCCGCTCGGTGCCGCGCGGCACGGTCGGATAGTTGATCGGCTGGATGTAGATGCCGTGCACGCCGAGCAGGCGGTCGCTGGCCATCTTACAGAGTTCGGGGTCACCGACCAGCACCGGCACGATGTGTGTCGGCGATTCCATCACCGGCAGGCCGGCGGCAGACAGAACCTCCTTGGTCCGCGACGCCTGGCGCTGCTGCGCATCGCGTTCGGCCTGCGAGCGCTTCAAATGGCGGATGGAGGTGGTGGCGGCGGCGGCGATCGCCGGCGGCAGCGCCGTGGTGAAGATGAAGCCCGGCGCATAGGAGCGCACCGCGTCGATCACAGCACTTGTACCGGTGATGTAGCCGCCCAG
>NZ_RZQL01000444.1 GCF_003997935.1 Mesorhizobium sp. M7A.F.Ca.US.006.01.1.1
GATCGGGACGATCAGATGCTTTGCCTGCCGCCCTTTTAGCAAGTCACGCTTGTAGAAGTCCTGCTCACCTTGGCCAACCAGAATGCCGCGACGCATCAGCGCCATATCAGGAGCGGCGAGGCCAAAGGTTTCCGCCAAAATCTGGGAAGCGTTGACGGTTACAAGCGCCCAACCGGCATCATGTCCGTACGGGAGGCGAAAATTCGGCGCCGATCCCAGGACCAAGGCGGGACCCGTGAGCCTGGGCAAGCGGAGGATGGGCTTTGAGAGCACGGGCAAGAGATCCGAAAGCGGAGGTTTCATGCGGGGATCTGAACCGCATTTTCCTCAAACGCACGCAGAATGCTTTCTTCTCGGCTCCACAATTCGTCCCATTGTGTGGCGCCCGACCAACCGGCAAACCAGGGACCGCCGAGCGTGTAGTGCGCCAGCGACACCTCGGCGGGGTCGAGTTCGGAAGCCGACGCCCCTACGAGGTAGTTCCATGCCAGAGGCAACTCCCCGATCTCATGATCCTCGAGCCATTTGAAGGCGTGGAGGTCACGTCCGGGCCACGTATTAAGCATTTCGTTCGTCAGTCGTTTGTTGGCGGGATGGTCTAGATTCCACAAAACGACCGACGACCAGTTCTTGCGCCGATAGAACGTCTGCGTTTGTCCGTCCATCTTGACGGCTTCAGACTCGCGTTGCCGGTGCTTAACCGCCATGATCGCGTAGGAAGGATCGACCAGGTCGAGCAGCTTGACGGGATCCTGCAGAAAAAGAACGTCACAATCGCAGAACATGGCCCAGCCGCCTTGCCGCATAAACGGAACGGCAAAGCGCGATATGGCAAACTCGGTCGCCATCGGTGCCTCGGAGATCGGGCACCAGAGCCTACCGTCACGTACCTCCATCGGTCGCTTCATGATTCCTTGGGCTTCAAGGTCTTTGAGCACCAGTGGGTGGATCTGCAACGGCGTGCTTGTCCGGCGGAAGGCGCTCCATCGCGCCACCTCGAGGACTCGGGCTTCGCGTGGGTCGTACCCGATGTAGATTGGCATCATAGTGCAACTCTGCAATTGGAAGTGAGTTTGCCCGCATTATGCAAGGTTGCGCGGCTGGCGGTAGACCCCAGGTAAATGGATCAACCCGCCGCGATGGCGATCGTGCAAGGCCAGAGCGCCACAGTCGGGATATTGTTGCAGTCAGGCCGGAGTCAAGCAACCGTGAGCGACGGTATTTCGTTTGGCTCGACGGAACATTGGCCGGGCCGGCGGCCCAAATAAAGCGAACAGATGTTATCGCGCTCGCTAGCTCCTTTTCCGTGAATGGCTTGCTGAGAATTTTGATGTCGCGAGTCCCCGGGAGTTCGGCGTAGCCCGTTGCTATAATGACGGGTACGTTCGGCCACTGGCCTTTGATCGTATTCGATAGCTGCAGGCCCGTCATCTTCGGCATAGCATGATCCGTTATGACGAGGTCGAACGGCTGCTCCTCCAGCAACCTGAGGGCTGCCGCCGCAGAATGCGCCTCCGCGACAGTATAGCCGAGTCCTCGAGCATTGCCGCGGTATTCAAAAGGACCAGCGCATCGTCATCCACTGCCAGAATCCGCAGCGACGCCGTCTCAATGGCTTCCTCGGCAAGAACATCCGGCCCGCGCGCGAATTCCGAGCTCGCGGTTGCGATCGGCAGCCATAGTTCCGCTGTGGTTCCGGTTCCCCTGGAGCTCTTGAGCACTAGGCACCCGCCCATTTGCTCTGTCATCCCATGGACCATAGACAGACCGAGACCCGTACCTTTGCCAACGCCTTTTGTGGTGAAGAACGGTTCCGTCGCCCGAGCCAGCGTTTCTTCGTCCATTCCTTCGCCACTGTCGGCTACCGAGAGGCAGACATAATGGCCGGGAGCCAAGCCAGCACCATTGCTTTCGCCGACCTGTTCCATCCGGGCGGAAATGATGATCGTCCCACCATCAGGCATGGCGTCACTGGCGTTGACACACAAGTTGAGCAAGGCAAGTTCGATCTGACTTTCATCGATCATTACATGATCGAGCGAGAGCGGAAATTTTGTCTCTATGATCGCCCTTGAGCCCAGCGATCGTTCCAAGAGATCCTTCATTCCGTCTATGAGCCCTATCAAATCGACAGGCTTTGGATCGAGTTGCTGCCGCCAGGCAAAAGCCAGCATGCGCTGCGTCAAGGATGCTCCCCGTCGCGCCCCCGAGCACCGCGTTGTCGAGAAGACGCAGCAATTGTGGATCGTCGGGAAGTCGTTTGCGGAGCAGCTCGAGACTTCCCAGAATCGCCATCAGCAAATTGTTGAAATCGTGGGCGACGCCGCCCGTCA
>NZ_RZQL01000445.1 GCF_003997935.1 Mesorhizobium sp. M7A.F.Ca.US.006.01.1.1
GCCCCTCATCTGGCTGCCGCCATCTTCTCCCCGTAAACGGGGCGAAGGACGCTGTCATCGCCGCTTTCGCCAATCGCCAACGTTGCAGAAAAGGCGCCGGCGTCGCGACAGCACCTTTCGCCCCGTTTACGGGGAGAAATGCTCGGCAGGGCAATGTGGGGCGGCGCTGACCTGCGATAGGCGTACGCTAGCCGGGGCCTCTATCCTCAATCCTGACCCGGTTTTGACTTTGCGAATGGCTTCCCCCACTCCGTCGCTGCTACGCAGCGCCACCTCTCCCCCCTCCGGAGGAACCCAAGAGGGGCGAAGGCTCAGCTCTCCAACCAAACCTTCTCGAAATGCTGCTCCAGCGCCTGGTGCTGTTCGCAGCCTTCGACGCCCTTGCGGTAGGTGCGGTAGACCGAGCGCCAGTAGGGTTGGATGATGATGCCTGAATCGCGCAAATTCTGCTCGATCTTGCCCATGATCTCCTTGCGCGCCTTGGCGTCCGGTGTGGCCAGCGCCTTGTCGAGCAGGGTGTCGAATTCGGGATTGGCGTAGGCGCTTTCGTTCCAGGCCGCACCCGATTTATACGCCAGCGCCAGCACCTGGACGCCGAGCGGGCGGCCGAGCCATTCGGTGCAGGAGAAGGGGTATTTGCTCCAGTCGTTCCAGAAGGTGGCGGCCGGCAGCACGGTGCGCTTGATCTTCAGGCCGGCCTCGCGCATCTGCGCACCGATTGCGTCGCCGGTGCTCTTTTGCCATTCGACATCGACGGAGATGAGCTCGAACTCGTGGTCTGATTTGCCGGCCTCAGTGAGCAGCTTCTTCGACTGCTCGACGTCGCGCTTGGCCGGGCCGATATCGGCATATTCGGGGTGCATGGGGCCGACATGGTGGTTGTCGGCGGGCTTGCCGCGGCCGCCGAGGCCGAGTGCCAGCACGGCGGAATTGTCGACGGCGAGCTGGGCGGCGCGGCGCACCTTGACGTCGTCATAGGGCGCGTTGGCGACATTGAAGCGGGCGACGATGGTGGAGCCGGTGGCGATCTCGGAATTCATCAGCCCCATCTGCTCGGTCTGCGAGACGGCGTCGGAGGCGGTTTCGTGGTCGGTGTCGATCTCGCCGGATTCGAAGGCCGACAGCATGGCGTTGGGGTCGGAGCCGTAGTCGACCCATTTGATGCCGTCGAGGTGGAATTCGCCCTTCCACCAGGGCTTGTCTTTGCGCTTCACTTCGGCGCCCGTCTCGGCATCCCAGCTGACCAGTTCGCAGGGGCCGGTGGTGATGGCGAGCGCCTTCATCGGATCGGCGTCGCCCTCATAGGAGCGGTGCATGATCAGTGCCGGATAGTCGGCCATGCCGGCGATCAGCGAAATGTCTGGCTTGGGCAGGTTCAGCTTGATGGTGAAGTCGTCGACCTTGGTGATGCCGCCATCAACCACCTTCTTGGTGTCGGCATTGACCAGCGCGCCCATGCGCGCGGCGACCGAATTGCCCGGCACGGAAGCGTCGCACCAGCGGGTGAGGTTGTGGATGACATCGTCGGCGTTGAAGGCATCGCCGTTCGACCAGGAGATGCCCTTGCGCACATGCAGGGTCAGCGTCCTGGCGTCGTCGCTCGCCTCCCAACTTTCGAGCAGCCAGGGCTCGAAGGAGAAGTCGGTGTTCCAGCGCACCAGATATTCGTTGCAGTGGCGGGCGACGTTGGACATCTCGACGCCGTCGAAGGTGCGCGGGTCCTTGAAGCCCTTGACGTTCATGGCGACGCGCAGCACGCCGCCCTTCTTCGGTTCGGCCGCGCGGGCAGGGGTGGTGCCGAGCCCGCCCAGCGCCAGCGCGCCGGCGGCGCTGACGCCGAGCCCGGCCATCAAGGCGAGATATTCGCGGCGGTTGATGCCGCCGGTCCTGAAATCGTCGGCAACGGGCTTGGCCTGCGGGTGCAGTTTGCGGTCGGTCAGCATGAATTTCATCGTCGTTCCCCTGTTGTTGATGCATGCCGCCCAAAAGTGCCCAGCGGTTTTGGGACAACGGCATGCACAAAAAAATCGCCCCGGCCGATCGACAGACGCGGGGGCGGACGCGACCGCCGGGTGCCGTTGCCTGAGGGGAATGATAAAGCGGGGTGACGTTGCGGAGTGTTCGGTTTTCCGCAGTGATTGTGCGGTGCTCCGCAGGGGGAGTCGGCAGTGCGCTTATGCTTTGCAGCCGCGCTGCGAGGAAATGCGCCAACGGCGCGGCGCCAATCTCCCTCCTTGAGGGGGAGATTGGCGCTCCGCCGGCAGCGCCTCAATACCGCCACTCACCCCTACCCAGC
>NZ_RZQL01000446.1 GCF_003997935.1 Mesorhizobium sp. M7A.F.Ca.US.006.01.1.1
CTGGAAGCGGCTGAGCCCGATACCAGGCCATCGCCTGCTCCTTGCCACCCGCCCATTCCGTCACCCGGCTGATGATCTCGAGCATTTCTCGCAGACGCCCCTGGGTCTTTACCGTGGCGCTACGCTCTGACCGATAAAGCGTCTCGCGTGCAAGACCTGCAGTCTGGGCCAACTGGCCTTTGGACATGCCAAAACCGTCCGCGACCTGCCCAATCGCAATCTTCCCATTCCGGTCCATGTAGGACAAGATGAGAGGTCCATTCTGCTCGGCTATCTTGAGTGCCTGGCCCATGGTGTTCATCCTACCATATCGGGAGTCATATTTCGTGTGCAGAAGATATGGCACTTGTAGACTGTTTTCAAGAACGAACCCGTTCAGTGGCCGCGCCGCAAACCCCGCCGACAGGTGGGAATGTGCCAGGCCACCTCAACAGCACCGGTCACATCCTTACGCCGCTGCCCCGCGATATCTTGCCGCTCATCCGGTCATCCGTGCTGACGCGCCATTGGCTTTCAGCGCCGCCATGAGCATAGGTCCAACAGAAAACTCACCCGCTTTTGCCTTTTCGGTCAGCACGCGCAGATAACCGCCAGCCGAGTTGATATGCTGCGCTCTTTGCAGAATGCAGGCGATCACGATCGCGGCAACTTCCTGGCCCATCACATGGCAAGCCTCCTCATAGGCTGAAGGCGACACGCCAAGGTATCCTCGCACCTGGGCGGCGGTCATCATCAAGTCGCGCCAGCTTCCGATCCCGTTGACGGCATAGTCGGCAATATCGGGACAGGCCCGCAGCACCAGTCCAATCGGGTAGCCTTTCGGCTTCTCGGGGGGGTGGGATGTTGGCTCGGCCTCCGCCCTGCTTTTTTCGAAAGCCGGTTCAAATACAAAAGCGGAGTCTGTGTTTGAATCAGATTGCTGCCGTTCATTATGGGACTCATTGCCGCTAGGATTCTTGGCATTTGTGAAGCTTTCCAGCATCTTGTTGACCGCTTCGTGCAGCTCTACCAGCTCGGCGACGACCCCTTCCAGCTCCGACAGGCCTGCCCGGCGTGGAATTGCGTCCACAATGGCCCGGAACCGCTTCCACAGCGTTCCCCAGTCCCCGGGCACATCCTCCTCGACAGCCGCCTCGATCAGCTTATGAATGTCGCGGCGGTGCAGCGTGATGCGCTCCCGCATCAGTCTGAGCGCCCGACCGTCGGCTCGAACCTGGTCGGCCGCCTGCTGAAACTCCGCTGCCCTGGTGATCAACGGGGCCAGGGAGAAGCCGAAGGCCTCCACCACAGCCCCGCCCGGCCCTTTGCGGGCAAATCTTTTGCCGTTGGCGCTGTCCCTGCGGATGATGAGGCCGCAACTTACCAGTTCCGCCAGGTTCCTGCGCAGCGTGGAATCGGCCATGCCGTGCGCCCGCAGCGATAGCTGAGCGTTGGACGGAAAGACCATCAACCCGTTTTCCTCGCTGATCTGGTCGTCTGGATAAAACGTCAAAAGCCCGCTGAGCACCGCCAGGGCGCGATCGCCGACGCCGACAATCGACTTGCCCTCGCACAGCCACCGATAAACCTGCCATTTCTCGACGACAGACCCCTGAGGTATCTGCCTTGACGCCGTGTTGGCTTTCACCAACGCAAGCGTCATCGGCCGCCGCCCGAAGGGCGTCGTCGCAAACCCACTCTCCATTTCCCTCACCTTTCAATCAGGCAAAAGAAATCTGCTCGCCGAAATGGCGCCACGACTCTTGACAGTGATTCGGGGAAGTGCGATTCTCAGCTTGCTACAGACGAGAAGGGCTTCCGCGACGGCGACGTTCGGGGGCCTTTTTCTTTTGCGGTTTCAGTCTCCTGTTTTCTTGGCTGTTTCCGATTGCCGAAAAGCCTCGAAAAGCTCGTCCAGCCGATCGGTTATGAACGCTCCGAACGGCGAGGCTTCCTTGGCCTTCAGGGCAAGCGTAAACACTTTTCCTGTGTCGGTGATCTTGGCTCGCACGGATCTGTCGTGCGGTGCCCAAGCCTTTTCCTGTGTCTTCGATGCTGCTGGCGCGCGTTTTGCCGGCGCGCTCATGAAGTCGAACAGACGCGCAAATCGTGCGTCACTGCCTGACGTGGCGAACTCTGGACTTGCCACATAGTCGGCCGCCCTGCCCGCGCTATCCGGATGCTCCATGAGCTTGGCGAGCTGCCACCATCTGTCCCGACCAACAGTCTTGGCGGCGCCAATGGCCACAATGACTGGCTCTGGAACT
>NZ_RZQL01000447.1 GCF_003997935.1 Mesorhizobium sp. M7A.F.Ca.US.006.01.1.1
ATCCGAAGGTGTTCCTGTTCGACGAACCGCTTTCGAACCTCGACGCCGCGCTTCGACGGCGGCACGTCGTTCACGACCTCGCCGGCTATTCTGAGCTCGCCGGAGGTGATTTCCTCGAGCCCGGCGATCGACCTCAGCAATGTCGACTTGCCGCAGCCCGACGGGCCGACGAAGACGATGAACTCGCCCGACTTGATATCGAGATCGATGCCGTGGAGAATGTTCAGATTGCCGTAGGACTTCTTCACTTGTCTTAGCGTGACATCGGCCATTGGTTTCCTCCAGTGATTGGAAATTCAGTCGAGACGCCCGAACCAGGCGCCGTAGCCGCCAAGCTCGATGGAACCGCTGTTCGCCTGCCCCGAAAATCCGTGCCCGGGCAGAGGTTGCAGCGATCGGCCACCAAGGTCAACCTTGGCCGACCCGGCTCCCAGATTGAAGACGCAGACGATCTGCTCGTTGCCTGCGCGGCGCGTGAAGGCGACGGTATCTCCCACACTTTCGATGAAGGTGATGTCGCCCTTGGCCAGCGCCGGATGGGCACGCCGGAAGGTGAGAAAGCGCCGGTAATGCTCGAGCAGCGAAGCCTCGTTGCCCTGCTGGACGTTGACCGCTTGCGCCAGATGCTTGGCCGGCACCGGCAGCCAGGGCTTCGCCGAGGAAAAGCCGCCATTTTTGGCGCCGCCGTCCCATACCATCGGTGTGCGGCAGCCGTCGCGGCCCTTGAATTCAGGCCAGAAGCGGATGCCGTAGGGGTCCTGCAGATCCTCGAACCGAAGGTCGGCCTCGCCGAGCCCAAGCTCCTCACCCTGATAGATGCAGACCGAACCACGCAGGGACATCAGCAGCGCCGAGATGACCTTGAGGTAGGCGGTCGGGTCGGCTTCGCCGGCCGCCCAGCGCGAGGCCGGCCGCATCACATCGTGGTTGGAAAAGGCCCAGCACGACCAGCCGTCGCTGGCGACTTTGCCGAAGGATTCCAGCACCGAACGGACCTTGCCCGCGCTGATCTTTTCCGGCGCCAGGAAATCGAAGGAGTAGCACATGTGCACGCGCTTGCCGCCGGCGGTGTAGGCGGCAACCACTTCAAGCCCGCGCTGCGAATCGCCGACCTCACCGACCGCTGCGGTTGCCGGATATTCATCGAGCAGGGCACGGAACCGTTCGAGGAAGCCGAGGTTCTCGGGCCGGCTCTTGTCGTAGAGATGGTCCTGGTAGTTGTAGGGGTTGACCGCCGGCGCGGTCTGGTCGTTGCGTTCTTCCGGCGGCAGCGGCGGATTGTTTTCCAGACCCTGGCTGTGGAAGTAGAAATTGATGGTGTCGAGCCGGAAACCATCGACGCCGCGCTCCAGCCAGAAGCGGGTGACATCGAGCAACGCGTCCTGGACCTCGTGGTTGTGAAAGTTGAGGTCGGGCTGTTCGGCCAGGAAATTGTGCATGTAATATTGCTGGCGGCTGGTGTCCCATTGCCACGCCGAGCCGCCGAAGATCGACAGCCAGTTGTTGGGCGGCGTGCCGTCCGGCCTGGCGTCTGCCCAGACGTACCAGTCGGCTTTCGGGTTGCTGCGGCTCGACCGGCTTTCCTTGAACCAGGGGTGGTTGTCGGCGGTGTGCGACAGCACCTCGTCGATCATCACCTTCAAGCCCAGCCTGTGTGCCTCGGCGGTCAGCGCGTCGAAATCGGCCAGCGTGCCGAACATCGGATCGACATCGCAGTAATCCGTCACGTCATAGCCGAAATCCTTCATAGGCGACTTGAAGAACGGCGAAATCCAGATGGCATCCGCGCCGAGTGCGGCGATGTAGGGGAGGCGGCCTATGATGCCCTTGAGATCGCCGATGCCGTCGCCGTTCGAGTCCTGGTAGCTGCGCGGATAGATCTGGTAGATCACCGCGCCCCGCCACCAGTCGCGATCGATGGCGAGGTCAGGCTTCGAACTGGCCTTCAAAGCGGATTGCATCGTTTCAGCCTCCTTTCACCGAGCCGGCAAGCAGCCCGCGGACAAAATAGCGCTGCAGCGAGAAGAACACGATCAGCGGCACGATGATGGTTACGAAAGCCGATGTCGTCAGAATCTCCCAGTCGCCGCCGCGTGAACCCAACAGCGCGTTGAGCTTGGCGGTCAGCACGATCTGGTCTGCCTCTGTACCG
>NZ_RZQL01000448.1 GCF_003997935.1 Mesorhizobium sp. M7A.F.Ca.US.006.01.1.1
CACCTCAAGATCGTGCTTGATCCGGCGAACCTGTTCGAACACGCCACGCCCGGCGAGGCGCGCGCCATCGTTGCCGCCGCGATCGACGAGGCTGCCGGCCACATCGCCATGGCACATGCCAAGGACCGCTTTGGCGACGGCCGCTTTGCCACTGCAGGACAAGGCATCGTCGATTTTCCGGATTTTGTTTCACGGCTGAAGTCAGCGGGGTTCGACGGACCGCTTGTCACCCACGGCCTGTCCGCCGACGAAGCCCCCGGCGTCGCTGCCTTTCTGCGAAGGCTGCTCTGATGGGCGCCGCCCCGACGATCCTGCTTCGCGACGATGCAGCGCTTCGTGTCTTCGACACGGGACAGGGCGGGTTTCCCGTCGTCTTCCAGCACGGCCTCGGTGGTGACGCTGCGCAGGTCGCGCAGAACTTTCCCGACGGTCCTTCATATCGCCTGCTGACCGTTGAATGCCGTTCCCAGGGCGGCTCCGGCGCCGGCACGACACGGCCGTTTTCGATCGCGATGTTCGCCGATGATGTGCTGGCCGCCGCCAATGCGGCCGGGATCGACCGTTTCGTCGCCGGCGGCATCTCGATGGGCGCGGCCATTGCCTTGCAGCTTGCCGCCCGGCACCCGCACCGGGTCGCCGGTCTCGTGCTTGTTCGCCCTGCCTGGGCTTTCGACGCGGCACCGCAAAACATGCGCCCTTACGTGGAAGTGGCGGAGCTCATCCTCAGCCGTCCTTTATCGGTGGCGCGAGATATCTTCGCGACGTCCGCGACGGCCGCACGCTTTCGAACCGAAGCGCCGGACAATCTTGCTTCCCTGCTCGGCTTCTTCGCGCGCGCCAACGCGAATGTTTTCGCCGAGGTGATGCGAGCGACCGCAAACGATGGGCCTGGCGTCACGCGGGCAGCGGCCGCCGGCCTCGCGTTCCCGACACTCGTCATTGGCAGCGGCATCGATCTCGTCCATCCGCTGGCCACCGCGCACAGCCTCGCCGACGCCATTCCCAACGCCGTCTTTGCCGAGGTGACGCCGAAGGCCACCGACAAGGGGCGCCATTTCGCCGAAATCCGCGCCGCCATCGGCAGCTTTCTCGACACAAATTTCAACAACCAGGACCCATCATGATCTCGAAATCTCTCTCCGGCCCAGCCGCCATCGCCGCATTGCCGCGTGACCGCATGATCGCTGAATTCTCGCTGTGGTCGGCCAATCTCGCCAATTTCGAGAGCGATTTGAATCGCATCGAGCCCCATGTCGATCTTCATCATATCGATGTGGCGGACGGTCATTTCGCCCCGTCCTTCCTGTTCTTCCCCGACCTCGTCGCCCGCATCGCCGGGCTGACGGCCAAGCCCATCCATGTCCACCTGATGGTCGATGAAGCAATCGTCGAGGCGCAGACGCGCCAGTTCATCGAGGCCGGCGCCGACATGATCAGCGTCCATGCCGAGAATGGCGAGGCGGGATTGCGCGCTGTGCGGCTGGCACGTGAGCTCGGCGCCGAGGCCGGTGTCGTGCTCAGGCTGGAGACGCCGGTCGAGACGGTGACGCCTTTCGTCTCCGAGGTCGCCTTCGTCACGCTTCTGGGAACCGCAATCGGCGTCAAGGGCCAGAGCCTGTCGGACAAGGCCTGCGACAGGTTGGGCGCCGCCCGCGCCATACTGAGAAAGGCCGGCCGCGATGCGCAAGTGGTTCTGGCGGCCGACGGCGGCATCCGCCACGAGACCGTGCCGTTGCTGCGTGCCGCCGGCGCCGAGACGGTGGTTCTCGGTTCGCTCGCCTTCGGTGACAAGGATCTCGCCGGCCGCATCGGCTGGCTGCATGGGCTGAAGGTTGCGGCATGACCACCGAAGCCGCCCTTGCGATCGATCTTGGTGGGACGGAGCTTCGCGCCGCCCTGGTCGACCGTGAAGGCAAGATCCTGGCATTCGCGGCGGTGCCGACGCAGGCGCAGGCAGGTCCGGACGCTGTGATCGGCCAGATCGAGGCGCTGGCGGCGACCGTCCATGCCGAGGCGCCGGCGCTTTCGATCGTCGGCGTCGGCGTCGGTGCGCCGGGACCGCTCGATCCGCTGGCCGGCATCGCCGTCGGCCCGCCGACACTCGCCGGCTGGCTGGACGTGCC
>NZ_RZQL01000449.1 GCF_003997935.1 Mesorhizobium sp. M7A.F.Ca.US.006.01.1.1
CTCTTCCTCTCCCGGCATCCGCGCTCCGCTAAAAGGCCGCGGCAAGGCCCCATCGCGCTGATACACCGGCAGCGGGGCTCGCCTTTCAAAGAGGCTCTCGTTGGGCTCTAGCGACGCTAATCTGCCAGGCGGGTAAGTTGGCCAACTGGCGCCACTACGGCCGGACGAACCTATGGATGCATGTCTTCAGGTTGTGCGGAGTGAAGTCCAGCCATCGGTTGACCACGAGCTTATTCATGTTGGCACGCTGAAGCTTACGTGACGCAGCGGCGACGGTGAAGCTTTCGCCGTCCGCAGCGCTTACGAGCAGCTTGAGATGGCCTATTGTCTGTTGCGCTTCGTCGCCTTCCCTATCTCGTAGCCGCTGGCGCCCCATGCGGCCAGATGGTGAAGACCCAGACGATTGCGCCGTCTGATCCCAACGGTTTCATTATGGGAGCGGTGTAGACGAGGGCTGGGAGAACTCCCGGAAGAGCCCATCGACGCTGTCGCTGACGATATCTTTGATGCCTGTCGGGTTGGTGTAGGGAAAGCGTGCGTTGATCCGCCGGACGGTCGCTGCCTTTGCAGCATCGGTGAAGCCCCCGCGGGCAATCTCCTCGGCGGCGATCGCGCGGCAGGTCCTCAGATACAACCGCTCGTCATCGAACATTGGCTCTTTTGGACCCGACGCGCCGTGCCCTGGATGCACAATGGCGACATTGGGGTACATCGCCTCGATCCGGTCGAGGATGCCAAGCCACTCGCCGGTATGGGCTTCTCTAAGCGGACCGTGGAGCCGGTTGAGAATTGCGTCCCCGGGGAACAGCTCTCGCGTGGAGGGCAGGTAGTAGGCTGTCGTCGCAGGGGCCTCGCCAGCGCCCAATTCACGCGCGATGATCGTTAATCCGTCAATTTGCAAAGTCGTGTCGCCGTCGAAGGTGATGCCAGGGACCACGAATTCGCGCGGCGTGATGTCGGGCGCATCGGCCTGCGTACCCGCATTCGCACCATAGGTGTCGTAGCGAACCGCATCGGCTGTCGCCTTGGACGAATAGACTGGGACGCCCGGAAAGGCTTTCCGGAACAGGCCAAGCCCGGTATAGTGATCGGGATGGGCGTGGGTGATGAGGATCGCACGCACCGGCTTGCCCACCGCCTTGACGGCCGCCAGCGCCTGCGCAGCGTGGACGAGATCGCGCTGAACGTCGATGACGACGACGCCGCCGCCGGGCGTCTCAATCCAATAGGTGTTGACGGTTCCGGTCCCGCGATAGGTCCAAACACCGGTCTTGGCCGGCAACACCGTTTGGGCCGACGAGGTATCCTGCGCCATTGCGGGCGCGCATGTCGCCATGGTCGTCGCGGCCAGGAGGGCTATCCAGCTAGAGCGCATCGGCTAATCCTCGATTGTCTGTGAGTGGGGCGGATGGTGGCGGACCAAAGGCGTCTACGCCGGCGAGTCGTACGTGCCGGGGCTGTTGGGCGTGGCGCGCCACTCGGGCTGACGTTCGGGGTTCGCCTCGGCGAGCGCGCGCCGGACGCCTTTGACGTCATAGTCCTTGAGATAGCCCGGTGAGCCCGGCTGCTGACGCCAGGATTCCGCGATAGTGCCGGCGTCCACTGCGTCGAAGCCGATCCCGTCGATCAGCGCCATGGCCTTGGCCTTGGTCCGGACGTCATCACCCGCCACCGCCAGAGCGATACGGTCCGCGGAGCCCGCCGACTTGGCGCCCGGTTGGAAATGGGTCGCTTCGATCGTGTTGAAGGCTTTGATCACCGGGCGCCCAAGATGCTGCTCGACCCATTCGCTTTCGGTGCTCCCGTCCTCAATTCCGTCCAGATGACCGTCGCGCTGTTGTGGATAGTAGTTGGTCGTGTCGATGACGACGACGTCGGCGGGCGTGGACGCGAACAGTTCACGGGGCAGACTGGGATTTTGTTTGAAGGAACGGAGACGACCACGACCTCCTGGCCGCGGACAGCATCTTCGATCGCAGTTGCCCGCGCGCCGGTTTCCGCCGACAGGTCCGCCAAAGACTCTGGTCCGCGCGAATTGGCGATCGTGACCTCGTGCCCTGCAGCCCTGAAGAGA
>NZ_RZQL01000450.1 GCF_003997935.1 Mesorhizobium sp. M7A.F.Ca.US.006.01.1.1
GGCCTAGTCTGTACATCAGTCTCTGCCATCTGCCTGCTCTACCTGAAGGTGAACTCGTTCATCACCACCTTGGCGATGCTGGGCATCCTGACCGGGTTGGTGCTGGTCGGCACCAACGGCACTAATCTCGTGGGCTTGCCGGAATCCCTGCAGGAAGGTTTTGGCGGCGTGGTCATCCTCGGCTTCCTTCCGCTGCCGGCGCTTCTGGCTCTGGTGGTCGCTGCAGTGGTGTGGTTCGTGTTGACGAAGACCCGCTTTGGCGTCCACGTGCTTGCCGCCGGCAGTTCACGCAGCGCGACGGTGCGCGCAGGTGTCGACATCAAGCTGACCATCTTCCTGACGTACCTGATCGTCGGCGTGTTGTGCGGCCTGGCTGGGTTCATCGATCTCGGCCGCTTCGGTACCACCGATGTGGGCGGCCACCAGACGGACGCTCTCGCCGGAATCGCCGGCGCGGTGATCGGCGGGACGCGTCTGACCGGCGGTCGCGTCTCGATCCTTGGCGCCGTCGCGGGCGCGCTGCTCGCATCCATCCTGCAGATCGGCCTCGTCGTGGCCGGGTTCCAGGCTTTCTACCAGCTGATAGCCATCGGTCTCATCCTGCTTGCCGCCGTCGCAATCAGCCAGCGGCAGCAGTCTACATCCGAGCGATAAGGGGTTCATCCTGCTGCCGTCGAAATCAGTCAGCGGCGGCAGACAATATCGAAACGACAATGGCTCAAAATGGGAGGAAACCATGAAATCTCTACGTACGAAAATTTGTGGCTCATGTCTTACGGCTTTTGTTACAGTCGCAACCAGTCATGCATATGCGGACGATCTGAGGATCGCCGAGCTTCAGGCAGCCGTCGCCAAACCTTATTTCATAACTATGAAATGCGGCGCGGAGGCTGCGGCCAAAGACCTGGGCGTCAAGCTTCTCTGGGCCGGTACGCCCAGTCCAGAGGTCGCTGAAGAGCGGAAGATTTTCGACGCCCTCAAGCTTCAAAATCCCGATGGCTGGTTGATATCGACGTTTTCGTCCACAGCTTTCATCCAACCGGTCAAAGAACTCATGGCCGCTGGCAAGCCGGTGGTGCTCGCCGACGGGAGCCTGGACGAAGACGTCATGTTGGAGGGTTTCAACAGCGATAGCAGCGACGCCGCCCAGCAGATCGCCGCATACCTTACTTCGCACATAAAAGGCAAAGGCAAGGTCGGCATCATAGCGTCTTTCCCCGGCGATGTGGTTGACGCGGGTCGGTACAAGGGGCTTCCCGATGCCTTCGCCAAATCAGGCTCGCCGCTCGAAGTTCTTCCCGTCCAGTATGGCCAAGTCGACAGCAGTCTTACGGCCAAGATCGCGGCGGGTCTGATCCTGGCGCATTCAGATCTAACGGCGATCTACGCCACCAACGGGTCGGCGGCCGAGGGTGTGGTGTCCGCCGTTCGTTCCGCCCATGCCGAGGACCGCGTCATGGTCGTAGCCTACGACGCCACGCCAGACGAAGTTGAGGCGCTGCACGAAAACAGGATACAGGCGCTGCTCGCGCAATCGCCGTATCTCATCGGGAATGAATCGGTAAAGTCAGTTGTCAAATATTTGCGGGCAAACCCGAACGGTGGACCCGTGAAACCAAATACTCCCATCCACAAGACCACGCCGATCAAGTTGTTGACCAAGGACAATATCGACAGCGAAGAGGGGATGAAGTTCCACGAAATCTCGGTCTGCAAGTAGCTCGCGCGGCTCTCGGAGTCAGCATCCATCGACGAGAGCAAGTCGCGATACGGACAGCAGTTCTTGTCTAACCAGTGGGGCGAAGCTTGCCTTTGCCTCACTTCTTTACAAAGGCCGCGTTCCGTCGGGAGCGGCCGATCTTGGTCGGATAGCGGCAAAATTGTCGTCATTCCAGTGGGCACGCAGCAAAAGGCGGAGCAATTGAATGTCGGACGCATCAGTGGAACTGCGTCGCATCGTAACGGGCCAGAATGCAGACGGCCGATCCTGTGTATTCCTGGATGGGCCTCCTGCCGAGGTCCTGTATATGCGCGGACACGAAGGGATGCAGGAAATCTGGACGCTCTTGCCC
>NZ_RZQL01000044.1 GCF_003997935.1 Mesorhizobium sp. M7A.F.Ca.US.006.01.1.1
CTACAAGGTTGGCGACGATATCGGCATGATGCCGATCATCGACGTTGCCAATGTCGCCTGTGGTTTTCATGCCTCCGATCCGGATCACATGCACGCCGCCGTCCGCAGCGCCAAGGCGAGTGGCGTAAAGATCGGTGCCCACCCAGGCTTGCCCGACATTCAGGGTTTCGGCCGGCGCGAGATGCGGATGACCCGCGAAGAAGTCAGGAACACCATCATTTACCAGGTGGGAGCCCTTGCCGGCTTCCTCAAGGCCGAGGGTGTGCAACTCCACCACATCAAGCCGCATGGCAGCCTCTACTTCATGGCCATGCAGCAGGAGGCAATCGCCCATGGCGTGTGCGACGCGGCAGAGGTTTTCGGCGTACCCCTCTTCGGCATGACGGGCACCCTGCATGAGAAGATCTATCAAGAGCGCGGTATCCCATTCGTCGCCGAGTTCTATGCCGATCTCGACTACGATGCCTCCGGCAAGCTGATCTTGACACGCGTTCATGACGCTAAGGACCCCGCAGAGATGGCCGAGCGGTGCGTACGCGCCATCAAAGAGGGCGAGGGCACGGCAGAGGACGGCAGTTTCTTCCCCGTACGCTGCGAAACCATTTGCGTGCATTCCGATACGCCGAACGCCATCGAAATAGCCAAGGCCGTGCGCACCGCAATCGCTCCCTGGCACTGAACTCGACCGAACCCGCCCGCGCGGGCGGTTCCAAATTAGTCTGTCCGCAGTTTTCCGGAGCTTTTTATGGCCCAGATTCTTTCGCCTCTTCCCGGCACTTTTTATCGCAGCGCTTCGCCAGACCAGCCGCCCTACAAGGCGGATGGCGACGCGGTGTCCGCCGGAGACGTAATCGGTCTCATCGAAGTGATGAAGTCGTTCCACGAAGTGAGGGCCGAGACGGCCGGTACGAACATCCGCTTCCTTGCCGACAATGAGGACCCCATCATGGCCGGCGCACCTATTGCGGATCTCGACTGATGCTGAAAAAGCTTCTGGTTGCCAACCGGGGCGAGATAGCGGTCAGGATCATCCGGGCCGCGCAAGATTTGGGGATCGCCACCGTGGCGGTGTATTCGGCCGCAGACGCCGAGTCGCTCCACGTCCAGCTTGCGGACGAAGCGGTCAACATCGGCCCACCAGCCGCAAAGAAGTCCTATCTCAATGTCGAAGCGATTCTGACGGCTGCCCGCGACACCGGTTGCGACAGCGTTCATCCAGGCTATGGGTTCCTTGCCGAGAATGCCGCGTTTGCCGACGCGGTCACAGGCGCTGGATTGGTCTTCGTCGGCCCGTCGGGAGATGCAATCCGGATGATGGGAGACAAGGTCTCGGCGCGATCGGCCGCTGCCGCTGCAGGTGTCCCTGTGGTGCCTGGCTCGGCTGGTCGGGTCGAGGGCCTCAAGGCTGGCCACGAGGTGCTGGCCGCAACCGGTTTTCCGGTGATGATCAAGGCGGCGGCAGGCGGCGGCGGGCGGGGCATCCGCATCGCGAACTCGCTCGCCGAGTTCGAACAAGCCTTTCCTCAGGCCGAAGCAGAAGCCCTCGCCGCCTTTGGCGACGGTGGTCTCTACATGGAAAAGGTGATCGGCAAGGCCCGCCATATCGAGGTGCAGGTGCTGGCAGACGGAAGCGATGCCATCCACTGCTACGAGCGGGAGTGCTCGCTGCAGCGGCGACGCCAAAAAGTTTGGGAGGAGGCGCCGTCGCGCGCACTTTCAGACAGGCTGCGCGAAGAGCTCTGCGCTTCGGCGGTCGCTTTGGCCAAGGCGGTCAAATACTCTGGTGCCGGCACGGTAGAGTATCTTTATGACGATGAAGCAGACCGCTTTTACTTCATCGAGATGAACACCCGTATCCAGGTCGAGCACCCGGTCACCGAAGCGATCACCGGCATCGACCTCGTTGCGGACATGCTTCGCATCGCCGGCGGCGAGAAGCTGCGGATTCGGCAAGGCGATGTCTCCGTCAAGGGGCATGCGATCGAAGTCCGGCTCAATGCCGAAGACCCGGCGAAGGAGTTCGCGCCATTCCCCGGGCAGGTGGCCGAGCTTCGCATTCCCGGCGGTCCGGGCGTACGCTTCGATTCGATGCTCTACCAAGGCTATCAAGTACCGCCCTTTTATGACTCGCTGCTTGCCAAGCTGATCGTGCATGCAGAGACGCGCGAGGCGGCGATAGTGCGCCTGATCCGCGCGCTCAATGAGCTGAAGATCGGCGGGCTCAAGACCACCAAGCCGCTGTTTCTTGCGCTGGCCGCCGATCCGGCGGTGCGGGCGGGAGACGTGCATACCCGCTGGCTGGAAGGCTGGCTCATCGAAAACGCCGCAGCACTGGCGGGTTAAGGAGGGACCGATGTCGATACGATTCAACTTCGGCGGTGACGAACATATCTTCGGCGAGGTGTCCGAAGAAATGTCGCTCACCTCCTTCTTTACCGGCCTTTCGATGACCAACGCGGTGCGTACGGCAGGCATCCGAGGCGTCACCGAGATCTGCCCAGCCAACGCCAGCTTCCAGATTCGCTTCAACCCCGACATCGTCAAGCCGCAGGATTTGCTCAGCGAACTGAAGTCGATGGAAGAGGCGGCCTCGAAGACGGACCCGGTGCTGAAGACCCGGATCATCGAACTGCCGGTTTATTTCCAGGATCCATGGACGCGTGAAACCTGCTTGCGCTTCCGCGAGCGCCACCAGGACCCCTCCTCCACGGATCTTGAATATTCGGCACGCATCAATGGCTACGCCACGGTGGAAGAGTTTATCGCGGCCTATTCCGGCCAGCCCTGGTTCGTATCGATGGTCGGCTTCGTCGCCGGACTGCCCTTCCTGTACCAGATGGTTGAGCGCAAGAAACAAATTCAAGCGCCGAAATACTTGCGTCCACGCACCGACACTCCCAAGCTCACCATTGGCCATGGCGGCTGCTTTGCAGCGATCTATTCGGTACGCGGCGCTGGCGGCTACCAGATGTATGGCATAACCCCGGCCCCGATCTACGACCCGACCAGGAAGGTGCGCTACCTCGCCGATGACATGTGCCTGTTCAAGCCAGGCGACATCGTCAAGTTCAAGGCCATTGGCCGCGATGACTACGACGCCACGCTTGAGGAAATCGAAGCCAATCGGTGGCAGCCGACGGTTCGCGAGTGCACCTTCAGCCTGAAGGATTTCAACAGCGACATTTACGGCACCAATGCAAAGCTGATGGAGCTTATCAATGGCCGTTAAGGTAATCTCTCCCGGCCTCTCCACTTCCGTGCAGGATCTTGGCCGACCAGGCCACTATCATGTCGGCATTCCAGAAGGCGGCGGCATGGACCGCTTTGCGACACGCATCGCAAACCTGCTTGTCGGCAACGACCCGGGTGCCGCGGTGCTCGAAGCCACTTTCATGGGCCCCGAACTCGAATTCACCCAATCCGCGGTCGTCGCCGTCACGGGTGGAGAGCTCCCACCCAAACTCAATGGGGAGGAACGGCCGACCTGGGAAAGTTTTCCGGTGAAGGCCGGTGACCGGCTTTCCTTCGGCTTCCTCAAGGGCGGCGCGCGCGCTTATCTGGCCGTCTCCGGCGGCATCGACGTACCCGTGGTTCTCGGTTCGCGCTCGACTTACATTCTGGGCGCACTCGGCGGCCATCAGGGCCGCACGCTGAAGGCGGGTGATGAGCTTCCTCTCGGCGAAGGTTCCGGCAAAGCCGGTCTTTCACTGCCTGCAAATCTGCGCCGTGCACGCAATAGTCCGGCGGAACTCAGAATGCTTCCCGGCATGTACTGGCATCGGATCACTGAAGCTGCCGGCAATCGGTTCTTTGAGGAAACCTGGAAGGTCGCACCCGAAGCCGACCGCATCGGCTATCGCTTCCGGGGCGGGACGCCACTGGAGTTCGTCGAGCGCGAGCAGCCTTTCGGTGCGGGCTCCGACCCCTCGAACATCGTCGATGCCTGCTATCCCTACGGATCTGTCCAGGTGCCGAGTGGCACGGAGCCGATCGTTCTTCACCGGGACGCGGTTTCGGGTGGCGGGTACATGATGCTGGGCGTGGTGATATCGGCCGACATGGACCTTATCGCCCAACTCCAGCCGCACACCCCGGCGCGCTTCGTTCCGGTGACGCTGGAAGACGCGCTTGCCGCGCGAACCGAACAGCGCGCCGCGCTGGCGCGTGCTGAAGGGCATCTGGCCGGCTGACGTCAGCCGGGAAAATGCCGGCGGAGGAGCCGGAGGCGAGGAGATCGGCCGGCCAAAACCGACCGTGCGTGGCGGAAGACAAAATCCGGTGCGCGAAACGACAAGACGACGCCGGGCAACGGCGTGAATTTGGCACCCGAGCAGTCCGCTAGAGACCGCCGGAACCGACAGGGGAAGACATTTGCAACGTGACTGGCCGCAAGGCCGGATGCTTTGCGCCTTTCCGTCGGTAGAAAGAAGGAAAGGGTCATGAGTCATCTGAGCGCGGAGAACGTCTCGGTATCGTTTGCGGGGCTGAAGGCCCTGTCATCGGTAGACCTCCAAATTACGCCCGGCCGCATCAGTGGCCTCATCGGCCCGAATGGCGCTGGCAAGACCACGCTCGTCAACGTGCTGACCGGCTTCCAGGCACCGACGGAAGGCACCATCAAGCTCGACGGGGCGGCACTCACGGGTCTCAAGCCGCATCAGGTCCGGCGGCGCGGCATCGCCCGCACCTTCCAGGGTGGGCGGCTCTTCCGCGACCTGCCTGTGCTGGACAATTTGGAGGTGACCGGCGTTGGCCTGGGAATGAGCCGGCGCGCTGCCATCGCCGAAGCGGAAGCGATGCTCGACTGGATAGGCATCGGTGCGCTGGGCACCCGCATCGCCGGAACGTTGCCATATACGGACGAGCGCCGCGTCGCCATTGGCCGCGCCCTGATGGGACGGCCCGCATACATCCTGCTCGACGAGCCCGCGGCTGGCATGAGCGCACTGGAGGCGCGGGAGCTTTCCGCCCTGATAAGACACATCGCCAGCGATCTCGGCTGCGGTGTCCTGCTCATCGAGCACAATGTCGGGCTGGTGCTCGGCCTTTGCCAGCATATCGTCGTGCTCGATTCCGGAGCGATCATCGAGGAAGGCCCGCCTGCCGCGATCCGCGACAGCGAGAAGGTGCGCCACGCCTATATGGGCACGGCCGCGAACACCGACCTGCCTGTGCTGGAGGTGATGGAATGAGCCTGCTCGCCCTTTCCGATATCACCATCCGCTACAGCCGTCTCACGGCGGTCCGCAATGTCTCCTTCTCCATGGACGAGGGAGAAATCCTGTTCATCACCGGCCCGAACGGAGCCGGGAAGTCTTCGCTGCTGCGCGCGATCGCCGGTGTTACGCCGGTGGCGGGCGGCCGGATCGACCTTGCAGGTCAGGAGATCACCGGCCAGGCGCCGGAGAACATCGCCCGGCTCGGATTCTCCATGGTGCCGGAGGGGCGCGATGTCTTCGGCTCGCTGACGACCGAAGAGAACCTTCTGGTCGGAACCGGCATGCACGCCCGCGAACGCGGCTGGCGCAGCCGAGCGGCCGACGAACTCGAAGCCGTCTACGCAACCTTCCCGATGCTGAAAGAGAGGCGGCATGGGCAGGCGGGATTGCTGTCCGGCGGGCAGCAGCAAATGCTGGTCATCGGACGCGCGCTGATGACCAATCCGCGGCTTGTAGCCATCGACGAGCCTTCACTTGGCCTCGCCCCCAACATCAACGACCAGGTCTACGAGCGGCTGATCGCGCTGCGTGCGCAGCGCCAGCTCACGCTCTTGATCGTTGAGCAGAGCTCGGCCCGCGCGATGATGGTGGGCGGGCGGATGATCCTGATGCGTGGCGGACAGATCGTGCTCGATGGCGATGCGCGGACGCTCGGCAATGGCGAGGCGATCCAGGCTGCCTATTTCGGCTACGAGGACCACTGAGATGCTCCAGATCCTGTTCGACGCACTCTCGCTTGGTTCGCTCTACGCGCTGGGCGCGCTTGGCATTGCCCTCATCTTCGGCGTGATGCGGCTGGTGAACTTCGCGCATGGCGACGTCATCGCCTTCTGCGTCTTCGCGCTGCTGTGGCCGTCAACCGACGCCATGGCCATCGTCTTCGCCGGCCAATTGCCGTGGTATCTGCTGGTCCCCTTCGTCCTCCTCTGCGGGGCCGGGCTGTCGGTGCTGTGCGAAATCGTCGTCTTCAGGCGGTTCCGCCAGGCAAATCCGGCAACCATGATGATCGCCTCCTTCGCGCTCGGTTTCGTCATTCGCTATTTCCTGCTCATGCTTTTCTCCAGTCGGCCGAAATCGATCTCGCTGCTGCCCGAACTGTCCCAGCCGGTGGAGATCCTTGGTGCCCGGCTTCCCCTCCTCCAGCTCATAACGATCGTCGCCACGATGGTCATCCTGATCGGCCTGACGCTGTTCCTGCGTCAAACCCGCTTCGGCCTGGAGATGCGGGCGGCGGCCGAGAACTTCTCGATGGCCCGCATGCTGGGTGTACGAGCGAACCGGGTCATCATGGGCGCGTTCGCCCTCTCCGGCGCGTTGGCCGCCGCCATTGCACTGATCTTTGGCGCCCAGACAGGCACGCTGGACATCCAGATGGGCGCCTCGATCATGTTGATGGCCTTCATCGCCACCGTCATTGGCGGCCTCGGCAGCCTTGGGGGGGCCGTGCTCGCCGGCTTCCTGCTGGGTGCCGCCTCGGTGATCATGCAGGTCATGCTGCCCATCGACGCCCGGCCATTCCGTGATGCCTTTGTCTACGGAGCGGTCATCCTCGTCCTCCTCTTCCGCCCACAGGGACTTATTGCCGCGCGCGGCACCAAGGAAAGGGTCTGATTTCATGGGTGTCGCCGCCTCCCTCACCAACTCTACCGCTGCCGGTGCCCCGGCTGCCGAGCGAAAGCCCGCCCGCTTCGCGCTTGCCCGCCGCACAATCCTGACGCCGGTCCTGCTTTCTCTGCTGCTGCTGGCCATCGCGCTGATCACGGTGATGACCGGATCGCGGCCCTTCAACCAGACGGTGATCGACGTGTTCGTCCGTGTCATCCTCGTCGTGGGCCTATACATCTTTATCGGAAATTCGGGCGTTCTCAGCTTCGGGCATATCGGCTTCACCTGCCTTGGCGCCTACGCGGCCGCGTGGCTCACCATCAATCCGATGATGAAACGCGGCTCGCTGCCGGGACTGCCCGAATGGCTGCTGGCGACCCGATTGCCGTACTGGCAATCGGCCGTGCTGGCGGCATTGTTCGCCGCCCTCGCCGCTCTCATCTTCGGGCGGGTGCTGATGCGATTATCGGGCATCGCGGCTTCGATCGCGACCTTCGCGATGCTCGCCATGATCAACACAATTTATTCCAACTGGGAGAGCGTGACCGGAGCGACCTCATCGGTCGTCGGCATTCCGATCGTGCGCGTGATCTGGCCGTATCTCATCGGCGCCGTGGTCGCAATCTTCATCGCCTGGGCGCACGCGATCTCCCGGTCCGGCCTGGCCCTTCGTGCTGCCCGCGACGAGCCCACCGCCGCCGCGGCTTCCGGTATAGACATTCCCAGGGAAAGACTGGTGGCGTTCGTCGTATCGGGCGCGGTGATGGGGCTGGGCGGTGCGCTCATGGCTCATTCCATCGGCGTGGTCACACCCGATACATTCTATCTCGGTCTCACCTTCATCACCCTTTCCATGCTCGTCGTCGGCGGCATGGGCAGCCTTTCGGGGGGGGTGGTGGGTGTCGTCCTGCTGTCCGCCCTCATCCAGGCGCTGCGCTGGCTGGAGGCAGGCGTATCGCTCGGCGAGTCCACTTTCGCCCTCCCGAAAGGGGTTCAGGAAATAGCCCTCGGCGTCATCATGATCGTGATCCTCGCGCTTCGCCCATCCGGACTCATGGGCAACCGCGAACTCACCTTACCTCGCAGCAGTCGCAACAAGTGACCGGCGGCACAAGCCCGACCGGAAAACAAAAAAGGAGACGTGCATGACATACAAAATGAGAATTGTCGCAACCGCTCTGGCCTCGATGTCCATCGCATACCCGGCCCTGGCCGATGACAAGACCATCGTCATCGGCTTCGCCACTGCGGAGTCGGGCTTCATGGAAGCCTATGACAAACCTGCGCAGGAAGCGGCCCTGATCCGCATCGACGAGATCAATGCGGCTGGCGGTCTGCTGGGAAAGCAGATCAAGGTCGTCAAGGCCGACACCAAGTCCGACCGGGCCGAAGGCGCCAAGGCGGGCCTCTCCGTGCTCGACCAGGGTGCCGATCTCGTGGTCGTCTCCTGCGACTACGACTTCGGATCGCCGGCTGCGCTCGCGGCCGAGGACGCGGGCCGTATCTCCTTCTTCCTGTGCGCGGAATCGGTCAAGGCCGGTATCCAGGGTGTCGGCCCGCACAGCTTCTCCGCGTCGGTGCTGGCGCCCGTGCAGGGCGCGACCATGGCCGAGTGGGCATTCAAGGAAAAGGGCGCAAAGGACTTCTATCGTCTGCTCGATACCTGGACGGCCTACAACAAGGGCATCTGCGACGGCTTCGACTGGATGATGCCGAAGCTCGAAGCCCAGGGCGCGAAGCTTGTCGGTGAAGACACCTTCAAGAACGAGGACGCCTCCATCGCCGCGCAGATCACCCGCATCAAGTCGCTGCCGAAGGAGCCGGATGCGATCATGCTTTGCACGATGATGCCGGGCGCTGTTTCGGCCATCAAGCAGCTTCGCGCCGCGGGCATCAACTCCATGATCCTGAATGGCTCCGGCGTCGACGGTAGCTATTGGCTCTCGGCTGTGCCCGATCTGACGAACTTCTACGTCCCCGTTCAGGGTTCGATCTATGGCGACGATCCCAATCCGGAAGTGCTGAAGTTCAATGCCACTTACAAGCAGAAGACAGGCGCCGATCCCTCGAGCCAGTATGTCTTTCCGGGTTACGTCATGGTCGACGTCTGGGCCAAGGCGGTGGAGCGTGCAGGCACGACGGATGCCGACGCCGTCGTCGCGGAACTGGAAAAGATGAAGAATGAGCCGACGCTGTTCGGGCCTCGTACCTTCACGCCGGAACTGCATCACCAGAACCAGACGCGGTACCTGATCGTCGAGACCAAGGCCGGCAAGCCGGGTGTTGTAGGCAACTGGACGATTTCCGAGCCGGTGCCGATGGAAGCCTTGCTCAAGTAGGAAAGATGGGCCGGATAAGTCCGGCCCTTCATATGCGAAAGGCCCGGTTCCTTTGGGACGACCGGCCCTTTCATCTTTTGAGGATCTTGCCTTTGGACAAAAAACGAGGGCGGCCCGCTTGGACCGCCCTCGTCGCCCGATGAATTCAGATTTTCGCTACCCTCGCGCTTTGCGGTAGGAATCCTTGAGCGCTATGAGCTCCCCCGAGAAAGCGAAGATATCGCAGCCGTCGACTTCGATTTTCTGCCCCGCTGCTGTGGTGCCGACGAAGCGCCATGATGAAAGCCCGGTGTCGCCCGTCACGACGTGGCGTCCGCTGGTCCACGCGGCTTTCGGGAAAGCGTCGAACAGCGCTGCATAGGCGGCGCGCACGGCGTCACGCCCCATATGCTTGCGCCCTTCGGCATCGGGTCCAGCCGAGCCGTGGAAAGCGCAAGTTTCAGCCATGCAATCCATCAGTGCGCCCACGTCGCGGGCGTTCCAGGCCGCGAGGAACCGGTCGAGCACGGCGAGCCGCCTGGCTGCGAGGTCGCCGGCCTCAACGACCTCGACCTCCAGAAAGGCGAGCGGCGCATCGCCGGCATTGATGACGTTGTGTGCCACACCCGTCCGCCGCGAATAGGGCACACCTTGGGTGAGAGCGGCTTGCGACTGCGCGCCGTCCGGGCCTTCGAGACCGAGCTTGCCGTCCGTAAGCGGCACGATGACGTAGTCATGTCCGTGGATGTGCCAGCCGGTCTCGGCCCCGGTGGCAAAGCGCCATTCGGTGACCCGAAAGCGTTCGTCGTCGATATGGACAACCGGTTCGGCTTTCATGCGGGTCATTCAAGTCCCTCCTTGGCGACCGCACCGGTCAGGCGCTCAAGCGTCCGGCCCATGCGCGTCATGATTTCCTTCACATCGTCTTCTGTCGAGATCATCGGCGGGCAGAGCGCGAGCTGATCGCCGATGGCGCGGAAGATGAGGCCTTCCTCGTGGCCGATCCCTGCTGCGATACTCCCTGCGCGCCCAACCTTGGTGAAAGGGCGTTTCGTCGCCTTGTCTGCCACCAGCTCCACGGCGCCGATAAGACCGGTGCCCCGCGCTTCGCCGACGAGCGGGTGATCGGCGAACGAGCGGATGCCGGCCTGGAACGACGTCTCAAGGCGGGCCGCGTTTCCGATCAGGTCCCGCTCCTCGAAAATGGCGAGGTTTTCGAGACCCACTGCCGTCGCGACCGGATGACCCGACGCCGTGAAGCCGTGGCCGAAATTGCCGATCGTTGCGGTGTTGTCGGCGATCGCCTGATAGATCGCATCGGAGAAAATGACGGCGGCAAGCGGCATATAAGACGACGTGATTTGCTTGGAGACCGTCATGATATCAGGCGTGAAGCCGTATTTCTGAGCGCCGAAGGGCGTACCAAGCCGCCCGAAACCACAGATCACCTCGTCTGCTATCAGAATGATATCATTTGCCCGGCAGATTTTCTCCACGCCTTCCCAGTAACCGACCGGTGGTGGCAGAACGCCGCCGGCTGCCATGAGCGGCTCTCCTATGAAGGCTGCGATGGTGTCAGCCCCTTCTTCCGCGATCACCGCTTCCAGCTCGGCGAGCAGGCGCGCCGTGAAGGCGGCTTCGTCTTCGCCTTCCATGCCGAATCGATAGAAGTGCGGGCAGGTCAGGTGGCGAACGGGAATCGCCGGAAGATCGAAGTCGCGGTGGTTGACCGGCAGGCCTGTCAGGCTGCCGGAGGCGACGGTGATGCCGTGATAGCCCTTGGTCCGAGCCAGGAATTTCTTCTTTTTGGGCCGGCCCAGCGCGTTGTTCATGAACCACATCATCTTGACGATGGTGTCGTTGGCTTCCGAGCCCGACGACGTGAAGAAGACACGCGTCAGGTTTTCCGGCGTCATCTCCACGAGTTTCTCCGCGAGCCGGATGGATGGCTCATGCGCCTTGGAGGAGAAGGTGTGGTAGTAGGGCAGCTTCAGCATTTGCTGATAGGCAGCGTCGGCCAACCGCTTTTCCGAAAAGCCGACGCCCACCGACCACAGCCCAGCGAGCCCTTCGATGTATTCCTTGCCGCGCTCGTCATACACGCGGATGCCGTCGCCGCGGCTGATGATCAGCGGCCCGGTTTCTTCGTGCTGACGCAGGTTGGTGTAGGGGTGCATTGTGGTGGCGATGTCGGCGGCGGCGAGAGAGTTGGAAAGCGCATCCATGGAAGTCCTCAGCGGCTTGGGGAAATGGTTCGGGCAGTGAGTTCGAGATAGTCCTCGATCCCGTGCGTGGAGCTTTCACGATTCGGGAGAATGAATCATGGCAGGCCATTGGAATGCGTGTCGATGATCCGCCGCATCAGCGCGGCGACGTCACGCGCATTCGGCGGATCGGAGTGGATGCAGACGGTGTCGAAGTCGACCGGGCGGATCGTGCCGTCCGTCGTGACGAGTTCGTGTCGGCTAAGCGCCCCCACCATGCGGTGCTCGGCAAGCGTCAGGTCGATGGCCGACTGGACGCGCGGGATGATCAGGCTGCCGCCGGGAGCGTAGGCAAGATCGGGAAAGAACTCGCCCACGAAGGCAACGCCGAGTTCGGCTGCCGCCGTCTCGTGACAGGTTCCCGCCATGCCGAAGAGAGGGACGCCGAACGGCTTGACCGCCGCGGCAATTGCCCGGGCAGTGTCCACGTCGTGAGCGGCCATGCCGTAAATGATGCCATGCGGCTTGACATGGCTGAGTTGCCCGCCCTCGGCGGCCAACATCCCTGTCAGAGCACCGATTTGGTAGAGGAACGCGGCTGTAAGTTCCTCCGGCTGAAGTTTCATTTCGCGCCGGCCGAACCCCTCACGATCGGGAAGGGAGGGATGCGCGCCGACCCGCTTGCCATGCGAAAGCGCGAGGCGCACGGTCTTCAGCATCGTCCATGGATCGGAGGCGTGGAAGCCGCAGGCGATGTTGGCGCAATCGATATGAGGCATGATGCCGGCATCGTCGCCGAAGCGCCAGTTGCCGTAGCTTTCGCCCATGTCGCAGTTCAGGGTGACCATGGTTTGCTTGCCTCAGCCCAGAGTGTTCGACGCCCAGCCGGGGGCGATGTGCGGGAATTCCGGCGGTGGTTCGCGCTCATGCAGCAGTCGAAGCACGCGCGGCGGCGTCAGTGGCAGCTGCCGCACCGGCTTGCCGATGGCGCGTGCCACAGCGCAGCCGATCGCCGCGCCCACGGCCAGGATCGGGACCTCGCCCGCGCCCTTGGTGCCTAGAGGCCCCATCGACGGTGCGCCCTCGTAGAGATCGGCGGCGACCGGAACCACGTCCTGCGCCAGCGGCAGGCGATAAGTCTCGAAATCGTCCTGCGCGATGCGTCCGTCGGCGGTGAGTGTCACCTCCTCATGCAACGCATAGCCCAGCCCCTGCACCACGCCGCCCTGTATCTGGCCCAGGATGGCGCGCGGGTTGAGCGCGCGGCCGACATCTTGAACCACGCGATAGGCCAGCACCTCGACATGGCCGGTGTCCGGATCAACCGCGACCTCGGCCTCGTGAACGACGAAGACGGGAATGTCGAGCGCATCAATGAAATGCCCCATGGCGCAGCCGGACATTGCCGGAGTGTTCCTGGCGGTAAAGGCTCCGCTTCCTGTGATCGGGCCGGTGGTTGCCTGCGCATGGGCGACGACAGCGGGGATCGACATGCCGGAACCGGGACGTCCCCTGATCTCGACACGACCGTCCCGCAGCACCAAGTCTTCCGGTCGGGTCTGTAGCATCTCGCCGGCGGTCCGCAGCAGCTTCTCCCGCACCTCCGCGCAGGCGGCGATGCTCGCGGCACCAATGGACACGGTGGTGCGCCCACCGCCAACGCCGACATCGAGACCGGCGGCATCCGTATCGGCTTCGCGCACGATCACCTGGTCGGGAGCAAGGCCGAGCTGCCCGGCCACGATCTGCGGCAGGGATTGCACCATCGTGCCGGATCCGATCTCCACACCCGAGGTGACCAGCGTTGCGCTACCGTCGGCGTTCAAATTCACCGTCGCCGCCGAAGGCCCGACGAAAACGAACCATGTGCCGACCGTGGTCGCAATTCCATAGAGCCTGCCGTCGGCCTTCGCTTCCGATGTGCCGGTACTGGCACGCAACGCCTCCATGCGATCGAGCATCGGACCCAGCACGTCGGCCTCGAAAACCTGGCCCGTGGCACCGAGATCGCCATCTCCCAGGACATTTTTCTTTCGGAACTCCATTGGGTCGAAGCCTAGCGCATCGCAGATTTCGTCGGTGTGTCGCTCCAGCGCGAAGGTGTTGTAGACGCCGTTGCAAGCGCGGAAAGCGCCGTTGGGTGGTGTGTTGGTGTATACAGCGCGGCTGACGAGCCGCGTTGCGCCAACCCTGTAATTGCCGCCCAGCGTGTGCGCCGTCATCGTCGTCAGAAAAACCTGTTCGCCTCCATACGCGCCGCAATCCATCAGCACGACCGCCTCGCGCCCGGCGATGTATCCTTCGGCGGTGACAGCGGACCGGATGCGGATTTCCGCATTCTCGCGGCAGAGGCAGGTGGCCATCTCTTCCTGCCGGGTGTTTTCCAGGACCACCGTGCGCCCGGTCATCCGCGCCAGAAGTGCCGTGATCGGCTCGATGGACGCATCGAATTTGAGGCCGAACCCGCCGCCGACAGGCGGCACGGTGACCCGCACACGCCCGGGCGCAAGCTGCATGACTCTTCCGGTGACGTTGCGCACTGTCCAAGGCACCTGCGTCGAGGTCTGGATGTGAGCACGGCCGTCCTCCCAGGAGCCGATGGCAACGCGCGGCTCGAAGGGCACATGGCTCTGCCGGCCGACGGTAAAGCTGCTCTCGACAATGCGTATGTCGGGACGGGCGAAGGCCGCATCGACGTCACCACGGCTGGATTTTGCCTCCCATGCGATGTTGCCGGCACGTGCACCGCCCTCGGTGATCACCTCATAGCCGCGCCAGCCCTCGTGGACGAGACGGGCGGCGGGCTGGAGCGCTTCGGCCATGGTGGACACCGGTGCCAGCGGCTCGACCTCGAGCACGATGACCGCAAGCGCCGCCCGCGCCTGCTTCTCCGTCTCGGCGGCGATGACGGCGATTGGCTCGCCGTGATAGCGGATGGTGTCTATGGCCAGAAGCGGATGGTCGGCAATGCCGATGCCGTAGAGCCCTGGCGCGTCGGCGCCGGTCGCCACCGCGCGCACACCAGGACAGCGAAGTGCCGCAGAAACATCGAGCTTGCGGATACGCCCCGCGGGAACGGTCGACCGCAGCAGCACGGCATGCAACATGTCGGGGCGAACCCGGTCGTTGGTGTATTTCGTCCGCCCGCGCAGCTTGTCCTGCGCATCGCGGCGGGGAAGATTCATCACCGTGGCGGACAGCTCAGACATGGATGCCTCCCACCGGCTGGCCAGCCTTCCGCGCTTGGTCAAGGCAGTCGGCCACGGCGTCGACGATCCGCTCATATCCGGTGCAGCGGCAGATGTTGCCGACCATCGCCGCCTTGATTTCGGGACGGCTCGCATGCGGATTGTCACGCACGAACGCCGAAAGGCTCATAACCATTCCCGGGAAACACATGCCGCATTGCACGGCATCGGCGGCCTCTAGATTGGCCTGGAGCGGGTGCAGCGCCTGGCTTCCGGAACTCAATCCCTCGATGGTCGTGACCGCGCATCCCTCGACCAGGCCAATCGGCTTCAGGCAGGACGGCACCGCTTCGTCGTCGACATGCACCGTGCACGCGCCGCAGAAGCCTTCGCGGCACACGGCTTTGGTCCCCGTCAGGAATCGTTCCCGCCGCAAGATGTCGACGAGCGGCGTCATCGGATCGCCGTGAAAGCTGCAATCCTCGCCATTCAGCTGGAATGTCACAACCATGCCACGCCCCCGGTCTTGAGAAGTGCGGCAACACCGCGCTTGACCAGCGGCGGAAGAACCTGGCGCCGGTACCAACCCTCCGCATCCTTGCCGCCGCGGCCCTGAAAATCATTGTGCTCCAGTGCAAGCCCGGCAGCGCGCTCCGGATCGAGCGCGGAGGCCGAGTCCGCCGCCATGGCTTGTTCGAACGCCGTCCAGCGCCGCGCTACCGACTCCACCGAGCCAACGGCGATGCGACATCGTTTGTCCTTGTCCACCGCAAGCGAGACGATGGCGACCGGGTAGTCGCCGGCTTTCCGAAGCGGCAGGCGGACATGCGCACTTGCGACAAGGTCGCGGCGCAGATGAATTCTCGTCACAATCGCTTCGGCCAGCAGCGTATGCCTGTCTTTGAGGAAATCCGAAATACCGATGAGTTTTGGGCCTTCGAACGTCTCCAGTTCCACCGTCGCCTCACAGACGAGAAGCGCAGGGGCGAGATCGGCGGCGGCAAAGTCGAGGGCACAAAGGTTGCCGCCCACGGTGGCGACCCTTCGGATGCCGGGATTGGCCGCATTCTCCGCCGCGGCAACCAGACCTTCGAAGCCCGCTGCCCCATGCAATGCGCGGCCAAGGACTGCGTGGGTAACAGCTGCACCGATCACGACATGGTCCGAGCTGATTTCGATCTTGGACAAGGCCGGTATTCGGTGGAGTGCGACCACCGCCTCGGGAAGGTCAACCCCGCGCTGGGGATCACGCATCATCCAGGTGCCACCGGCAAGCACCACCGCGCCTTGCCGGCGTGCGGCTATTGCCTCTTCAAGTGTGCTGGCCGCGGCGAACGATCGTTCCACGCCTGGTGCCATCTGTCATACCCCTCGGAAGCAGCCAACCTTCGCGGCGCTGCGACATTGTTGCTCCAGCTTTAGGTTCCTGTGAAATAGTAATTCTTTGAATATGGTATCGAAAAAACAGATAACTCGGGCATCCCGCGAGCGCCCGCAAGATTGCAGCGCGCTCGTGCGCTCAGCCCCAGTGGGCGACGGTCCGTTTCTCAAAACTCTCCCGGAACTGGGCGGTGGTTTTGGGAAGTAGTTCGCCAGTCTCCCAGTCGAGAATCACGGCATAGTGCCGAACCGCATCGAGCGTATCGATCTCGCCCGAGCGATATTTGCGCGCGACCTCCTCGGGATCCATGCGTGCCCAGCCCTTCCGTTTCGCCCGGATGTCGGCACGGCAGGCTTCGGTCGCCGTCTCGTCGATTTCGTATTGGCACAAGTCGCGGTCGATTTCGCGGATCACCACGCCGTAGTCAGTCCTGGCACGCCCCAGGGAAACGTAGTCGTCGATCACGTCCTCCATCACCTTGCGAGGCTCGCGCTGCAGTGGATCGCCGAAACCACCGCCGCCGGCCGTCGGACGAGCGAACTGGTCGCCTGTGTGGACGGAGTAATCGGAGAATACGGAGCCGAGCCAGATCTCGGTCTCTTCTCCGGCGCGCTTCATGGTCAAGCCGTGGGGCATCGACGGCAGGCCTCCTTCGACACCCCAGACGACAGCGCGCTCGCGGTCGCAAATATAGGACATGACGGCATTTTCAGCCTCAAGCAGCAACGAGGTCTTCTGCACGCCGACGCCGCCCCGCCATTTGCCGGGCCCGGCTGAATCCTGCTTGATCTGGAACTCGATCGTCCGAGTGGGATTGACCCGCTCGTTGCCTTCGTTCGGCTGCGACATCAGCCCGGTTCCGAAGCAGGCGGTGGTGACATCGGCACCATCCTTGCCGTTGCGCCCGCCCCAACCGCCGGGCAGCCATTCGTAGAACATGAAGATCGGCTTTTCGGGTTTGCGCGCGTCCCGCCCCCCGGCCAGCAGATATTCGAGGTTGAAGGCGCAGGCGATAGCGCGTTCGGGCATGATCTTCGACCACATCTCGAAGATCGCGTTCATGATCTTTTCGAACGGCATCAGGAACCCGGTCACCGCCACCGGCCATTCCGCGCTGACGATGCTGTTCTTTGGCGCGGTCACCTCGATCATCCGGTAAAACCCGCTGTTGAGCGGGAGGTCCGGAAAGAACGTCTTCATGCCGGCGACCACGGCCGAGAAGGTCGCGCCCGGCGCGGAATTGTACATCGAGGCAATGGTCGAATGGCTTCCCGTAAAGTCGTAGTGGATCGTGTCGCCCTTGATCGTCATCTTGATGCGGATCGGGATCATGCCCTCGCCGGCACCGAGATCCCGGTCGATGTAGTCGACCGTCTCCCAGGTACCGTCGGGCAGCTCCGCGAGACGCTTTCGCACGGCACGTTCGACGTAGTCCTGAACCTCTTCCATACCGCGCATGACCTGGCCGCGCCCGTACTTCTTGACCAGCCGCAGCAGTTCGCGCTCGGCCGCCTGCGTCGCCTGCGCCTGGGAATGGATGTCGCCAATGATCGATGCGGGATCGCGCGTGTTGGCCGCGATCATGTTGGCAACATCGGAACAGAAGCGGCCGCGCTGGAAAAGGCGCAGCGGCGTGATCCGCAGGCCTTCGCGGAACATGTCACGGGCGGTGACGTCGAAGGAACCCGGCACCGAGCCGCCAAGATCCGACCAGTGGCCGTTCGACTGTGAGAAGCCGATCAGTTTGTCTTCGTCGAAGATCGGCCGGACGAGCCGAACATCGCTGAAATGCGTACCGCCGGCATAGGGATCGTTGATTGCGTAGACGTCGCCGGGTGCCATATCGCCTTCGAAGACCCGGATCACCTCCTTGCATGTGTTGTGCAGTGTGCCGACATGGACCGCGATGTCGTAGTTGCCCTGGGCAACGGAGTTGCCATCGGCGTCGTGCAGGGCGTTCGAAAAGTCTCGGTTGTAGATGACGAAGGAATAGCAGGTGCGAAGCATCTGTTCGGCCATCTGGTCGACGGTGGTGATGAAGGAGTTCTTCAGTACCTCGAACGTTACCGGATCGAGGCTAGGGCTCGTTTCAATCAGCTTTGTCATGTCTCAGCCTTTCGTCACGATGAGAATGTTCAGGAAGCCGTCGACGGTCGCGCTCATTCCCGGCGGGACCACGGTGGTGGAATCGAACTGTTCGACGATGGCGGGCCCTGCAAAGGCAGCGCCGGCGCTGAGTTGGTCGCGTTCATAGACAGCCGCATCATGAGATACACCGTCGAACCAGACGCCGCGGCGGCCGAGCGGCTCGGGCACATGAGGCAAGACTTCGTGCCGCGGTATCTCGGCTTTCGGGACGATGCCGATCGCCTTGACCGCGATGCGGAAGATCGACACCGGCGCCTCTTCGCGGCGGTAGTTGAACTCGCGTTCATGCTCGTTGTGGAATGCCTCGATCAGCGAGCAGATGCTCTCGATGCGCGCCGGGGCTGACACCGCAAGCGAGCGCCACTGGCCCTGGTACATCATCTCGACCGTACGCTGCAGCGCCATGTCTTCCCGCGCCACGCCCTCATGGGTCAGACGCTCAACCGCCTGTTTTTCCATCAAAACAAAGGCTGTCTGCATCTCGGCGGGCGAGACCGTCGAAGCATCGGCCATGAAGCTTTCGGAGAAATCGTGCTGCACGTCGACGAGAAGGCAACCGAGGGCGGAGGTGACGCCGGGATTGGGCGGCACGATCACGGTTGGAATCGACAGCTCCTTGGCCACGGCTGCTCCGTGCAAAGCGCCTGCACCGCCGAATGCGACCAGCGCAAAGTCGCGCGGGTCATAGCCTCGGCTGATGGAGAGAAGCCGGACGGCATTGCCCATATTGGCGTTGGCGACGGCGATGATCGCCTCGGCCGCCTGGTGGAGTTCCATGCCGAAGGGTTCCGCCACCGTCTCCTGAACCGCCTGGGTGGCCAGGGCGGGGTCGAGCGTGATCTTGCCGCCCGCAAGGCTGGTGCCGAGACGGCCGAGCACGACATTGGCATCGGTATTGGTGGCAATGCGGTTGCCGTTCTTGTAGCAGGCCGGACCTGGAAAGGCGCCAGCGGACTGCGGTCCGTTGCGCAAGCTGCCGCCCTCGTCCTGCCATGCCAACGACCCGCCGCCCGCACCGATGGTCAGCACCTCGATGGAGGGAAAGCGGATCGGATATCCGAATTCGATGTACCAGTCTTTTGTGATGCGCGACTCCCCGTTCCAGGCCAGCGAGACGTCGGTGCTGGTACCGCCCATGTCGAAGCCGATCGAGTTCGGGTAGCCACAGAGATTTCCGATGAAGCGGCTTGCGATCGCGCCGGCGGCGATGCCCGATCCCGCGAGCCGGGCCGAGAAATCCTTGACGCTCGCGGGCGTCATGACCCCGCCACCGCTGTGCAGCAACAGGAGATCTCGTTTGTATCCGGCGGCCGCAAGCTTTTCTCCAAGACGCGACACGTAGTCGACGACGACCGGGGCACAGACAGCGTTCGCCATGGTGGTGGAAAAACGTTCGTGCTCGAAGATTTCCGGCATCACCTCCGAGGAGATCGAGACCGGCAGATCCGGCATTGCCTCCTTCAGGATATCACGCATGCGGCGCTCGTTGGCGCCGTTGACATAGGAGTTCATGAAGCAGACGGCGATCGACTTGACCTGCCGTTTCTTGAGAATCTCGGCGACACGGCGCGCGGCCTCTTCGTCCAGCGCTTCCAGGATCGTGCCCTCGGCACTGACCCGTTCCCGGACGGTCAGCCGGTCGCGGCGCGGGATATAGGGCTTGGCGACATCCTTGTAGGTGTCCCAGAGATCTTCCTTGTTGGCGCGACGGATCTCTACAACGTCACGAAAACCTTCGCTGCAGACCATTGCGATGCGCGGCAGGCGGCGGGTGATCAGCGCATTGGTGGCGACCGTCGTACCATGAGAGAACATCGTCACCTGCGAAAGATCGATGCGCCCCTGCTCCACGCCATTCATGATGGCCTGCATGGGATCGTCAGGCGTGGAGGCGGTCTTCTCGATGCGGATCGCTCCGCTATCTTCGTCCATGATGCAGATGTCGGTGAAGGTCCCTCCGACATCGACGGCAACTCTTATTCTGCTCATGACAGTTCCTTCGCAGGTCTTTGCGGGCAAGGCCCGGCTTTCGCCGCCCCTTTGCCGGGATGACGTCGTAAAACATGGTGGAATCCCGGATTTCGTCGGGTCTAGTGCCGCTGTCTTGAGGTCGAAGCGCGGCCTGCCCGGTTCGCTGCTTCGCGACGGGTATCCGTCGGTGCGCAGCCGAACCGCGTCCGGTAGTGCTTGCAGAACTGGGACTGGTCGGCAAAGCCCCAGCGGTAAGCGATCTCGGCAACGCTGCTGATGTTGGTCACCGACATCAGCTCCTCGGCGCAAAGTTCAAGCCGGGCGTCGCGGATGAAGCCGTTGATCGACTGGTTGCTGTCCTGAAAAAGAACCTGCAGGTAACGGAGCGAGATGCCGCAGGCATCGGCCACCGCCTGCGGGCCGAGGCCGGAATTCTTCAGGTTGTCGCGAATATACTGCTCGGCACGATGCAAATGGCCGGCCCGGATCGACGAGATGCTGCTGTCCAGCACGCGATCGTCGCTCACGATCGACAGGCACAGCATTTCCAGGATGTGCCTGCCCATCATCTCGCGAGCGACTTCAGTGATCTCATCGACATGGCCGATCGTGGTTCGCACCGTGTCGAGGAAGAGCGCGGCGACGCCTTGGGTTGCGTCGAAACTGAGCGCACTGAGCCGTTCGGCAGACCCGATCCGCGCCCGAACGCTCGATGACGGCACCTTCAGGACCCACAGCGCGTTTGGCTTGCCGTGCCAGAATTCGTAAGGCGCATCTCCCCTCTCAACGAGGAAGCCCCCCGGACTGCAATTGACGGTTCTCGACCCTTGCGAAAAATTCACCTCCGACATCTCCGGGATGGTGATGAGCAGGCTGGCGTCACGCTCGTTGAGGAAGTGGCGGCGATGGCGGCGATAGCTCACGGCATCGCAGCGCATTTTAGACACGCTGACGAGCCCGAGAGAGAAGGTTTCCAGCGTGCCTGAAAATTCGCGGCGGTTGCGATACTCGGTGTCGAGCGGAAAATAGGCTTCGGTAACAGCGGCTTGCCAGGCATCACCGCCTGCGGGACCGCCGATCGTATCGACGACGTATTTCATTCCCCGACCTTTCTGGTTGGCCCGGTTAGCCCGGTGTTGTTCCGAAGATTACAGGAATTCACCGGCGCGTATTGGTCAAAAACGAATAAACTTATGTGGTCGGCTAGCCCAGACCGGAGCTCGCGACCAGCCTTGGGCGCGCAAACCGCCAGCCGACTTGGAGCCATGCATTCTTTTCGCACACTCATTCAGGATAAGTTGCCGGCTTCCAGATGTGGGTGGAAATGATGTCCCGCAGTTCCGTGCGCACCGCACGGAAGAGTGGCAGCAGCGTGTAGCGGCGGAAAGCGACAATGTCCGCCTCTTCCTCAATCGAGAGCACCGTCGATCTCGGTTCCTTCGGACCAGTCGGCAGATCGGCGACCGAAGCTCGCCTCTTCCACTTCGCAACCGTCTTCTGGTTGATCCCGTAGCGCCTGGCCAGCCCCCCTCGGACTCTCTTGACTATGCTGTATCGCTCGACGGACCGCCTCTGTCGTTTTGGCGCTCCCATGCAGAACTTGGCCTATAGCGCATCCTTTGAGTCTGGAGACAAGGATGTTCCATAAAGCCGGGATCAAACATCTAGGATCATCAGATCCAGCACCAAAGAAACGGAGGGGTTGTCGGCACGGAACATGCAGACCATGAGCGACTGGTTGTCGGCTTGTCGGCTCGGGGTCTTCAGTCCTGCCTCTTTTAGCTAGAGCAGCGAGAATTGTCAGGTCCTCTGCCTGCCGATAATCTCCAACCGCTCTGCGTTAGAATCACCTCAAAAGCGAAGTCACTTGGCTAATCCGTCATTTCTGGCGAAAGGCGGAGTGGAACGACACAACCAGCGGGCCCAGAATGTAGTCGAGCGCGGTGCGTTCCTCGGTGACGATCATGACTGACGCTGGCATGCCCGGGTAAAGCGCAATCTGTGGGGCTGCTGCCAATTCAATCGGATCGACCGCTACGTCGGCAAGATAGTAGGGAAACCCGGTCTTGCTGTCGGTAATGCGATCCGCCGAAATGCGGGTGACGCGGCCATGAATTATGGGTATTGAGCGCTGCTTGTAGGATGTGAAACGAACTTCGGCAGCCATATCGGGTCGCAGGTTCGATATGTCCTCGACGCGAATCTGGGCCTGGACGATCAGCGAATTTTCGGTCGGAACGATATCAAGGATGGTCTGGCCCGGCGAAACGATCGCGCCTATCGAGAAGACGCTGAGATCCATCACCTGGCCGTCATAAGGCGCGCGCACTTCGGCTCGGTCCATGGCAGCCTGGGCGGCAAACATCTTGGGCACGAGGTCGGCAAGGTTCGATTGCGTATCGATCAGCATGGCCGACAGCTTGGCTCGGCGCTCATTGGTCAATTGCGCGATTTGGCTCTCGAGTTCGGCTTTGCTCTGCTGACTGCCGCCGATTGCGCCGAGGTTCTCGTCGATCAAGCCCTGCAGATCCGAGGCGGACCTTTCCAGTTCCAGGATGCGCGGGCGGGTCGTCAGTCCGGCCTTGAGCAGCTTTGACAGGCTGGCCTTCTCGTTGATCGTCGATCGTAGCTGGGCCTGGTAGGATTCGACCCGAGACTGTTTGCCCTGGATCTGCTCCTCGAGCTCGGCAATGCGCCGCTTGAGTATCTGCCCGGCGCCGGCCATCGAGGCGCGTTGGCTTTCCAGATCGGCGATCTGGTTTGCCATTGCATCCCTAAGGTAGTCTTCGTGCTCTTTGAGAATGTCCTTGGGAAAGGCAACAACCTCGCTGCCGTCCAGTTCGGCTCGGATCCTGGCATCGGTTGCGCGCAACAGCGCATATTGCTGGGCATAAAGATTGAACTCGGACCGAATCCTGGTGTCGTCCAGCTTCAGCATTATGTCGCCCTTCCTGACGACGTCGCCATCCTTGACGCGGATCTCCTTCACCGTACCGCCGTCGAAGTGCTGTACGCTCTTTCGATTGCCATCCACCTTGACGATGGCGTCTGCAAGCACAGCGCCGTTCAGCGGGGCAAAGGCCGCCCAGCCGCCAAAGATACCGAAGAAGGCAACGATGATCAGCAGGCCGATATAGGCCGGCACCCGGATCGAATCCGGGGCCAGAATGCCGGTGTCGCCAGGCAGGCTCCGGTAGGTAAGGGCGCCGTCGCTCATCGCTCTCTCCAAACACGGTTCATTGCGTTGCCACCGCCATTGGAGCCGCGCGCTGGTTGAGGAGCGCCACGATCTCGTTTCTCATGCCGAAGGCCTCGACGGCGCCATCGCGCAGCAGAAGGATCTTGTCGACATTCGCCAGAGTCGAGGGCCGATGCGAGACGATGATCACCGTGCTGCCGCGGCGCTTGAGCTCGATCGCACACTCGCTCAGCGCGCGGTCGCCGTCGGCGTCGAGATTGGAGCTCGGCTCGTCGAGAATGATCAGGTTCGGCGTTCCGAACACCGCCCGGGCAAGGGCAATCCGTTGCCGATATCCTCCTGACAGCACTGCGCCGCCTTCGCCGATCTGCGTCTCATAGCCTTGCGGCAGGCGGATGATCATCTCATGCACGCCGGCGAGCCGCGCGGCCTCGATGACCTCCTGGTCGACATTGGTCTTGAAGCGGCCGATGTTGGCGGCGACCGTATCGGAGAAGAGTTCGATATCCTGCGGCAGATAGCCGATGTGGTCGCCGAGCGCGTCGTGCCCCCATTGCGACAGGTCGGCGCCGTCCAGCCTGACGGTACCACGGCTGGGTTGCATGACGCCCGCGAGATGACGCGCCAGCGTCGACTTGCCGGCACCAGAAGGGCCGACGATTCCCAGCGTCTCGCCTGCTTCCAGCCGGAACGACACGTCCCGCAGAAGCACTTTCTGCTGGCTGGCAATTGCAAAGCTGACCTGCTCGACCGAAATCTTGCCGGTGGGCTTGGGCAGGTTGAACGATCTTTCGTTCTGCGCGCCCCCATCCAGCAGCTTTTCGACCCTTGCCAATGCCGCCCGCCCCAGGATCAGGCTGCGCCAAAGGCCGACGATCTGCTCGACCGGCTGCAGCCCACGCCCTAGCAAGAGGCTCGCTGCGAACATGGTGCCGCCGGTGATCTGCCGCTCGATCACCAGATAGGCGCCGAGGCCAAGGATCAGCGACTGCATGGTGAGCCGCAGGAAACGGATCAGGCCCGACATCAGGGCGGCGCGATCGCTTGCCTCCGCCTGGCGCCGCAGCGCCAGGTTGCGGTCGCGCCCCCAGCGGCGGATGAGACCGTCGATCATCCCCATGGCGCGAACGACTTCCGCGTTTCTGAGGCTCATCTCGGTAAAGTTATAGTTGGTTGTCGCCAGGTCGTTGGCCTGCTTCAGCGGCGAACGCACGATATACTCGTTGAGCACCGCCATAGCGATCAGGAGCAGCGAGCAGCCCAGTGCGAAGAAGCCGAGCCAGGGATGCAGCAGGAAGATGATGCCGATGTAGATGGGCGACCATGGCAGGTCGAACAAAGCGTGGATGCCGCTGCCGGTGATGACCTGCCTGAACGTGTCGAAGTCTCGGATCGGCTGGCTCGGCGAGGAGCCGGGCGATGGGGCCTCTACCGACGCCGCGAGGATTTTAGCCGACAGCAGCCGGTCGAGCCGCGCACTGGCACGCGTCAGGATCCAGGCGCGTACCAGGTCGAGGCCGGCCAGCGAAAGAAAGGCCGCCAGCAACACCAGGGTCAGCATCACCAGCGTGGTTTCGCTGCCGCTGGTGACGACCCGGTCGTAGATCTGCAGCATGTAGAGTGGGGAGGCCAGATAGAGCAGATTGATGGCCAGGCTGAATGCCGCCGCGACCAGGAAATAGCGGCGGCACGCCCGAAGCGCATCCTTCACAATTCGAGATTTGCTATCCACGTCCAGAACCCCACTCGATACGCGTCAGGCCAGGTGGGCCGCCGCTGACGGCGGCCCTTTGGTTCACACCACGAAGTCGCTTGAAATTGCTCCATCGCCAACGCCCGTCAGCGTGAACTCCGCCGGATTGTACGAAACGGCGGTATGGCCTTGGCCGTCATCGGCGAGCTTGAAGCCGTTTGCATCATAGGAGCCGACCAGATGCAGCGCGGTACCGTGGGTGCCGTCGGAAACGGTCAGCGTTCCGCCGCTGCCGTCCTGGTTTGCCTGATAGACGGCCGTCGTTCCCGCACCGAACAGGATGTCCTCTAGTTCCAGCCTGTCGTCATTGGTGATGCCGCCGATCCGCCCGCTGAAGTCGAAGGAATCGTCGAGCTGCAGCGTGCCGGCGGCATCGTGCGCGAAGGTGACGTCCGTCGACGAAGCACCGCCGAACTCGAGCTTCGACAGGTTGCCGATCGTGGCATCGCCGTCGCCGGTAACCTGGCCGTGGATGACGATGTCGCCGCCATTGGCCAACAGCATGCCGGAATTCGCCAGCCCGCCATTGATCGTCAGGCCACCTGAACCGGTCGCCTCCAATGTTCCGGAGTTGGTGACGACGCTGCCCCCTGTGTCGATGACGAGCGCATTCGCACCGGAAGCGATAATGGTGCCCTGGTTGTCGAGGCTCAGCATCCCGCCGCCCAGCTGGCCGGCGCCCGATATCGTGTTGTCGACATTGACCAGAGTGACGTCCGGCCCCGTGCCGGAGATGACGTTGGCGGCGCTGTCGGACAGCAGGATCTGTCCGCCGCCCTGCAGCGTAACGCCATGCTGGATGACCTGTAGCAGCGTTTCACCGCCGGTCGAGTCCAGTGAGATGACGCCGCTATTGTTGATCGTGCCGCTCAGCGGCAGCAAGGCGCCGTCGCCGATCGTCATGGTGCCTGGATTGTTGACCACCGGCGTCTGGTCGAAGACGAAATTGCCTGCCGTCAGCGCGCCCGAGTGCACGCCATCCAGCGTGATCGACTGCCCATCGCCGAGCGCAATCACCGCGTTGCCGTGGGCATCGTCGGCGATATGCGTCTGCAGGTCGGCAAAGTCTGCCAATCCATTGTAGCCGATAAGGTCGATCTGATCGGCCGCCGCGTCGAAATTGTGCACGGTGTCGGCGCCGATCGGCTGCGAGAAGACGAAGAGGTCGTTGCCGCTGGAGCCGGTCAGCACGTCGTCGCCGGACCAGGCGAAGATCGGCGAACCCGGAGCGTAGGCCTCGACATTGTCGGCGATCGACGCGCTGCCCGTCGTGCCGTCGGCATTGGTCCAGGTCAGTTGCACGTCGAGCACCGCGGCGCCGGTGAATTCGACCGGTGTGGTGACGGTCAGCCCGTGCAGGTCGTTGGTCTGTGTCGTCCAGCTTCCATCGGCGTTATGCGTCGCGCCGTCGATGGTCCAGCCCGAAGGTACGTCCTTCACCGTGACGGTGATGAGCGCACCTTCATGCGATGGATCGGTGAGAGCGAGATTGATGGGCTCGCCGGAGGTGCCGGCGGGCTTGAGGCTGTCTTGGCTGGCAGCAGTGCTCGGGTTGCCGGCCCCATCCTTGAAGGCTCCAGATGCAAAAGTCGCGGTATAGGTGGTGCCGTTGTTTGGCTTAGTCACCAGCAGGGTGAACGTATCGACGGTATTGCCGCTTCCGTCAGTTGTGGTGCCCCAGGTTCCCGAGTTTGGCACCAGGACAACCCCGTTTGTTAAGGTCAGTTTTGTGGAATCGAAGAACGTGTGGTTCATCCCCGTTTCGCTGAATCTGACGATAATCGTGCTTGGCGCGTTATTGTTTCCTTGAACGCCTGTGATCAGCGCAATGTTGGGCAGTGTGGTGTCGCCGCCGGTGTCGATCGCAACCGTATCGGAGCCGGCACTGCCGGTGTTGCCGGCGGCGTCGGTGTAGCTGCCAGCCGCCACCGATACTGAGCCAGTCGCGGAAACCCCGTCGGTCGCCGTGAAGGTGGCGTGGTAAGTGGTCGCGGTATCCTGCGTGAAGCCGGTGATCGTGCCGTTCGTCGGCGTAATATCGCCTACCGTGAAGCTGGCGCCTGGCGCCTCGCTGAAGGTGAAGGTCACGTTCGAGCTTGGGGTCCCGTCGCTGAGCGAAGCCGCCACGACGTCGACCACGACGGTCGGGTTGAGCCTGTCGATCGCAACCGTATCGGAGCCGGCACTGCCGGTATTGCCGGCGGCGTCGGTGTAGCTGCCAGCCGCCACCGATACTGAGCCACTCGCGGAAACCCCGTCGGTCGCCGTGAAGGTGGCGTGGTAAGTGGTCGCGGTATCCTGCGTGAAGCCGGTGATCGTGCCGTTCGTCGGCGTAATATCGGCTACCGCGAAGCTGGCGCCTGGCGTCTCGCTGAAGGTGAAGGTCACGTTCGAGCTTGGGGTCCCGTCGCTGAGCGAAGCCGCCACGACGTCGACCACGACGGTCGGGTTGAGCCTGTCGATGGTGACGGTGTCGGATCCGGCGCCGCCCAGGTTGAGGGACGCGTCGGTGTAGCTGCCCGCCGCCAGCGAAACCGTGCCGGTGCCGGTGAAGCCGTCTGTTGCCGTGACCGTCACGGTGTAATGGGTGGCATCGACCATGATCAGCGAGCCGGCATCGACCGTGAGGCCGGCCGACGCCACGACGTCGCCTACCGTGAAGCTGGCGCCTGGCGCCTCGGAGAACTCGAAGGTGACGAGCGAGCTGTTGTTGCCGTCGCTGAGCGCGCCGTCGACGATGTCGACGGTGACGGTCGGATTCTCGGTGTCGATGGTGACGGTGTCGGATCCGGCGCCGCCCAGGTTGAGGGACGCGTCGGTGTAGCTGCCCGCCGCCAGCGAAACCGTGCCGGTGCCGGTGAAGCCGTCTGTTGCCGTGACCGTCACGGTGTAATGGGTGGCATCGACCATGATCAGCGAGCCGGCATCGACCGTGAGGCCGGCCGACGCCACGACGTCGCCTACCGTGAAGCTGGCGCCTGGCGCCTCGGAGAACTCGAAGGTGACGAGCGAGCTGTTGTTGCCGTCGCTGAGCGCGCCGTCGACGATGTCGACGGTGACGGTCGGATTCTCGGTGTCGATGGTGACGGTGTCGGATCCGGCGCTACCGGTGTTGCCGGCCGTGTCGGTGAAACTGCCGGCCGTCACCGACACCGAGCCGGCGCCATCAAAACCGTCTGCTGCCGTGAACTTCGCCGTATAATGCGAAGCATCGATCTTCACAAAATTAGACAGCGTTCCGTGGGTTGCCGTCACATCGTCTAAAGTGAATCCGGTCACCGGACCAGTGAATGTGAACGTCACGACAGAGTTGTTGTCGCTATCACTTAAGGCAGAATCGACAATATTGACGTATACAGGTACATGTCCGTTGATATCGAGAACATTAACCTGCTCGATCGCGGAAACCTTGAGGTTGATCGTGGTGAATGTGAATTCTGCCTGACCTGCTTGGCCGGTATTCGAGTTCGAGTTTGCGGCAATGAAGGCACGAAACTGAGCAATTTCAGCGTTAAACGCCGTCATGAATGACGCATTGGCTAGCTGATCATTGCTTAGGTAGATAGAGAGCGTATCGATCTCGGCAGTGCCTTTGGCAGCATTGCCGTTGCCGCCATCGTAGGTGTCGTAGCCGGAAAAGGCTGTTTGTTCGGCGGTTGTCCCTGTGCCGTAGACTTGGCCACCAATCTTGTACTGATTTTCCCACGCTCGATAGATAAGCGTGTCGGCTCCCGATCCGCCAAGGACCGTATCGAAACCGCTTCCTCCATCGAGCGTATCGGCGCCAGACCCACCATTAATGTAATCATTGCCGCCACCGGCGACGATGACGTCGGTCCCGCTCCCGCCGATAAGCTTGTCATCCCCATCAGTCACCACGCCGACGTAGCTGCTGCCACTCGCACCCATACTAACCTCCCAAGATCATGGATTGAGACGCGGAAGCGATGACGACGGTGTCCTTGATGCAATTGAAAAGGTCATCCTTCGCCTGCGGCGTGTTGGAGAAAGACGTCGTGGTGCCGCCGGCACCGGTGACCTGAGTAGCCATTTTCAACCCCCCTTTTAAGAACAGACGCCTCATCTGTTTTATCGGCAGTACTGAACGACCGGCTGCTTCCAGCCGAGGAAAAATCTCGCGAATCCGGGCAGGCATGAATTTTCGCCTCATCCAGGCACACCGCCGCGCTTGGAACAGCCGCCTCAAGCTGGCCATTCACGGACGGATATTGACCCGATGCTGCTGGACGCGACGACTGGTCGTCGCGCTACCTTTCCTACCCCAAATTACATCGTCAAACCCGTGGTTATTGACCACGAACTTTAGATGGCTCTTATATTAGGAGATTATTAACTCTTATAGAGAGGAAGCGTCAACGCCCAACTTGGCCGAACAGTTAATAGCCGAACATAAGGGGAGCCACAGTCACTAGAATCGAGTTGTGAGATCGAACAGGCGCACGCCCGATATGAGCCAGGCGGCAGAACGTGCGGCTCAGCCTGACCAGAGCCCGCCAGCGCACCACCATACCAACACCGCACCTTAATCGCTGAGTACTTTCGTGCAGCACGCCAACCCGACAGCAGGCCAGTCCGCTTGAACGGTCGGGGATTCAACTGAGTCACTTCACGCGCCGGACAGCCGGGAAGCTTCATGCCCTTGCTCACGGAGATCTTGAAGCCGGGCAACTCGAACATCTGTCCCACACGTCCGTAGCACTTCGTGAAACCTCGTCGTTCGGTACGTGCGACCACACCACGTTCAAGGGCGATTGATCGCCCGAGCACTGTCGCGATCGATCTCGTCAGGGATATATTCGCCGGCATTGGCATCGAAGCCGGTCCAGCCGTCAGCCTCGTAGGCCCTGCGGCGTTCGGCAAGGTCGACCGATCTGGATTGCCCCAGAATTTCCTCGGCGTTTGCAATGAGTTCATCGTCCACCTTGGCCGTGACCAACGTGCCGCCGCGGCGTACGCCCTCCGCATACACGTGCGCATCGTTCTCGGGCACGCCGGACTCCGTCAGACCGCCGACGATGCCTCCGACCGCACCGCCGGCCAACGCCCCGGCAACAACACCGGTCGCGGTGGCGGCGAGCCACCCCGCCGCGACCACAGGTCCGATGCCCGGGATGGCCATGACCCCCAGCCCTGTCAGCAATCCGCCGGCACCGCCGATCACGGCTCCAATCCCCGCGCCAGCCCCAGCATCCTCGGCAGCCTCCGAACGGTCGGCATCGTACCAGTCGTCCGAATTATTGGCGACGATGCTGATGTTCGCATGCGGGACGCCCGTGGCTTCCAGTTCGCGGACCGCGTCGGCCGCGTCGTCATAGCTGTCGAACAATCCAGTTACCGTTTTCATCTGATTTCTCCTGATCCGTGCTCACTTGCTGGCGGCAACGATGTTGCCCTGATAGTCCAGGCCGACGGCGAGGCTCTCGCCTGCCTTGGTTGCATGGCCCCGCCAGATGCCCTGGTCGTCCTTGGTAAGCTTCGACACGTTGGTATAGCCCGCACCCTCGATGCGGCTCTTGGCCTGGGCTTCGGTGAAGCTGTTTGCGCCAGGGACGAGAGCGGCGGCATTGGGGGTATTGTCGGTCTTCACCGCCGGTGTTGTCGCTCCCGTGATGGCGTCCTGCCCGGCTGCGATCTTTTCGATCATCCGCTGGTGCGTCTTCAGCGTATCGACCGTTTGCTGGGCGAATGTCTTGAGCGCCGCGTTGTCACCGCCGCTGGCATAGGTTTCAAACAGCTTGACGGCGTCGGCGTGCGCCTTGCGCTGCATGTCGACATAGGCTGGATCGATCGGCGCCTGCGCATTCTTGAGCTTGTCGAGATCGCCCTGGTGCTGGGCGTCAAGCGTCGACGGCACTTTCAATTTTTGTTCGCCGGCCACTGTTGCCAGCTTGGCATTAGCCGCGCCGTGATCGCGGATCATCATCTGGGCGAAGTCCTTGATGCTCTGGTCCTGAACCTTGCCCAAGGCAATCTGGCTCGAGTCGACTTCGAACTTGCCGCCGATGGCAGCCTTGTCGACGAAGTCCTGGGCGCCGTCGGCAGCAAAAGCAGGCACGGCGAGAAGAATGGAAGCAGCGGCGAGCAATGCGAAAAGGTGTCGTGTTTTCATCGGCTTTGTCCTTGCCTGGGATGCGCCCTAACAAGCCAAGATGCGCTTTGTTCCGATACCCAGACGACATGCCTGCAGGCCCGGCAGCACCACGATCCGTGCATGATGCTGCCGGATTATCCCGCGCGAGACCTGCCCCATCGACGTAAAATGTGGAGAAGTGACAGGCGACAGGAACGCCGGAACCATGAACCAGCGCCTTTGTTGGTTAATCTCGTGTCCTTGTCCTACCCACCCAGGAGTGGAACTCATGTCATCCCGAGCCGAGGGATTTACAATCGCTCTGTCCCACAGTGGAGATGCCAGAGCGCGGGCCGCCACAGCGCTCTATCAATACAACATCGCACACACCGGGATCGACGACCGAGCTGTTATCGGAGCGGAGCTTTGCGACCAGTCAGGAAAGATCCGGGGCGGGCTTTGGGGCAGAACCGAACTCGGGCTCCTGTTTCTCGACATGTTTTTCCTGCCTGAGCCATTGCGCGGCCGATCCTTTGGCTCACAGCTTCTCAGGGCAATTGAGGAAGAAGCCATCAGGCGCGGCTGCAAGAAGGCCGTCGTGGAGACGAGTAGTTTCCAGGCACCGCTATTCTACATGCGCCATGGCTTCGAGGAATTTGGCAAAGTCGAATTCGGGATCCCTGGACATGCCCGCATCTTCTTTCGCAAGGACCTGCTGTAAGTCTTGGGACAGGGCGCGAACGGATGGCCATCGGCTTGTTTCAAACGCCAGGTGCTGTGGAACAAATCGACGATTGCGGAGTTAAAGCGCGTCGCGACGCGCAGTCTTGCAGCGATGTGTCGAATAGAATGCATCCCCTGGAGAGGCATGTGCGTACTGGGCATTTCAGAAAGCCGATTGTCATTCAACCTGGCCGGATAGACCGCGACAGGGTTGTGGTTTCGGTGTCGGACGCAGCCGAAGTGCTGCTGCGGGACTGGCCAAAGCCGACATCCGAGAGGCGTCTTGCCGCGATCAGAGCGTGCCTTGCCGTCATGCGAGGCGAAAAGCCTACAAGGACCGCACGACAGGCGTTCATCGTTGCGGCCAAGGACGCCTTCTGCTGAGCGAGCAAGTCTGACCCTGGTGGGTAGCCTCGGTGCACGCAAGCTTGGTTCTGCCGGCGCCTACAAGTGCGACTCTGCCGAGTTTGGTTCGAAAGGGAGAAATCATGATCAAGGTTTCAAGTCCCACGCCTGCCGCAGCCAGAAGCGAAGTTCAGGCAGGAGCAACGCAGGACAAAACGCCAGGGTTCGATCCCGCCATTGCCCCGCTCGAGACAGACGCAGAGGCCGCGGACACAGAAAATCCGGTCGATGGGACAAGTCCGCCGCGGACTCGCCCAAAATTCGAAAACGATTCCAGCTTTGCCGATGCCATGCGCCCGGTCGAAGGCGAGCCGGAGCTGCGGCCTGGCGGCAACTGGCCGGTGTTGGTGATTGCAGCTGTCGTTTTGGTAGCAGCCGTAATCTTCCTGACGGCGAGCATGCTGCGCTGAGAACGATACCGACGATGCAGCACCCACGACCTATTCCTGGAGGTCTGGCTCGCCCTTCATGCCCGAGAGTTCAGTCATTGGGCACAGCAGCCGCGGTCGCGCGGGATCGGAGATGTCGAGCTTGTCCCAGGGGATGCGGTATAGACCGTCGCGGCGGCGCAATCGGAAAAGATCCAGCACCGCCACGCCTATGGCCGAGGCCGAAAGACGCTCGAAAGCGGCGTAGACCCCGACATGAAATTCGGTGACGACGAAATCGTCACCGTCCCGTTTGGCGTGGATCTCCTCGATATAACCGACATTCTTACCGCGCTGCGAGAGTACGCGTCGCCCTGCCAGATGCTCGAGGTTGACCGTGGTCATCATCAAGCTCCCGGAATGCGCCCGATGACATGGTCGCGCAACCAGTCCTGCCAGGCGAAGATCGACGTTTCTCGCACATCGATGTCGAACTCGATATCGATGCCGATATCTTTCACCTTGCGCCAGGCGATCCGATGGGGCTCGCCATGCTGCTTGCCACCCACCTTGACCGCGAGCCGCGCCATCCAGCGCCCAGGCCGTGCGCCGAGGCGACGCGCCAGGGTGATGGAGCCGAGCTCGATGGCAATGATCCGAGGCGGCTTGCCAGACCGCAACTCCGCCACCAGCCCGTCGACCTTGCCGATCTTGACCTGCTCGCGGTCGACCACCTGCTTGTC
>NZ_RZQL01000451.1 GCF_003997935.1 Mesorhizobium sp. M7A.F.Ca.US.006.01.1.1
GTGCGCAACCGCCGCAAGCCGGTGCGCCGCCAGTACAAGATCCAGGAAGTGATCAAGCGCCGGCAAATCCTCTTGGTGCAGGTCGTCAAGGAAGAGCGCGGCAACAAGGGCGCGGCGCTCACCACCTACCTGTCGCTGGCCGGCCGTTATTCGGTGCTGATGCCGAACACGGCGCGTGGCGGCGGCATTTCGCGCAAGATTACCAGCGCCGTCGACCGCAAGCGCCTGAAGGAGGTCGTTGCCGATCTCGAAGTGCCGCAGGGCATGGGCGTCATCCTGCGCACCGCCGGCGAGAGCCGCACCAAGGCGGAGATCAAGCGCGACTACGAATATCTGATGCGGCTTTGGGAAAATGTCCGCAATCTCACCTTGCAGTCCACGGCCCCTGCCCTGGTCTACGAGGAAGGCAGCCTGATCAAGCGCTCGGTGCGCGACCTCTACAACAAGGATATCGACGAGATTCTTGTCTCCGGCGAGGAAGGCTATCGCGAGGCCAAGGACTTCATGCGTATGCTGATGCCGAGCCACGCCAAGGTGGTTCAGCCGTTCCGCGACACGACGCCGATCTTCGTGCGCAACGGCATCGAGGCGCAGCTCGACCGCATGCTGCAGCCGCAGGTGACGCTGAAGAGCGGCGGCTACATCATCATCAACCAGACCGAAGCGCTGGTTGCCATCGACGTGAATTCGGGCCGCTCCACCAAGGAGCACTCGATCGAGGACACCGCGCTCCACACCAATCTGGAAGCGGCCGAGGAAGTCGCGCGTCAGCTCAGGCTGCGCGACCTCGCCGGCCTGATCGTCATCGACTTCATCGACATGGAGGAGAACCGCAACAACCGTTCCGTCGAGAAGCGGCTGAAAGATCACCTCAAGAACGATCGTGCGCGCATCCAGGTCGGCCGTATCTCGCATTTCGGCCTGATGGAGATGTCACGCCAGCGCATCCGCGCCAGCGTGCTGGAATCGACCATGAAGCCCTGCCCGCATTGCGGCGGCACCGGCCATGTGCGCTCCGATTCGTCGGTCGCGCTGATGGTGGTGCGGGCGATCGAGGAATTCCTGCTCAAGGATTCGCGCAGCCACATCACGGTGCGGACCCCGGCGGCCACCGCACTCTACGTGCTCAACCACAAGCGCGGCACGCTGGTGGAACTCGAAAGCCGCTTCGGGCTGACGATCACCGTCGAGGCCGACGATTCGGTGGGTTCGCAGCACTATGCGATCTTCCGCGGCGCGCTGGCTGAAAAGCCGGAAGGCTTTGTCGAGGCGCGCAGCTTCCCGGCCTATGTCGAGCCGGAAGAACCCGAGGACGAGATTGTCGTCGCCGAGGAGGAGGATGACGAGGCGCCGGTGCAGGCCGAACAGCCACGCCAGCAGCCGCAGCAACAACCCCGACCTGCCGCCGCCGGTGGCGAGGAAGGCGAAGGCCGCGACCGCAAGCGCCGCAAGCGTCGGCGTCGGCGCGGCGGCAAGGATCGCGATCGCGAACATGGCGCCCCTGCGGACGGTGCTTCCGTCTCGGCTCCGGCCGGTGAGTTTTCGGACTCCGACTCGGCCGCCAGCGATGGCGACACGGAAGCGGACGACAACGCCCCTGTTGGTGTTGCCGAAACGTCCGAGACAGCTGAAGCTTCGGACGAAGGCCAGGGCAAGAAGCGCCGGCGCGGCAAGCGCGGCGGCAAGCGCAACCGCCGCGAAGACGGTGAAGGCGAGGCTGAGGCAGGTGCTGGCGAAGCAGCCGGCGCGTCCGATAGCGAAGTCTCGGCAAGCGAGGTGATCGCCAGCGAGCCGGTGGTTGCCGTAGCGGCCGAAGAGCCGGTGGCGCTTGCTCCGGCCAATGACGACGCGCCGAGCACGGAGAAGCCGAAGAAGCCACGCCGTGCCGCCAAGCCGAAGAAGGCCGCGGCCGAAATCGTCGCCGAGGAGCCGGCTGCCGAGGCGGCAGCACCGGTCGAGACGGCGGCCCCTGCGTCCGACGAGGCAGCGGCTGTCGAGAAGGCACCGAAGGCCCGCCCTTCGCGGCGCAAGCCGGCGGCGGTGAATGCGCCGGTCGAGCCG
>NZ_RZQL01000452.1 GCF_003997935.1 Mesorhizobium sp. M7A.F.Ca.US.006.01.1.1
GTGTGCCGGCAAAGAAGGTGTTGGACGCGATGCTGATCACCCGCCCCGCCTTCCCCGCCGCACGCATCTGGTCCGTGCCGGCGCGGCTGACGATGAAGGTGCCGGTCAAATTGACGTCGATGATCTTGCGCCAATGGTCGAGATCGACATCGTCCCAGGCGACGAACGGCACGATGCTGGCATTGTTGACCAGAATATCGATGCCCCCGGTCAGGGCCTGGATTTCGGCGAAGAGTGCCTTGACCGATACCGGATCGGAAATGTCGGCGGCGATCGCCCTCGCCTTTCCGCCTATCGCCGCGGCCGCCGCCCTGGCGCCTTCGGCATTGATGTCGCTGACGATGACGGTTGCCCCGTCGGCGGCAAGCCGCGCTGCGATCGCCTTGCCGATACCCTGCGCGGCCCCTGTAACCAGGGCCGTCTTTCCCGCAAGCCGTTCAGTCATGAAAATGCTCCCTCAATCCGTGGTGATGTCTGTTCAGGCGTCGGCGTCGATCACGGCCAGCGCCGCGTCGATGCCTTTGCCGATCGCCAATTTCTGGCCGGCCGCGTTCATGGCGCCGCCAAGCGCCGTCAGCGCCGCAATCGCATAGATCGGCTGGGCGGTCGGACCCATGTGGCCGATGCGTGTCAGCTTGCCCAATGTCTCGCCGCGACCAGACGAAAACACCACGCCGTAGCGGGCGCGCGCGGCCTGGCGAAGCGCCTTCTCGTCGACACCGTCGGGCGTGCGCACGGCCGTGGTGCTTGGCGAGGCGATTGCGTCGCTCGCGGCCCAGATCGACAGGCCCATGCCGACGACGCCCGCACGCATCGCCTTTGCCGTCAGCGCGTGACGCGCCCATACGGCCTCCGGTCCCTCGTTGAGATAGAGATCGAGCGCGACATCGAGGCCGTTCACTTCCGCCACCGATGGCGTGAACGGGAACGGCTTCTCCCGTGACCACGCATTTTCCCAGTCGACGATGCTGAGTACCGACGCGCGCGGCGCTGCCTTGTTGGCTTTCATCTTGGCCCAGGCGCGGTCGCTGACGCCCATGATCGTCAGCGCCGGCGGCGCGCCCAGACACTTGCCGGGGCCGGTGACGTAGATGTCTGCCTTGCAATCCTCGGGATGCGTCTTCATGCCACCGAAGGAGGAAACGGCGTCCACGATCAGGTAACCGCCGTGCGCCGAGACCAGCGTGCCGATGGCGTCGATCGGGTTGATCGTGCCCGACGGCGTGTCGTGATGGCAGACCGACACGACGGTAATCTCCGGATGCGCCTTCAGCATTGCCTCGACCGCCCGCGGATCGATCGCCTCGTTGTAGGGCACCTCGATCTCGAGCAGATGTGGCGAATAGCGCTTCGCCCAATAGCCAAACCCCTTGCCGTAAACGCCGGAGGCAAGGTTGAGCACGACATCGTCCGGCGTGATTAGCGAGGCCGCGGCGGCCTCCAGGCCAAGCACCGGCTCGCCATGCAGGATGACCGGCTTGTTCGACAGCCGCATCGCCTTTTGCGCCTTGTCGACCACACCCTCGTAGAAGAGCTGGAACGCCGGGTCGTAGTCGTAGAGCACCGTGCGCCCGAGGCCGCGCAGCACTTCGGCATAGGCGTTCACTGGCCCCGCGGTCAGGGTGATGACCGGATCGGCGTGTTCGAGATAGCGCATCGTCTTGTCTCCCGATTGGCGGCCATCAGCCGTAGAATTGCGTGCCGGTCCTGTAGGTCTTGAAGTTGTCCATGTCGTGCGAGTACATCAACTCGGCGCCATGGTCCTCGGCGAGTTTCTTCACCTTGCACATCGAATTGACGCCCGCCACCGGATCGATGTGGAAGGCAGCCTGGCACAGCGTTTCAAGGCTCTTCTGCGTATAGGCCGCGTCGATTGTGAACATGATCGGCTTGCGCTTGGGAAACTCCACCAGCAGGCTGTAGTGGCCGATCGAATGACCGGGCGTCGAGATCAGGCGGACGCCCTTGGCAAGCTCGATGTCGCCATCGACGCCTTCGAAGGTCGAATTCGCCCGTGTCGTTCCCGCAAGCAATTGCGCGGT
>NZ_RZQL01000453.1 GCF_003997935.1 Mesorhizobium sp. M7A.F.Ca.US.006.01.1.1
CGCCAAGGCCGAGTTCCCAAGCTTCCAGCATGCCGCCCTGGGCGCCCTTCGCCTCGGCCTTGTTGGCGACCAGCACGACCGGCTTGCCGGATTTGCGCACGATCTCGGCGAAGGTTCTGTCGTCAGGCAACAGGCCGGACTTGGCGTCGATGGTGAAGAAGATCAGGTCGGCCTCGCGGATGGCGATCTCGGTCTGCACGCGCATGCGGCCGGGCAAGGTCGAGGCGCCCGCGTCCTCGAAGCCGGCGGTGTCGATGACGTCGAAATGCAGGTCGTAAAGCTTGGCGGCATGGACGCGACGGTCACGGGTGACGCCCGGCGTGTCGTCGACAAGCGCCAGCTTCCTTCCCACCAGCCGATTGAAAAGAGTCGATTTGCCGACGTTAGGTCTGCCGATGATGGCGACTTTGAAGGTCACGACGCACTGCCCGACCCGCGGATCAGTTCGGACATCAACGTTGCGCGCTCGCGGGTGTTGCGCGGGGCGCCGTCGTCAGCGGCGATCTGGTCGAACAGTTTTAGCGCATCCTGCGTCTTGCCTTCTTTCCAGGCGGAAAGGCCGAGCGCCTCGCGCGCCGTGTGGCGCAGCGTGTTGGTGTCGGATGTCAGCGCTTCGACACGGCTGGACACGTCGGCGAACGAGCCATGGTCGACGAGCAGCAGCGCTGCCCGCAGCCGCGCCATGTCGCGAATGCTCTGGGGAATGGCCGTGTCGGCGGAGACTTCGTCGAAATCCTTGACGGCGGCGGGAACGTCGCCCTTGTTCGCCTTGACGGTCGCGCCGCGCATGCGGGCGAGCAGCGGATAGGCGCCGTAGCCATCCTTCTCTAACTGATCGAGCGCGGTCAGCGCCTCATCGTTCTTGCCGTCATTGGCAAGCTTCAGCGCCTGGGAGAACGCATCGCCCGAGCGGTTGGCGCGCGTCTCGTCCCAATAGCGATAGCCGACGAAGGCTGCGGTGCCGAGCACCACGAGGATCGCAACGACAATCAGGGCTGGGCCAAAACGGTCCCACAGCGCCTGCGCCTGTTCGCGACGGATCTCGTCGTTGACTTCACGGATAAAACTGTCGTCGGACATCAAATCAAACCATTCCTGCCCGGTCGGGCCTTTGTCAGCCCGCGTTTTAGCGAAATTTTGCCGGCATGGAAGGGGTTCAACCGGAAAATCGCTATTGTCCGGGGCAAACGGATGTTTGCCCCGGACGAGCAGCCGAAGAGGCCCATCGCACCCGCGCCACATTTAGGCGATAGCCGGCTTGCAGACGTTCCCCGAGTTAAGATCAGATTTCCTATGCTTCGTCCGTTCCGCGTTGTTGCGTTTTCGCTTGCCGCGCTCGTCACTGCCGGCGTGGCTCTGGCCGACCCGCCGGCGCCGGCAAAGCCGAAACAGGTCGTCATCATCTCGTTCGACAGCGCCCGCGATATTTCGCAGTGGAAGCGCAGCCGGGCATTGGCTGAGCGCACCGGCGCGCATTTCACCTATTTTCTGTCCTGCGTCTTCCTGCTGTCGCCGGAAACACGCAAGGAATACACCGCACCCGGCAAAAGCGCCGGCAAATCCAACATCGGCTTTGCCGCATCGAAACAGGAAGTCAGCGAGCGGCTCGAGCAGATCGGGCTTGCCGCGCATGAAGGCCACGACATCGCCAGCCATGGCTGCGGCCATTTCGACGGCAAGGACTGGAGCAAGGCCGACTGGCTGAAAGAGTTCGGTTCGTTCGAGCACATTCTCGAGAACGCCTATGCCATCAACGGCATTGCGCCCGAACCCGAGGGCTGGCGCGATTTCGCGCGGCATGCGGTTGTCGGTTTTCGCGCGCCGTATCTGTCGACCGGCAAGGCGCTCTATGAAGCGCTGCCGGCGGCCGGCTATCAATTCGACGCCAGCGGCGTCTCGCAGGGCCCCGCCCGACCGACTGCCAACAACGGCATCATGCACTTTTCGCTGCCGCAGATCCCCGAAGGACCGAAGTCACGACCGGTGATCGCCATGGACTACAATCTCTATGTCAGAC
>NZ_RZQL01000454.1 GCF_003997935.1 Mesorhizobium sp. M7A.F.Ca.US.006.01.1.1
CGCGGCACATTGGGTGTGATGTCGAGGTCGCAAGCGGGATCTGGCTCGCGATAGTTGGCGGTCGGCGGCACGACGTCCTCTTGGATTGCCATCACGCAGGCGATCATTTCAAGCGCGCTCGCTGCGCCGAGGCAATGCGCGTGCGTGGACTTGGTGGAAGAGATGGACATCGAATAAGCGTGGTTTCCAAACACACGCTTGATCGCCGCCGTTTCAGTCTGATCATTGCTCTTGGTACCGGTGCCGTGCGCGTTGAGATAGTCGACGTCCTCGGCATTCAGCCCGGCATCGGCAAGGCAGGCGCGCATCGCCGACGCTGGCCCCTCGACAGATGGCGCGGCAATGTGGAAGGCATCGGCGGAAAGGCCGACGCCGGCGATCTCGGCAAGAATTGTGGCACCACGCCTCGTGGCATGCTCGTAGCTTTCCAGCACGGCCATGCCCGCACCCTCGCCCAGCACCAGGCCCTTCCTATCGGCGGAGAAGGGCCGGCAGGTATCGGGTGAAAGCACGCGCATTGCTTCCCATGCTTTCAGCACGCCCCATGCGAAGGGTGCGTCGCTGCCCCCGGAAACCATTACGTCGGCCCGGCCCAGCTTGATCTGGTCCACCGCCGAGGCGATCGCATGGTTGGCCGAGGCACATGCGGAGGTCACCCCGAAGACCGGCCCGCGCAAGCCGAGGCTCAAGCTAAGATGGACGGAAGCGGCGCTGGGCATCACCTTTACTCCAGTGAAGAGTTCAGCACGGATTGCGCTACCCAAAAGCAGTGAGCGGTAAGTTTGTTCTGTTGCGTACGAACCGGTAAATCCGACGCCCACTGTCGCGCCGAAGCGATGGGCATTCCCCTCGTCGCAGGAAAGTCCGGCCTGCCGCATGGCTTCGCGCGCTGCAAGCACGGCGAGCAAGCTGAAGCGGTCCATGGAGATGAGATGCCCCCGGTTGATGTCGTGCTGGGGCAGCGCCTTGATCTCAGCGCCGGTCATGCCCTCCAGGTCATGAAGCTCGGAATTGGCGATCGGGCCGATGGCGGAGCGGCCTTCGCGCATCTCTTTCCACATAGAGGCGGCCTCGGTGCCCAGTCCGCACAGGCCGCCCACTCCGGTGATAACGACGCGCCTGTCCATTCAAGCCTCCTTCGCAAGCAAGCCGCGGACGGCTTCCACGACGTCGCCGACATTCTTGAGATTGGACCAGGCATCGGCCGTGTTCATGTCGATCTTGATGCCGTAGGCCTGCTCCACATCCCAGAGGACGTCCGCCAAACCCAGCGAATCGAACCCGAGCGCGTCCAGTTCCGTGGCGATTGTTATCTCGCCGACGAATGACGCAGGCATTCCCTCACCGCTCTCCGACTCGGCGCGTTTCTTGATCAGGGCAATGACGTCCGTTGCGAATTGATCGGCCATTCTGTTTCCTGTCTTTCTTTCCCGCGTTTCGACCTGGACGCGGCTCAGTTCCTGAGGCGCGCCGCGTCGCGAAAGCCATCACGCTTGGGCAACTGACAAAACCCAATGCTCATAAAGCCGGATCAGGTCCGGCCGGTGTGTGGCGTAGGTGCAGTATGACGATGTGAGCCGCTACACGTGCGCGTCTCCCGGTCTGTCCATAGGCTCGGAAGAAGTCGGACAGTTTGACATGGCCGGTCAGTTGCAACTCCCTTTCCCAGCACTCCACTGCCCGGTAGAGCGCATGAAAAATCTCCTTTCGGGCGGTTTCTTAAGACGCTCGCCACGCCATGAGGCAGTGGGGGCATCGGTGTCCATCAGGTGCTTCTGCCCATGCAGGATTCCAGAACATTGATGAAATCGTTTGTTTCGATGAAAGGCATCCACACTTTGGATGGTTGACCACGCTTTTCAAAGATCGTGAACTACATCTCCTCGTTGTGCTCGACGCACTCCGGACAAGTAACCTCATGGGCGCGGCATGCAGGATTAACCGAGCCCAGCCGGTCATGAGTGCGGCC
>NZ_RZQL01000455.1 GCF_003997935.1 Mesorhizobium sp. M7A.F.Ca.US.006.01.1.1
CTGTTCTCATACGCCACGATCCAGGCATTCGCCGAAGGCATCAAGCGTGCCGGCAGCGACGACCCGGCCAAGGTTGCCGAAGCGCTGAAGAACGGCACGCCGATCAGCACCGTTGTCGGTGATGTCACCTTCGACGAGAAGGGCGATCTCAAGAATGCCAGCTACGACATCAACCAGTGGCATGACGGCAAATACGCGCCGATCGCGCAGTAATCGCCGACTTGGCGACTGGATAGCATGGAGAAATGGCCGGGCTCGTCCCGGCCATTTTCTTGTTTGCCCTGTAGTCTGCCTTCGAACCGTCAGCTGGCTACAGCGGCCGAAGCGGCTTGTTCCTCGACGAACCGTACCAGCACCGTCCCGTCGGTCACCTGTGCGCCCTCGGTGGCGATCTCGGCGATCACGCCGTCCTGCGGCGCGGCGATGGTGTGTTCCATCTTCATCGCCTCCAGGATCAGCAGTGGCTGGCCCTTGATCACGGCATCGCCCTTTCCCACGCGCACCAGCTTGACCAGTCCCGGCATCGGCGCACGCAGGCTGCCGGTGCTTGCCGACGCCTCATCGGCCCGTGCCAACGGGTCCGGCACGGCGAAGGTGTAGCCAACGGCGCCTTCGAACATGGTGATATGGCCTGGCCAGCGGGCGAGGCGTGGTGTTGAGCGAAAATCATGCGAATTGGTGTCGTCATAGGGCTTGTCCAGCGCGACCTGGAATCGTCCGTCCGCCCGCACCGAAACCTTCGCCGCGATATTGTCTTCGCCGAACTTCAGCCATGTGCGTCGCGCCACGCTGTGGAAATGGGCATAGCCGGCAAGCGACGACCACGGATCGTCTGACAACGGCGATGCTCCGGCCCCCGAGGCTGCGATTGCGGCCGCGGCAATGGTTTCGCCGCTCGGCGGCGCGACCTCGGTCAGCGCCGTCTGGTGCCTGGCGATCAGGCTGGTGTCGACGTCGCCTGCGGCGAAATCCGGATCGGCGGCAAGAGCGGCAAGAAAGGCTGTGTTGACGGTCGAGCCGGCGACCTCGGTTCGCGACAGCACTGCACCGAGAGCTTCGAGTGCCGCCTGCCTGTCCGTTGCGTGGACGACCAATTTGGCGATCATCGGATCGTAATAGGGCGAGATGGCGTCACCCGCTCGCACGCCGGTCTCGATGCGCATCGTGGCGCCCTGCGGGGCCGCGTCTGGAAATTTCAGATGGTGCAGCGTGCCGGTCGCCGGCAGGAAACCTTTTGCCGCGTCCTCGGCATAGATGCGCGCCTCGAAGGCATGGCCGACGAGCGCGATCTCGCTTTGCGTCTTGGGCAGCTTTTCGCCGCTGGCGACCCGCAACTGCCACTCGACTAGATCGGTGCCGGTGACCATTTCGGTGACGGGATGCTCGACCTGCAGGCGGGTGTTCATCTCCATGAACCAGAAGCGGTCGGCCTTCAGGCCCTGCGAGGCATCGACGATAAACTCGATGGTGCCGGCGCCTGAATAATTGATCGCCTTGGCGGCCTTCACCGCCGCATCCGTCATCGCCTTGCGCAAAGCCTCGGTCATGCCAGGGGCCGGCGCTTCCTCGATCACCTTCTGGTGGCGACGCTGCGCCGAGCAGTCGCGCTCGTAGAGATGCACCGCATTGCCGAACCTGTCGCCGAACACCTGCACTTCGATATGGCGCGGCTTGTCGACATATTTTTCGACCAGCACGCGGTCGTCGCCGAAGGCGGCTTTCGCCTCGCGCCGCGCGCTGGACAACGCCTCGGAAAATTCATCGGGATGTTCGACCCGGCGCATGCCCTTGCCGCCGCCGCCGGCGCGCGCCTTGATCAGTACCGGATAGCCGATCTCGCGCGCCTTGGAGGCAAGCAGCACGATCTCCTGTGCCTCGCCATGGTAGCCCGGCACCACCGGCACGCCGGCCTTTTCCATCAGCCGCTTGGCCGCGTCCTTCAGCCCCATGGCACGGATCGAGGC
>NZ_RZQL01000456.1 GCF_003997935.1 Mesorhizobium sp. M7A.F.Ca.US.006.01.1.1
TCGACAAGGTCTGGTCGGAAGCCGGTGTCGCCATCCTGGTCGATCTCGGCGGGGCCGAGACCAACTCGGAAATGGCGGTAGAGATGATCGGCGAGCCACGCTCGCAAAAGATCATCGTCTGCAACGCGCCGATCGTCGAAGGCGCGGTGATGGCGGCGACCGAGGCCTCCGGCGGCGCCTCGCTCAGGGAAGTGGTGGCGACGGCGCATGAATTGTCGCCCTCGTGAACGAACGGGAATTTTGAAAGACATGTCCGCATCCGCCGAAGCGACCGTTGTGATCACCCACGATGTGGGCCTGCACGCGCGTCCTTCGGTGAAGTTCACCAAGTTGGCCAAGAGCTTTGCCGCCGAGGTGGAAATCGCGCTGGCTGCCAACGGACCATGGTTCGACGCCAAGAGCATCGTCAAGGTGATGGCGGCCAAGGCGCCGAAAGGCACCGTGCTGCACATCAGGGCCAGCGGCGAGGGCGCCAATGACGCCGTCGACGCGCTGGTCGAATTGGTGCGGCGCGATTTCGATGAAGGCGCGGACCATGTCCGAACCGCTTAGGTTGCAAGGCATTTCGGCCTCGGCCGGTTATGCCGAAGGACCGCTGTTCGACCTCGACCGGATTGCCGCACCCTATGTCGGCAAAGAAACAGCCGACGACGAGAAGGCCGCGCTCGAAACCGCAATCGCCGTCGCGACAGGCCGTCTCACCGCATTGATCGAGATGGCCGAGGGCGATGCCGCCGACATTCTCGAGTTTCAGATCGCCATGCTGCAAGACGATGCGCTGAGCAGCCCGGCCTTTGCCGCGATCCGCGCCGGCCTGCCAGCCGACAAAGCATGGCGGCAAGCGCTTGATACTGAGACTGCCGGCTACGATGCTTCAGACCAGGATTATTTCCGCGCACGTGCCGCCGACATACGCGACATCAGAGACCAGGTGCTGCGGGCGCTGTCCGAGGATGGCGACGTCCAGGCACCAGCCGGTGCCATCCTCTATGGCGAGGACATCGCGCCGACGCGCTTCCTCGAAACCGACTGGAGCGGCGGCGGCGGCATAGCGCTGAAGGCGGGCAGCACGGCGAGCCACGTCGCCATGCTGGCGCGCTCGCGCGGCGTGCCCATGGTTGTCGGGTTGGGCACTTCGCTGGCTCATCTAGCCGGCACAGCGCTGCTCGACGCCGAACATGGCGGCGTCGTGCTGTCACCCTCCAAGGCTGAAATCACTGCCTTTCGCCAATCCTCTTCATCATTCCGGGCGCGCCGCGATCGGGCCGGGACGTTCCTGGCGCGACCGGCAGTGACCAAGGCCGGCACCGCGGTGCGGATGCAGGTCAACATCGCCGCTCCGTCCGAGGTCGACCGCATCGACATCGCGACCTGCGACGGCGTCGGCCTGATGCGCACCGAATTCCTGTTCGGCAAGACGCTGCCGGATGAGGAGACGCAGTATCGCGCCTATCGCAAGGTGCTGGAGTGGGCTGGCGAAAAGCCGGTGACGATCCGCACCGTCGACGCCGGCGGCGACAAGCCGGTGCCCGGCCTTACCGTCGAGGAGAGCAATCCGTTCCTCGGCCTGCGCGGCATCAGGCTGTCGCTGGCAAGACCCGAGGTGTTTCGTGTACAGATCCGGGCGCTGCTGCGCGCCGCCGTGCACGGCAATCTGAAAGTGATGTTCCCGATGATCGCCATTGTGGAGGAATACCGACAGGCAGCGGCAATGTTCGCCGAGGAGCAGGCTGCACTTGCCGCGCGCGGTATCGCGAACAAGATGCCGCCGCTCGGCATCATGGTCGAAGTGCCTTCGGTGGCGATCGTGCCGGAAGCCTTTACTGATGCCGCCTTCTTCTCGATCGGCTCCAATGACCTCACCCAGTATGTCATGGCGGCCGCCCGCGACAACGCTGCCGTGGCGCATCTCAATTCGGTCTGTCATCCAGCCGTGCTGCGGCTGAT
>NZ_RZQL01000457.1 GCF_003997935.1 Mesorhizobium sp. M7A.F.Ca.US.006.01.1.1
CCTCGGCGCCGACCGATTCGACCTCGTGATCGTCGGGGTGCGAGGACTGCACTTCTTCCAGCATGCCGCGATCGTTGTCGCCGGAGGTCGCTTCGCTGCCTTGTTCGGCCTGCGGGACGGCTTCGGAAATCACATCGGCCTCGACCGAGGCGGCGATCGACGTCGGGCCGCCTTCGCGGGTTTCACCTTCGTCCTGCTCGGCAGAATCCTCGCCATGTTCGGACGCATCGGCATGTTCGGACGAATCAGCCGCATGTTCGATTATCTCGGACGTGTGCGAGATGTCCTCGACACCAGCGTCGGCGCCTTCTTCTGCCTCGTCGCTTGCCTCACCGGAATCGGCAGCATCGCGCTTGTGCTCGCCCCGGTCGCGGGGCTTGCCGCCGCGCCTGCGGCCGCGCCGTCCGCGATCGCGGCTCTGGCGATCATCGCCGTCGCCGTCCTCGTTCTCTTCGTCCTCGGCCTCCTGCGCTTCCGCGCGCAGCAGTGCCTGACGATCGGCGACCGGGATCTGGTAGTAGTCGGGGTGAATTTCACTGAAGGCGAGAAAACCGTGACGGTTGCCGCCATATTCGACAAAGGCTGCCTGAAGGGAGGGCTCTACGCGCGTTACGCGGGCTAGGTAGATGTTTCCTTTGAGCTGCTTCTTGTCCTGAGATTCAAAGTCGAATTCTTCAATACGGTTACCGCGTATGACGACAACGCGTGTTTCCTCCGGGTGGGAGGCGTCTATCAGCATTTTGTTGGGCATTATTTCGTTTCCCCCCGGCAGCCGTCAGCCGCAGCTTGCGAGGCAAAGCCTGCTGCTGCGTGTCTGGAATGTGGGTGCCGGATATTTGAACGTCCGTCGGCCGCCACTTGAGCGCCATGGCGGTGCCGCCCGCAGCCATAATGGCGCGGTTTGATGCGGACCTTTCCATGATTGCGCTTGAAGCCATCGTCACCAACAGAACCTTTTGAACCAAAGCCCGGATGAACCGGACCAGCTTGTTTGCTCATACAGAGCCGGCACGGGAACAAACCCGGCCGTTTTCCTCACGCAGGCGATTCCCCCGCCACGGGAGCACGCCTGCGAAATTCGTCGCGATCACCTGAACCCTTTTCGCCTGAAAGCGAAAGGAGCCGCCTTTACGTCTGACCCTGTAGCAAGAAGCTGCGGAGGAGGGCGGTTCCAGGATTGCAGTGATCCACCATCGCTTTTATGATTTGGCGGGGTGGAAGGCAACCCCGATTTCCGATGCCGGCAAAAAGCCGTTCCGTAGCGTAAGCCAAGCTTGCGGCCCTTGCATGAAAAGGCTTGGTTAACCTTCTCTGGATACCAATCGTTAATCGAGTTCGCGGCCTAACCGGCATTTGGACGAAACGACCGGGCGCCGGGCGCCAAACCGGGAGCGACTGGAAAAGAGATGGGATTGGCGGACTTCACAGACAAGGGATGTCGTGTCGGCGGCCGGATCCTGGCCGCTTTCTGCCTCTTGCTGCTGCTGGCGGCCTCATCCGCGTTTTCCTCAAATGCCAATGCCGCCGACGCTCCGCTCGTGGCAAAAGGCTACAAGATGGCCGGCGATGCCACCAAGATGCGTATCGTCATGGATTTCGACCGCGAACCCGATATCAAATGGTTCCTGCTGCGTGGTCCCAACCGCCTTGTCATCGATCTCGCGAATACGAGATTCGCCGTGGATGCCAAGGATTTGAAGGCGCGGGGCCTGGTCAAGGGCGTGCGCCTGGGCGAACTCGGCGAGGGCGTTTCGCGTCTGATCCTCACCGGCAAGGGACCCTTTGCCGTCGACAAGCTCGACGTGCTCAAGAACGAGGACGGAACCGGCTACCGCATTGCCATCGACATGTCGGCGGCATCCGAACGCGAGTTCGACGTGGCGCTGGCCAACCAGGCGCTGACCACCGGATCGACCGTTTCGACCGACAAGGGAGGGC
>NZ_RZQL01000458.1 GCF_003997935.1 Mesorhizobium sp. M7A.F.Ca.US.006.01.1.1
CTACTGGGTCATGCGCGGTGATGGTGGGATTGCTATTTTTAACTATGCCGATTTGCGGCTCTTGGCCTTTGGCCGGTCTTTGCCGATGCCTTCCTTGGCGAGGCTCTTTCGAAGAACCGAGGCCAGGTCGACCACGTTCTCCTGGGGCTTTGGCGCCGGTTTCGGGGGCTTTTTGCCCTTGCGCTTGGCGTCGATCATGGCAATCAACGCATCCTCGTAAGTATCCTCGAATTTCGAAGGATCGAACTTTGTCACCTTCTTGTCGATGAGAAGCCCCGCGATTTCGAGCAGATCCAAATCGTATTTTGGGCTTTTCACATCGTCGAAGACGGTGTCTTCCGACGTCATCTCATTGTGGGTGCGCAACTCGGTCAGCAGCATTCCTTTTTCAAGCGGCTGTATCAACACTTCGCGCCCGCGCTGATAGAGCACGACGCAGGATCGCGCCGCAACGCGCTTCTTGGCCATCGCATCGCGCAGGACAGAAAAGGCCTCCAACGAGGCGCCGTCAGCCGGGATTAGGTAGTATGGCTTCTCCAGGTAACGTGTGTCGATCTCGGCAACCGGAACAAAGGAATCGACATCAAGCGTATGCTGCGACGTCAGTTTCAGTTTCTTGATCTCGTCCGGCTCGACTTGTATGAACTCGCCCTTGTCCGCCTCGTAGCCTTTGATCTGATCCGCGACTTCGACAACATCGCCGGTCCCTTCGTCGACATAGGCGCTCTTGACGGGCAAGCCGTTCTTGCGGTTCAGAATCTTGAAGTGGATCTTGGATGCCTCGCTTGTGGCACCAACTATCTTCACCCCGCACGACACGGAACCGACCCTCAGAAAGCCCTTCCAGACCGCGCGCGGCGCCACCATGCCGTTTCTCCTAGACGTGCCGATGTCGGCACAACGTCAGCCACACGGTTCTGTTCCGCAACGTGGGCACTCATTGCCTGCAGCCCAAGAATTATTCCTCCCGGTAGTCCAGCAGCTTCGCATGGCGAAGCTTCTCCTCGCCCTTCAGGAACCGCACGCGACCGACCAGACCAGGCTTGAGCCATTCGGCCTTTTCTTTCTTTAGACCGATGGGCACTGGTCCGCCGACTTTCCCTTGCACGCGATCCCATAGTCGCTGGCGCTTGTCGGCTTTAAAGGCAACGAAGGCGCCGCCGGCGTAGCGGCCCTTGTCGGCCATGAGCACCATTGCCGGCTTCCCAGCCTCGCGCTGCACGCCAATAATGTCCATTTCCTTTTCGGCATAGCACTTGATCTTGCGCCAGTTCATCGTCGGTCCGCTGCGATAGACGCTGGCCTTGCGCTTCGAGACCATGCCCTCCAACCCCGCCCTGTCGACCAGGTGATAAACCGCGTCCCCGGTGCCGGGCATGGCTTTGCTGACCTGAATGCGACCGACGGCTGGAATCAGTTCCTGCAGGATCTCGCGGCGGTCTTCCACCGGCATGTTGCGCAAATCATGCCCGTTCAGGTGCAGGAGGTCGAATGCCACCAAATACAGATCGCGCGAAGGCTTACGACGGGTGACGGCTGACTGCAGGGCCTGGAAGTCGGACAGGCCGGCCTCGTTGACCGTGATTGTCTCGCCATCGATGATGAAACTTTCCGCCTCGATCGCCTCCGCCTCTCCGGCAAGTTCGATATAGCGGCCTGTCCAGTCGTATCCGTTCTTGGTGAACAGCCGGATCCCGTTGTCATCCTTGATGATTTGGGTCCGATACCCGTCGAATTTGATCTCATGGAGCCATTCGTCGCCCTGCGGTGGCGTTTCGACCAGCTCGGGTTCCATGGGCTTGATGAACTTCAGACGCATGCGCTGACTCGCATAGTGCGATTCAATTAGCGCTCGCTAAAATGGTTCCGGAACATTTTAGACGAATTGAATGTTTGATGGTTATGACG
>NZ_RZQL01000459.1 GCF_003997935.1 Mesorhizobium sp. M7A.F.Ca.US.006.01.1.1
CTGCCGTTGCCGAGCAGCACCAAGAGCTGATCTCGATCAGCGACGGCATTGCGACTGTGGAGATTGCCCCGGACGCCGGCGGCGCGCTGGCGTCGTATCGCTGGCGGCAAAACGGTTCCGTGGTGGATTGGCTGCGCCCTGCGGATCAGGCGGCAATCGACAGCCGGGATGCCGGCGCCATGGCCTGCTTCCCGCTGGTTCCCTATTCCAATCGCATAAGGGGCGGTCGCTTCGCATTCGCGGGCCGCACCGTCGAACTGCCGACCAGCCCGGACGATCCGCATCACGAGCATGGCCATGGCTGGCGTCGGCCATGGACCGTGGTGCGGCACGAAGCCAGCACCACCGTCCTATCCTATCGCCATGCCGCCGATTCCTGGCCGTGGAGCTATGAGGCGAGGCAGGAGATCTCGCTGGTCGATGGCGGCCTGGTCATTGCCCTCTCGCTGCGCAACCTCTCGGACGCGCCGATGCCCGCAGGCTTCGGCCTCCATCCCTATTTCCCGTCGACACCGTGGACACATGTCCAGGCGCAGGTATCCGGCATGTGGGAGACCGATGCGGAAATCCTGCCCACCCGGCACGTCCTGCCGCTTGCCGGCTCCAACCCGACCACGGGCTTCGACGTGTCGGAGACGGACTTCGACACGGTCTTCACCGGATGGTCGCGCCGCGCCCGGATCTCCTGGCCGGAGCATGGGCGGCAACTGGACATCGAGGCCGAGGCGCCACTCGATTTCCTTGTCCTCTACACGCCGCCCGGCGAGCCGTTCTTCTGCGCCGAGCCGGTCAGCAACATCACCGATGCCTTCAATCGCAGCGACGCGGGCATCGATACTGGCTGCATCGTATTGACACCCGGGCAGGTGCGATCCGCAAGCGTTCGCTTCACGCCTTCGCGGGAGATCTGATCGCCAGTCTGAGCCGCATCAGCTGCTTTGCCTTGCCGCTTCGCGGACGGTCTGCAGCAGGATGGAGAAGGCCGGTGAGGGCGCCATGTCGGTCCGCATTGTCAAGCCGACCGGTCCCTTGGTCTCCTCGGTGTTGACCGGCAAGGCGACGAAGGCGCCGCTGCCGAGTTCGTTGGCAACGACGCCGGCCGAAATAATCCAGACGGCATTGCTCCGCCGCAGGAAGGCGCGGCCGAAGGAGTCCGAGACGGTTTCGATCTCGGTTGCCGGCGCGGTCATGCCGTTAGTGATGAACAGGCGGTCGACAAACGGACGGATGACCGATTCCCGAGTCGGCATCAGCATCGGGAATTCGTCGAGCCGTGCGAACACATCCTGCCCCGGGTCAAGCAGCGGATGTCCGGCGCGCACCACGAACAGCACCGGTTCGGAATAGAGGTGCTCGAAGAAGAATCCGGTCATGTTTTCCGGCGCCGCCAGCCGTCCAACGACGAGATCGAGCGTGCCGGTGCGCAACTGTTCGAGCAGCACCGCATTCTCGCCGGTGACGATCTTGATTGCCGCACTGGTGCCCTCTTTGAGGAACAGGCTCATGGCCAGCGGCATCACCCGCGCCGACACCGTCGGCAGCGCGCCGATGCGGATCGGGTGGCGGTTGACCGCTCCGTCCTGGCGGACGGAATCGACGCCTTGCTTGAGTGCCGTGATCGCCGTGCCGGCGTGGCGAAGGAAGATCTCGCCGATGCGCGTCAGCCGGATGCCGCGGCCATCGCGCTCCACCACCGCTACACCCAGTGCCTCTTCCAGCTCGCGCAATGTCTTGGTCACCGCCGGTGGGCTGACATGCAGCAAGTCAGCCGCTCGCGCCACGCTTCCTTGTCGCGCAACCTCAAGGAATGCCTGCAGGTGACGGAACCGGATGCGGCTTTCGGACATGGATTTGATAACCTCTGAGT
>NZ_RZQL01000460.1 GCF_003997935.1 Mesorhizobium sp. M7A.F.Ca.US.006.01.1.1
GCTTCGAAGCGTCTTTTCGTTCCCCGTGGCGCCTATGGTAAACTAATTCCTAACCTGGTTCGGCGATGAATGGTCTTTCCTGAGACAGAGAAGGAGGAAAAGATGTCCGTTCGCAATGCCGCAAAAATTTTTACCAGCGTCATGGCGGCAGCCAGCCTATCGCTCGCTCTGCTGATGCCTGGCCCTGCCTTCGCCGATGCCGGTTTCCGGCAGTGGGTCGCCGGCTTCCGCGCCACCGCCGTGCAGAGCGGCGTTTCCGGCGCCCTCTACGACCAGGCCTTCAGGAATATCAGGGATATCGATCCGGTGGTGCTGGAAAAGGCGCGTACGCAGCCTGAATTCACGGCCCCTGCCTGGGACTATTTCGACAACCGCGTCCATGACCAGTCGGTCGCCGTGGGCCAGCAGATGGCCAGGAAATGGAAGCCATGGCTGGACCGGATCGAGGCCAGGTTCGGCGTCGACCGCTACATCCTGCTGGCCATCTGGTCGATGGAATCGAACTATGGCGAGATCCTCAAGCGCGACGACATCATGCGCAACGTCGTGCGCTCGCTGGCGACCTTGGCCTACGCCGATCCGAAGCGGGCAAAATTCGCCCGCACCCAACTGGTCGCCGCGCTGAAGATCCTGCAGACCGGCGACATCGACGAAAGCCATTTGAGCGGATCCTGGGCCGGCGCCATGGGCCACACCCAGTTCATCCCGACCAGCTATCTGCACTATGCCGTGGACATGGACGGCAATGGCAAGCGCGACATCTGGAATTCGATCCCCGATGCGCTGGCGACATCAGCCAATTTGTTGAAGAAGAATGGCTGGCAGGCTGGCAAGACCTGGGGCTATGAGGTCGCCTTGCCGGCCGGAAAGCTGCCCGGCGGTTCCAAGACGCTGTCGCAATGGCAGGCGCTGGGCGTCGTCAGGGCCAACGGCAAGCCGTTCAAGAACGGCTCCGACAAGGCGACGCTGAAGGTGCCGGACGGCCGCAGCGGGCCGGCCTTCCTGATGATCAAGAATTTCACGGTCATCAAAGCTTACAACAATGCCGACAAATATGCGCTGGCCGTCGGTCTTCTTGCCGACGAAATCGCCGGCTCGAGCGGTCTGGTGCAGGACTGGAAGCGGCCTTTCACCAAGCTCACTTTCGAGGAAAGGCAGGAGCTGCAGAAGCGGCTTTCCCAGCATGGCCTTTACGACGGCAAGTTCGACGGCAAGATCGGCGACGGCTCGAAGACTGCCATCATGGCCTTCCAAGCCAGGGCCGGCTTGACCCAGGACGGCTATCCGAGCATGGAAGTGCTGAAGTGGCTCCGGCAGAAATAGAGCCGCCTGCGGTGCCGCGCGGCCTTCCGGGCGCGCAAAGGACACTGTAGCAATCTGGTTGGCGCGGGCCTTGCCGCGCCAAGGGACGGAGGAAACGATTGGCTTCGGCTGCGCGCATCGCAGGGCTTGTTCGTCGAATGCCGGTGCTCATCCTGGCCGTGATCGTGCTTGCCGTCGGCGTGGCTGGCGCCTTTCATGCGCCGGCCATGGCGCAGGAGCAGCAAAACCGCGGCTGGTCGTTGCGCGACCTTTTGTTTCCGCGCCGCAGCGAGCGCATTGAGCCGCCCTTGGATATCCAGAAGCCGAGGCCCAGGCCCAAGGCGAAGAAACCCCGCGCCCCGCGCCCGCCCGCTGAACCGGAAATCCCGGTGGTCGACAAGGCACCGGACGCCCGCACCGTCCTGGTGGTGGGCGACTTCATGGCGGCCGGCCTCGCCGAAGGCCTCGACACCGCCTTTGCCGAGAATACCGGCGTCAGGATCGTCGTTCGCAGCAATGGCTCGTCCGGCTTCGTCCGCGATGATTTCTACAACTGGCCCGAAC
>NZ_RZQL01000045.1 GCF_003997935.1 Mesorhizobium sp. M7A.F.Ca.US.006.01.1.1
AACTGGAACTGAGCCAGGAAGCTGAAAAGCCGCAACTGGCGCTGGCCGCCGAATAGATCGATCACGCCTGTCGAAAAGGATTGGGCGCGCCGAAGCGCGCCCGATCCTTTTCATTTTTTTGAGGTCAGATGACGAAGAACCAGTTGGCGAGCAGCATCACCACCACGCCGGCGACCAGCGTCAGATAGGGCAGCATGCCCGCCTTTTTGACCGAGAGGTCGGCCCCCGTCATGCCGAGATCGGCCAGCATGTGGTCGGGGAACTTGCCCTTGTCCTGAATGTAGTGTCGGAAGCAGAACACCGGGATGATCAGCGCTGCCGTGATCAGGCCGGCCCACAGCGCCATCGGGTTCCATACCTTGGCACCGGCGCCCATGAAGATCGCGTTGACATAGGCGAAGATCGCCCCGATCCCGAGCAGCCAGCTCGGCGCCTTCCAGGGCCGTGCGATATGGCCGTTGTCGATGCGGTGGATCCAGCCGGCGTTGAGGTTGAGGAAGTTGAAGATGATGTAACCGCAATTCGACACGGCGAGGATGAAGAAGAAGCTCGTCGCGTCGGCCGAGGCGATGGCCAGCACGATCAGGTTGAAGACGAGATCGGTCCACATTGCCCGTGTCGGCGCACCATGTTCGTTGACATGGCTGAGATAGCGCGGCAGCCAGCCGTCGACCGAGCCCTGGTAGAGCGTACGCGAAGAGCCGGCCATGGCCGTCATGATGCACAGCACCAGCGCCAGGATCATCAGCATCACCAACAGGCTGTGGACTAGCGCGCCGCCGCCGACCATGCCGGCCAGCGCGTCGGCGACCCCGGAGCCGTCGACGATCGGCGTCGCCAGCATACCGTTGAGGCCAAGCACGCCCTGGAAGGTGAACGGCACCAGGATGAACAGCAGCATGCACAGAAGGCCGGAATAGAAAATCGCCTTGAACGTGTCGGTGCCGGGGTTCTTGAACTCGGATGTGTAGCAGACGGCGGTCTCGAAGCCGTAGGTCGACCAGGCGGCGATGAACATACCACCAAGCACCAGCGTCCAGCCGGCGATGTTCCAGGCACCGGGCTCGGGCGCGTAGGCTGCGGCCAGCGGCACCAGCGGCGAAAAATTCGCCCAGTTGATCTGGCCGGTGACGATCGGCACCACGCCGACGATCAGCATCGGGACGATGACCAAGAGGCCGATATATTTCTGCACATTGGCGGTGCCGAGAATGCCGCGATGCTGGATCGCAAAGATGATCAGCATCAGCACTGCGCCGATGAAGAAGGTCGCGTTGAAGGTGAACGAGACCGGTCCCAGCGTGTGGCTGTAAAGCGTCCAGTTGCGGATTGCCGGCGTCGCCGCCGCGGTCACCGCTGTGATGGCGTCGGCGGCACTCGTCCCGGCATGCGCGGCTATATAGGCGACGACATCGGGTGAGGTTTCTGTGAACAGCGGCACTGGCGCCAGCGCGTTGAGGATGTAGGCGGCGGCGATCGAGCAGCCGAGCGACAGCACCGGCGACCAGGCGAACCAGTTGCACCAGACAGACAGCGGCGCGATGAACTTGGAATAGCGCAGCCAGGCGGTGGCGCCGTAGATCGACGCGCCGCCCGACTTGTTCGGAAACAGACCGGCAATTTCGGCATAGGTGAAGGATTGCAGGAAGCCCATGATCATGGAGAAGATCCAGATCGCGAATGCCAGCGTGCCGGTCGTGCCGGCAATGCCGCCGATCGAGAACAGGACGAGGGCAGGCACGCCGCTCGCAACCCAGAAGGCGCCGCGCCAGTCGATATTTCGGTGCAGCTTGCCTTCGGCAAGCGGCTCCAGGACAGTCGTTATCGTGCTCATATGTCTTTGTTCCCCATTTTGATGTTCCCCCTTCGTGACGGCCGCGGCTTCGCGAGGCTTCATCATCGACGCATGCCTTGGGCGACTGCCGGTGTTTCCACTCAGTCGCATTTTTTTCTTAACAGTGAAGATTGATCCGGCGCGCTTGCACGTCAAGCGATTTGTCGCGCCGTGCACATCACGCTTGCGAAACATGTCAGCTTCACACTGCCGCGGGCGGATTGTTCGGAAAAGGGCGAGGGGGCTGGAAACGAAAAACCCGCCGGTGGCGGGTCGCGGCGCAAATCAGCACCATGGGCGAATATGTAGCATAGCTGCCCTCAGCAGGTCAAGAAAAAATTCCTATCGCAGACTGCCAGTACGGCCTCACTATCTTGGGAGGAAGGCCGTCAGGAGCGTGGTTTGGTCTTTTGCGGATCGTAGTGGGCGAAGGCGACGACACGCGCCGGCAGCCGCTTGGCATGGCCGTCGAGCTTGCCGATCTCGACCTCGGTACCGACAGCCGAATGGGTGACGTCGAGCCTGGCCAGCGCGATAGTCTTGTTCAGCACCGGCGAGCGCATGCCTGATGTGACGACGCCGATCTGGGCGCGGCCGACATGCACGCAATCGCCATGGCCGACGTCGACATTGGCGTCGACGTCGAGGCCGACCAGCTTCGTCTGCGGGTGCTCCTTGCGGCGGATCAGCGCCTCGCGGCCGATGAAATCGTCGGTCTTGCTCTTCAGCGGCACGGTGAAGCCGATGCCAGCCTCGAACGGATCGGTCTGGTCGGAGAATTCGTATCCGGCGAAGATCAGCCCGGCTTCGATGCGCACCATGTCGAGTGCCTGCAGCCCCATTGGCTTCAGCCCATGCGGCTGGCCGGCCTCCCAGATGGCGTCGAACACTTTTTCGGCGTCGCGCGGATGGCACCAGATCTCATAGCCGAGTTCGCCGGTATAGCCGGTGCGTGAGACGACGACCGGAATGCCGTTGCCGCCACCAATGCGGGCGACGGCGAAGCGGAACCACTCGAGCTCGTCGATCGACGGCTGCAATGGCGAAGTCCAGATCACTTCTCGCAGGATGTCGCGGCTCTTCGGACCCTGCACCGCGACATTGTGCATCTGGTCGGTGGAGGAACGCACCAGCACGTTGAGGCCCAGTTTGGCGGCCGTCTCGCGCAGCCATTCGCCGGACAGATCGTCACCGCCGATCCAGCGGAAATTGTCCTTGCCGAGCCGCAGCAGGGTGCCGTCGTCGATCATGCCGCCATGCTCGTAGCACATGGCCGAGTAGACCACCTGGCCGACGCCGAGCTTCTTGACGTTGCGGGTCAGCGTGTATTGCAGCAGCGCCTCGGAATCCGGGCCGGTGACCTCGAACTTGCGCAGCGGCGACAGGTCCATGATCACCGCGTCTTGCCGGCAGGCCCAGTATTCGGCGATCGGCCAGTCCTTGGCGAAGGAATTGGCGAGCCAATAGCCCTTGTATTCCTGAAAGTTGCGGGTGTGCTTGGCAAAGCTCGAATGAAAAGCTGTCTCGCGGGTCATTTTCGGTTCCGAATCGGGCGTCATGCGTCTGGCGATCGCTCGCGAGAATTTGTGCTGGCCGGAATAGGTCCGCACATGGATGTCGGTCGGGTTCCAGCCATTGGCCGGCGTCGTGTCGTCGGGGCAGGCGGAGGAAACGCAGACGATGTCGGTGAGCGCCCGCAGCAGCACATAGTCGCCCGCCCTCGACCACGGCTCGTCGGACACCATGACGCCATGCGCGTCGATCGCCGTGTTGAAGAAGAAGTTGATCGCCATCCAGCCGGCGCGCGGATTGACGCCCTTGCCGGCCAGAGCGCCGTTGAAATTCTCCGAGCAGTTGGTGTGGCCGGGATAGCCGATGTCGTCGTAATATTTGGCCGCGCAGGCGAGCGCGAAGGCGTCGTGCCGGCCGCAAGTGTCCTGCACCACCTCGACCAGCGGCTCCATGTCCTGGTCATAGTATTTGGAATGCAGGCCGGGCATCGGGTAGCTCGCGCCCATCAGCGTGCGCGTTGTCGTCACGTCGAGCGGATGATCCAGTCCCCTGTCCAGCTTGCGCGCCGAAAAGCACTGGAAGTCGGTGCATTGGCGCCCGTCGACATCGATGATCTGCAGGTAGTCCCCAGCTTTGACGAAATAGGCCTCCGCGGTCGCCGAATGGACGCGCAAATCGAGCACCGGGTCGGCCAGCGGGTCGGCCAACTGCGATTTCGCCGCCGGACGGATGCTGGCGCGACGGACGATGGCGGTCAGCGGCGTCGCCGTGTCGTGACCGTCGACCAGCATCGGGCCGCCGGGCGCGGCGATGATCATCGAGCCGTCACGCGTGACCGTGAATGTTTGTTCTGTACCGGCAGGCGTAGTGGCGCCGAACACCCGCACCGCCTTGGCATGGTCAAGCTGCACCTGCCGGCGCGCGAGCCCGCCCCGCAGCGAGGCAAGACTGTCGTCACCCTCTATGAGCAGTGCCTTGATGCCGGCAGCGTTGCTGTTCGATGCTTCACCAAAAATGCCGGGATCGGTCGCGCCGGTCCTGTCCCAGGCCAGCAACTCGCAGGCCTGGCCACCCTCGACATTGCGTACGGTGACCGTGTCGCCGGCCTCGATCTCGATGAGAACCGCGCCGTCGCCATGGATCGTATAACGCTCCATGCCCGGCGGCAGCGCGATCTGGCCCGGCCTCAGGATGAGGCTCGGCCGCGGCGGTCCGGCGGCAATTTCGGGGTAGGGCGACTGGCTCATCTCAGCCTTGCGGTTCGAGAAACAAGTTTGCCTGTGTGTGAAATTATTTTAGCGGTAAGAATAGCAGTGCGCGTGCGTTTGGCAAGGTGAAGGTGATGCTTCGAACCCAGTCAATTGGGATTGAATTGGCCTCCCAGTCTATCTTCCAAACGTCGGCGCTGCCCCTCATCTGGCTGCCGCCATCTTCTCCCGTAAACGGGGCGAAGGACGCTGTCGTCGCCGGTTTCGCCAATCGCCAACATTGCAGAAATGGCGCGGCACTCCGAACAGCTTCTTTCTCCCCGTTCACGGGGAGAAATGCCCGGCAGGGCAATGAGGGGCGGCGCCGAGGTCCACAAGTGGCGGGCTAGAATTCCTCGGAATGGCCGATAACCACACCATACTCCGCAGCCGAATCCAGGACCGTATGCCAAAGGCTTTCGGCAAACGTCGCAAACACCAGAAGGTTGAACACCGCCTGCCCATCCGGCCGATCGCCGCCGCGCCAGAGCGTGACGCTGGTGTGATCCATCGATGTCGCGGCGGCGGAGCCAACTGGGAACGAGGCGGCATGCAGGTCGATCGACGACAGCTTGGCGAGCATGGCGCGCGCCTGGATTCCGAAGGCGCTGATCAACGCGCGTGCATGTGATTGATCCGACAACGAGGCAGACCCGGACAATGCCGGCGCCAACGTCTGCATAGTGTGCCTGCCGCCGTTCGAGAGGACGAAGAACTGATCCGGTCCCGACCAGATCAATGTGGCATCCGAGGCCTGGATCGCTTTTGGCGCATCCGGTGGCGCCACACCGAAACGGGCCTTGGCCGCCTTTGCCAGATCAGCCCCTTGGCCGCGCCGCGCCATCACCTGGATGAGATCGAAGTTGCGGATCTCGGTCAGCGAGACGTCGGCCTCGATACGGCGTGCACCATGTGCGCCTGCGACAAGCGCATGCTCGAGCGGACTGCGGGGAGCCCAGGAAAAATCAACCACGCTGGCGCCCTCCATCCGGGTCGTAGAAGACGGGATTGCAGAGTTCGACATCATAGTCTTCGCCGCGCAACGGATCATGCGCATGCACGATCTCGCCGATGCGCTCGCGGCCGCGTTCGACAAGCGCGAGCCCGATCCACTGATCCAATGTCGGCGAGAAACAGACCGAGGTGACATAGCCCTGGTCGTTGCCGGGGCCGGGCGTCTGCCCCTTCGGAATGATGTGCGCGCCGGAGCGCAAGCGGCGCGCCTTGTCCGTCGGCTTGATGCCGACGACGACCTGGCGATCCGGGGCTACCAGCGCCTCGCGTCCGGCCATGACGCGGCCGATATAGTCTTTCTTGGTCGACATCATCTTGCCCAGGCCAAGATCGGCTGCTGTCGTCGTCCCGCTCAGTTCCGGTCCGGCGATGTGGCCCTTTTCGACGCGCATGACGCCGAGCGCCTCGGTGCCGTAAGGCGTCACGCCGAATGGCGCGCCGGCCAGCATCAGATTGCGCGCCATGGCATCGCCAAAGCGCGCCGGCACCGAAATCTCGAAAGCCATTTCGCCGGAAAACGAGATGCGGAACAGCCGTGCCTTGAGGCCGCCGCGCAGCGTCACTTCGCGTGCGCCCATGAACGGAAAGCCTTCGTTCGACAGGTCTTCCGCCGGATCCACGATTTCCCTGAGCAGGTCTCGCGTTTTCGGTCCGGCGATCGAGAATTGCGCCCACTGATCCGAAACTGAGGTCAACTGCACGTCGAGTTCCGGGAACAGCACTTGGCGGCAGAATTCGAGATGCTGCATCACCAGCCCGGCCTTGGCGGTGGTGGTGGTCAGGAAGTAATGGTCCTCGGCCAGCCGCGACGTGGTGCCGTCATCATAGACGATGCCGTCCTCGCGCAGCATCAGACCGTAGCGGGCTTTGCCGACAGCGAGGCTGGAGAAGGTGTTGATGTAGACGCGGTCGAGGAAGGCGCCTGCATCCGGGCCGTGCACGTCGATCTTGCCGAGCGTCGAAACATCGCAGAAACCGACGCCTGAGCGCACCGCCTTGACCTCGCGTGTGACCGATTCCAGCCAGTCCTTCTCGCCGGCGCGGGGGTACCACTGCGCCCGTTTCCACAGGCCGGTGTCGACGAAGATCGCACCCTGTTCCACGGCCCAATGATGCGACGGGGTCAGCCGCGTCGCATGGAAAGTCTCGTCGCGATGATGGCCGGCGAAGGCGCCGATGGCGACCGGCACATAGGGCGGCCGGTAGATCGTCGTGCCGGTCTCTGGGATGGAGCGGCCGCTGACCGCAGCCATGATGGCGAGGCCGGCGACATTCGAGGTCTTGCCCTGGTCGGTCGCCATGCCGAGCGTCGTGTAGCGCTTCAGATGCTCGACCGATTCAAAGCCTTCGCGCTGCGCCAGCTCGATGTCGGATGCCGTCACGTCATGCTGGTAGTCGACAAAAGCCTTGCCCTTGCCGGCGACATGCCAGAGCGGCGCCAGCGAAAAAGCCTCGTCATCGGCGGCAGGCGCGGTACCGACTGTGCCGCTATGTCCCGTGTCACGCGCCGCTGCCGCGCCGGCGGCAAATCCCTGGCTCAGGCAAGCGCCGAGCCCGAAATCGCCGTTCGCGGCTCCGGCGGCGACCATGCTTGGAGGTGCCCCATCGGGCACGAAGGCGGAGATGTCGTCATTCCATCTCGGCCGGCCGCGATGGAAGGAGGTCAGCCCGACCGCCGGGTTCCAGCCGCCGGAAACGGCGAGGCCGTCAGCTTCGACCTCGGCGCGCGCGCCGCCGGTGAGCGAGACCACGATTTTCCTGACGCCATCCTTGCCGCCATCGACACCGCTGACGGAACCGTGCAGCACCGGGAAGCCGCCCTTGGAGGCCAGCGAACGATGCGCCGGCGATACTTCGGGCCGTGCATCGATGACCGCCGCGATCTGCAATCCTGCCCCAAGCGCTGTCTCGACCGTGCGCCAGCCATCCTCATTGTTGGTGAACAGCGCGAGGCGCTTTGCCGGTGTCGCCGCATAGCGCGCGACATAGGTGCGCATGGCGGAGGCCATCATCACGCCGGGCGTGTCGTTGCCGGCAAAGACGATCGGCCGTTCGATGGCGCCGGCCGCAACGACGCAGCGCTTCGCCACGATCCGCCACAGCCGCTGGCGCACCTGGTGCTCGGGCGGCGAGGGCAGGTGGTCGTTGACCCGCTCGATCGCACCATAGGTGCCGCCGTCGTAGACGCCGAACAATGTCGTGCGAGTCATGATGCGGACGTCGGGCATATCAGCCAGTTCAGCCAGCGTCCGCGAAATCCACTCGGCTGCCGGCAGGCCGTCGATCGTGCCACCATCAGAAAGCAGGCGACCACCGAGTGTGAAGTCTTCCTCGCACAGGATGACGCGGGCGCCTGCGCGACCGGCTGCCAATGCTGCGGCCAAACCGGTCGGACCTGAACCGGCGATCAGCACATCGCAATGCGCCCATGCCTTGTCGTAGTGGTCGGGATCGGCGATGCCGGCGGCACGGCCAAGACCGGCGGCACGGCGGATCGCCGGCTCATAGATCGCTTCCCAGAATTTCGCCGGCCACATGAAGGTCTTGTAGTAAAAGCCGGCAACGAAGATCGGCGCGAACAGCTGGTTGACCGACATCAAATCGTGGCGCAGCGACGGCCATCGGTTCTGGCTGGCGGCCTCGAGCCCGTCATAGAGTTCGGCCGTCGTCGCCTTGGTGTTCGGCTCGCGCCGTGCGCCTGTCCGCAGCTCGACCAGCGCGTTGGGTTCTTCCGAACCGGCGGTGAGAATACCGCGCGGGCGATGATATTTGAACGAGCGGCCGACCAGCCTGACGCCATTGGCGATCAGCGCCGAGGCCAGCGTGTCGCCCTGGAAGCCGGAGAAAGCCTTGCCGTCGAAACGGAAGTTCAGCGGCGCCGAGCGATCGACGAGGCCGCCATTGCCGAGCCGGTGTGTCTGCGCGCCGGCCATCACGCACCGACCTTCGCAGCGCCGGCGCCCGCCGCTGGTTCGACCGCCGAAATCTGGTGCGTCAGCGTGTTGCGGGTGACCTTCAGCCAGGCCCGGCAACCACCGCCATGGTACCAGTGCTCGCTGGTCGCGCCGGCGACATTGTCGCGCAGATAGACATAGTCGAAGACCTCGTCTTCCGAGGCGTCGGCCACGGGCCGCACCGGCTTGGCATCGCCGAGATAGGTGAACTCGCCGAGTTCACGTTCGCCGCAGAAGGGACAGACAATGCGCATGCTGTTCTAGACCGCCTTCAATGCAGGTTCGGTTGGGCGCCCTGGCCCTTTTCGTCGATCATCGCACCAGTCCGGAACCGGTCGAGGCGGAACCGTGCGGCCTCCTCGTGCGATTCATCGCGGGCCAGAAGATGGGCAAAGACAAAGCCCGAGCCTGGGGTCGCCTTGAAGCCGCCATAGCACCAGCCGGCGTTGATATAGAGCCCGTCGACCGGCGTCTTGTCGATGATCGGCGAACCGTCCATCGACATGTCCATGATGCCGCCCCACTGGCGCAGCAGGCGCACGCGGCCGATCATCGGCATCAGCGCCATGCCGCCCTCGCAGACGTCTTCCATGACAGGCATGTTGCCGCGCTGGGCGTAGGAATTGTAGCCGTCTATATCGCCGCCGAAGACCAGCCCGCCCTTGTCGGACTGACTGACGTAGAAATGGCCGGCGCCGAAGGTCATGACACCCGGGATGAGCGGCTTGATCGCCTCGGAGACGAAGGCCTGCAGCACATGGCTCTCGATCGGCAGGCGCAGGCCAGCCATCGCCGCCACGCGCGACGAACTTCCGGCAACAGCCATGCCGACCTTGCCGGCGCCGATCTTGCCGCGCGACGTCTCGACACCAGTCACCTTGCCATCGGCATCCCTGACGAAGCCGGTGACTTCGCAATTCTGGATGATGTCGACGCCGAATTCGCTCGCCGCATGCGCATAGCCCCAGACAACAGCATCATGACGTGCCGTGCCGCCGCGTCGCTGCAAGAGCCCGCCTTGCACGGGAAAGCGCGCATTGTCGAAGTTCAGGAACGGTATCATCTTCCTGACCGCGGCGAGGTCGAGCAGTTCGGCGTCGATGCCATTGATGCGCATGGTGTTGCCGCGCCGCGCATAGGCGTCGCGCTGTGCGTCGGAGTGGTAGAGGTTGATGACGCCGCGCTGGCTGACCATCGCATTGTAGTTGAGATCCTGCTCCATCCGCTCCCACAGCTTCATCGACAATTCGTAGAAGCCGGTGTTGCCGGGCAGGCCGTAATTGGAGCGGATGATGGTGGTGTTGCGGCCGGCATTGCCGGAGCCGATCCAGCCTTTTTCGAGCACGGCGACATTCTTGATGCCGTACTCGCTGGCGAGGAACCAGGCGGTCGCTAGCCCGTGGCCGCCGCCGCCGATGATCACCACGTCGTAGCGATCCTTCGGCGTGGCGTCACGCCAGGTGCGTTGCCAGTTCTTGTGGCCGGACAGGGCGGCACGAGCGAGCGAGAAGATAGAATATTTCATCAGTTCATTCCGAGGTCGCTCGCGTCGCGCTGGATCTTCCTCGACGCATCGGATTCATCCGAAAACCGCTATACACTTTTCGGTCCGATGCTCTAGATATCCAGCGTGTGGTCGCGCTCCCATTGCGTGAAGTGCGAAGCATAGGAATTCCATTCCTGGTGCTTCAGCTTTAGGTAGGCCGACGAGAATTCCTCACCCAGCGCCGCCTTGAGCGATTTGTCCTTGTCAAACTCGCGCAAGGCATCGAGCAAATTGAGCGGCAGCTTCGGTGCCCCTTTCACAGTATGGCCGTGCTGGTACATGTCGATGTCGTAGCGCTTGCCGGGGTCGGCTTTCGAGCGGATACCGTCGAGGCCGGCCGCGATGATGACCGCCTGCAGGAGATAGGGGTTGGCAGCGCCATCCGGCAAGCGCAGTTCGAAACGGCCGGGGCCGGGGACGCGCACCATGTGGGTGCGGTTGTTGCCGGTCCAGGTCACCGTGTTCGGCGCCCAGGTCGCGCCCGAAATGGTGCGCGGCGCGTTGATGCGCTTGTAGGAATTGACCGTCGGATTGGTGATGGCGGCAAGGGCGGAGGCATGCTTCATGATGCCGCCGAGGAAATTCCGGCCCTTGGCCGACAGGCCGAGCTCCATCGCATTGTCGGCGAAGACGTTGGTCTTGCCGGCCTTGTCCCAGACCGAGATATGGGCATGGCAGCCATTGCCGGTCAGGCCTTGGAAGGGTTTCGGCATGAAAGTCGCGCGCAGGCCATGCTTTTCCGCGATCGACTTGACCATGAACTTGAAGAAGGAGTGCTTGTCGGCGGTCGCCAGCGCGTCGTCGAAGGCCCAGTTCATCTCGAATTGGCCGTTGGCGTCCTCGTGGTCGTTCTGGTAGGCGCCCCAGCCGAGCGCCAGCATGTGGTCGCAGATCTCGGCAATGACGTCGTAGCGCCGCATCACCGCCTGCTGGTCGTAGCAGGGTTTTGAGGCCGTGTCGTATTCGTCGGAAATCGTCTTGCCGTCAGGCGAGATCAGGAAGAACTCGGCCTCGACGCCGGTCTTGACATGCATGCCGTCGCTGGCGGCTTCCGCGATCAGCCGCTTCAGCGTGTTGCGCGGCGCCTGGTCGACCTCCTTGTCATCCATGATGCAGTTGGCGGCGACCCAGGCGACTTCGGGCTTCCACGGCAGCTGGATCACCGAGTCGGGATCCGGAACCGCCAGCATGTCGGGATGCGCCGGCGTGAGATCGAGCCAGGTGGCGAAACCGGCAAAGCCGGCGCCGTCCTTCTGCATGTCTGATATCGCCTGCGCCGGCACCAGCTTGGCACGCTGACCACTGAACAGGTCAGTGTAGGAAATCATGAAATATTTGACGTTTTTCGCCCTTGCGAATTCTGCAAGATCAGTTGCCACGGTAGTTCCCCATTTTTGTCGATTGTTGTTCCCGAGTATGCGGGTATCGGCCCTTCGTTGATCAGAAGCCGTTCTTCCCCGGTATCCAGTTGGTGCCGGCCAGCGGCACGCCGGCCATGGCGGCTGCCTCGATCGTCAGCGCGACGAGGTCCTCGGGTTCAAGATTGTGCAGGCTGTTCTTGCCGCAGGCACGGGCGATGGTCTGCGCTTCCAGCGTCATCACCTTGAGGTAGTTCGCCAGCCGGCGTCCCGCGGCGATCGGGTCGACCCGCTTCATCAATTCCGGATCTTGCGTGGTGATGCCCGCGGGGTCGCGCCCCTCGTGCCAGTCGTCATAGGCACCGGCCGTGGTGCCGAGCTCGTTATACTCCGCCTCCCAGCGGGGATCGTTGTCGCCGAGCGCGACAAGGGCAGCCGTGCCGATCGAGACCGCGTCGACGCCGAGCGCCAGCGCCTTGGCGACATCGGCGCCGTTGCGGATGCCACCGGAGACGATCAGCTGCACCTTGCGGTGCATGCCCAAGTCCTGCAGCGCCTGTACCGCCGGCCTGATGCAGGCAAGCGTCGGCATACCGACATTTTCGATGAACACTTCCTGGGTGGCGGCGGTGCCGCCCTGCATGCCGTCGACGACAACGACATCGGCGCCGGCCTTCACGGCAAGCGCGGTGTCGTAATAGGGCCGGGCGCCGCCGACCTTGACGTAGATCGGCTTTTCCCAGTCGGTGATTTCGCGCAGTTCGAGGATCTTGATCTCGAGATCGTCGGGTCCGGTCCAGTCGGGATGGCGCGAGGCCGAGCGCTGATCGATGCCCTTCGGCAGTGTGCGCATTTCGGCGACACGGTCGGAAATCTTCTGGCCAAGCAGCATGCCGCCGCCACCCGGCTTGGCGCCCTGGCCGACGACGACCTCGATCGCATCCGCACGGCGCAGATCGCGCAGGTTCATGCCGTAGCGCGACGGCAGATATTGATAGACCAGCTGCTTTGAATGGCCGCGTTCTTCCTCGGTCATGCCGCCGTCGCCCGTCGTGGTCGAGGTGCCCGACAGGGTCGCGCCGCGCCCGAGCGCCTCCTTGGCGGGGCCCGACAGCGAGCCGAAGCTCATGCCGGCGATGGTGATCGGGATCTTAAGCTCGATCGGCTTCTTCGCATGGCGCGAGCCGAGCACGACTGATGTGTCGCAGCGTTCGCGATAGCCTTCGAGCGGGTAACGCGAGATCGAGGCGCCGAGGAACAAGAGGTCGTCGAAATGCGGCAGCTTGCGCTTGGCGCCGGCGCCACGGATATCATAGATGCCGGTCGCCGCGGCACGGCGGATCTCGGAAAGCGTATAGTCGTCGAAGGTCGCGGATTTGCGCGGCGTCGTCGGCGGGTTCCTGTAGGTCATGCTGCCTCAATACGCGTCGGCGTTGTCGATATTGAAATTGTAGAGCGTGCGCGCCGAACCGTAACGCTTGAACTCCGACGGCTTGACGCCGGTGATGCCGGCACGGTCGAGCAGGCCCTGCAGCAATTCCAGATGCTCGGGCCGCATCTCCTTGGCGATACAGTCGGCACCCAGGCTGTCGACCTTGCCGCGCACGAAGAGACGCGCCTCGTAGATGGAATCGCCCAGCGCGTCGCCGGCATCGCCCAGCACCACCAGATTGCCCGACTGCGCCATGAAAGCCGACATATGGCCGATATTGCCGTGGACGACGATGTCGATGCCCTTCATCGAAATGCCGCAGCGCGACGAGGCATTGCCTTCGATGACCAGCAGGCCGCCCTTGCCGGTGGCGCCGGCATACTGGCTGGCGTCGCCTTTGATGGTGATCGAGCCCGACATCATGTTCTCGGCGACGCCGGGGCCTGCCGAACCATGCACGGTGATGGTGCTGCCGGAATTCATGCCGCCGCAGTAGTAGCCGACGCTGCCGCGCACATCGATGGCAACAGGCTGGTCGACGCCGACGGCGACCGAATGGCTGCCTTTCGGGTTCAGCACTTCCCATGCCGTTTCGTTCGAACCGGGAGCCAGATTGTGCAGCGCCTGGTTGAGCTCGCGCAGCGACAGCTGGTCGAGATCGAAGACCCGAGGGTCGTGTGCCGCGGTCTTGGAAAGCGTGGTTGCCGGCATGAATTCAATGCTCCCAGAAATAGACGGTTGCGGGCTCGGGTTCCCAGACCCTCGCATTGTCTATGCCGGGCAGTTTGGTCAGCGCGCGATATTCCGAGCCAAAGGCGACATACTGGTCGGTTTCGGCCATCACGGCGGGCTTGCAGGCGATCGGGTCGCGCACCACGCCAAAACCGTTCTTGGTGCCGACGACGAAGGTGAAGAAGCCGTCGAGGTCGGAGAGCGTGCCTTCCAGCGCTTCGCCGAGATTCTTGCCATGCGCCATCTGCGACGAGAGGTAGGCGGCCGCGACCTCGGTGTCGTTCTCGGTCTCGAAGGTCATGCCTTCGCGGATCAGTTCGCGGCGGACATTGTTGTGGTTGGACAGCGAACCATTGTGCACCAGGCACTGGTCGGCGCCGGTCGAGAACGGATGCGCGCCCATCGTCGTCACCGCCGATTCCGTTGCCATGCGGGTATGGCCGATGCCATGCGTGCCGGTCATCTGGCGGACATCGAAGCGATCGACCACGGCCTCGGGCAGGCCGACTTCCTTGTAGATCTCGACCACGTCGCCGGCACCCATGATGCGGATGTCGGGGCGCAGTGCCTGGATGGTTTCGCGCGCTTCATCGATCTTGGCGGGCGTGGTCCTGACGACGGCATGGGTGGATTTCACCGCGATCGTCACCGGCGAGCCGATGGCCTTGGCGAGTTCCGCCTCGAGGCCGCGGAAATCGCGGTCGGGCCTGGCCGACTGGATGGTGATCTTGGCCTCATTCTTGGAAGGCGCGCCATAGATGGCGATACCGGCGCTGTCGGGGCCGCGATCGCTGAGGGAGATCAGCATCTGCGACAGCATCGCACCAAGCTGGGGCTCCAGCGACTTGTCCTTCAAAAACAGTCCGACAATTCCACACATGTCAGCCTCCCGGTGTTTGTAGCGAAGAGATCGTTTGTAGCTGAGAGATGATGTATCGAATGAGCTGCACAAATTCAATCGTATGAAAAAAATATTCCTCTAGTTACCTATGCGACTCAACACCGCTCTGTCCACTTTCGTTGCCTTGCCGGGCGTTGTGAACCCATTTGGCGGTGCGGATGCGGGCGAGCTTGTAGGCGTCCAGGATCGACAAGGCATAGATGAGAAAGCCGCCGGCGTGACGGCCGACAAAACTGGCGTCAGGCGGCGCGATCTTGGCCGTCACCCATGCCAGGATCACCATGAAGAAAAGGAACTGCAGCCCGCGCACCGGTACGCCCAGAATGACATGCCCGCTTGCCGGCAGCACGATTGCGGCGCCGAGAACCAGATAGGGGCTGGTGGGTGCAGTGGCGGAACTGGTCATGCGGCCTGCCGTTCGCTTTTGTTGATCGCGTCGCGAAGCGCCGACACCGACACCAGCAGTCTTTCGATCAGCGCGGGATCGAGTGTGGCGTCGCCGAATTCGGCTTGCCGGAAGACGCCATAGCGCGCCCGCTCGGCCTCCGCCAGCAGCCAGACGATGCGTATACCCTTGGGGGTGATCAGCAATTCCTTGGCGCGCCCCTGGGAAAAGATCTCGATATGGCTGGCAATGAGGCCTTGCGGAAAGCGCGCCGCCCTGCGGTCGGTGCGCAGCACCGCCTCGGCGGGAAATCCCGGAGCCTTGGGCAGCGTGTGTTCGAGATGATCGAAATTGGAGAAGGTCGTCGGCGATCCCGGCCGCATCATCATGTCGAACGTCGCCGGCACCGCGACCTCTTCGGTGATCGAAACACTAAGCCAGCGCGCCGGCAGTTTCCGCGTCGCCAGCGTATCGACGATGGTGCGCACCTGGACACGTTTGCTGTTCCAGGATCCTTCCCAGGTGATGACGCCGGCGGTGCCGTCCGAAACATTGGCTGCGTCGGCGATGACTGTGCGGATGCGGCCCTGCTCGACGGCGAGCGCCATCGATGCCCTGCTGCGGCCGGCACGCGCCTGCCAGGCAAGATGGAGAACGACAGCCAGGACAATGGCCCCGGCCAACAGTGCTGATGTCACCTCGGACATTTTCTCATGCCAGGCCCGTCCGGGATGCGGACGGGCCTACTCCCATCAATAACCCTGCGGCTTTGGCCACGGCATGGTGAACTGATCGCCGCGCCGCACGAATTTGTAGCGGTAGAAATGGAACCACAGCGAGATCAGGAAATAGAAGGCGACCATGGCAATCAGCTGCGAGCCGAAGCCGAGGAAGATGGCGAAGAAGGTCACCACGCACAGGCAAAACAGCACGATGGCCGGAATCGGATGGAAGGGGTGCGTGTAGCCGCGCCGGATCGAGCCCAGCGGCCACTTCTTGCGGAACATGATGATGTTGATGCTCATGAACGTGTATTGCAGCACTCCCGACAGGATCGAGAAGGTGATCGCCTGGTTGAGGTCGGCGATGAAGGCGAAGGCCAGCGCGATCGGCAGCAGGAACAGGATCGAGCGATAGGGGGTGCGATATTTCGGGTGCACGGCCGAGAACCATGTCGGCAGATAGCGATCACGGCCGAGCGAGAACCAGGCGCGCGCCGCATCGTTGATGCAGCCATTGGCCGACGCCAGCGCCGCCAGCAGCGTGGCGACGAACAACAGGTTCTCGAGCAGCGGGCTGCCGGTCAGCTTGCCGGCGTCCCACAGTGGATAGTAGGTGATGCCGAGATATTCCCAAGGCATCAGCGAGGCGCAGACATACCAGGTCATGGCCGCCGCGATCAAAAGCGTGATCATGCCGGCCATGGTGCCGTAAGGCAGCGAGCGGGCCGGCGAGCGCACTTCTTCGGCGGCCTGTGTGGTGCCTTCGATGCCGAGATAGTACCAGATGCCGAACTGGAAGGCGGCGATGACGCCGATCCAGCCATAGGGGAGCGCATTTCCGGGCGTGACCAGCTCGTTCAGCTTCAGCACCGCGCCTTGCGTCCACGGGCTGACCGAGAAGAACAGGATGACGATCGAGATATAGGCGATCGCGGTGATGACGAAGTTGACGTTGAGCGTCATCAGCACGCCGCGATAGTTCAGCCACGCCAGCACGACGATGGTCGCGGCGATGAAGGAATTGTGGGTGAGCCCTTCGACCCCCGCCTTGGCGACGATGGTGTCGCCGAGCAGGATGGCGTCGGAAACCTCGAGCATCGTGTAGGCAAAGACCAGGAACAGCGCGACGTTGAAGGCCATCAGCGGTCCGACGATGTGCTTTGCCTGCGCATACTGGCCGCCGGCGGCGGCCACGGTCGATGTCACCTCGGAATCGATCATCGCGACCGAGGTGTAAAGCAATCCGACGACCCAGCAGACGATCAGCGCGGCAAGTGCGCCACCCTTGTCCGCGGAAAAATTCCAGCCGGTGAATTCGCCGACCAGGACGATGCCGACGCCGAGCGCCCAGACATGGGCTGGTCCGAGCACGCGCAGGAGTGAAACTCTGTCCCCTTGGGCAGCCGGGGCAGCCGGTTCAAGTGTGATCGTCATTGTTCAATCCTCACTTAGATCCGGTGTTTTTCGGAAGTGGCTTCCAGTTCGCCTTCACGCGAGGAGGTCAGCACCTCTTCGGAGAAGGTCGTGTCGACCTTGAACCAGTCGTAGAGCATCCACAAAGCGAGCACGATCGAGATGCCCCAGCATGCGTAAGAGAGTGCCACCCACATGATCGTGTCCCCGAATTAAATCGTCCTCAGAACTCTTACTTGTCGTCGAATTTTTCGTTGATGACGTCGCGATATTCGCGGTCCGATGCGCGAAACAGGAAGACGAAATAACCGATCAGCACCGCCGCCATGATGATCAGCGTCGGCCAGTCGATGACATAGTGGAAGCGGTTCTGGATGATGTCGTGCGCGGTCTCGGGCGTATAGCCGAGCTTTTCCCAGATCGAGGCCATGGTCGGGTTCTGGCCGAGCGCTTCCCAGGTCTTGGCGTCGAGTGCATCGATGGATTTCGCCGCACCGGCGAGGCCGAGTTTGAGCGGCAGCCACAACGCCACGAAAATGGCGACGACGACGACGGCGATGTCGAAAACCTGCCCGGCCTTGCTCTGCTCCGGTGGCGTATAGCGGGACATCTCTTCTACCCCTCAGGACTTGCGGTTGCGGAATGCGTCGGCGTTCTTGATGTCGAGCCCGTAGATGAATTCCTTGTCTTCCTTGTAGTGCTTCACCATCGCCAGGATGGCGGCCGTGTTGAAGATCAGCACGGCGGCGGCAGCGATAGCCACCACGGCCTTGATGCCGTTGTGCGGGATGTAGGGCCACGTCATCAGGAGGACGAAGAGGATCGTCGCCCACAGGCAGACGATCAGGAGCGCGGATCCGCGCACGTCGGAACGGTACAGCGCTTCGATGCGCTGTTGCATGTCTGACATCGGTTTTTCCCCTTTTTTCCGCCGTCCGGTTCCGAATCTCCCGTCCGTCGGCCTCTTTCAACAGAGTGAAATTTTTTTCATAAGTTCTGTCTGAATCCGGCAATTGTCAAGCGCCATTTACGTGAGGTTAACTGTTTGCTTGGTGCAACGGATTTTGCCTGACAATGAAATTAATTGCTTATGGGTATTGCGGCGCCCTGGCGTTTGCGATCAATATTCGGCCAAAGCTCCCGCCGCTGCGCAGGGGGCAGGGAACAGCAGAGCATTATCGAAACGGAGGACGAGCGGATGACGGCATCCTGGAGATTTTCGACCCTGGCGGATCGCCACCGAGCGCTCGGTTCGAAGCTCGAAGACTGGAGCGGCATGGGAACCGCCTGGACCTACGACAAGGATGCCGACGAGGAGTACATCGCCATCCGCACCAAGGCCGGCCTGATGGACGTCTCAGGCCTCAAGAAGGTCCACATCACCGGGCCGCATGCCTCACATCTCATCGATCTCGCCACCACCCGCGACGTCGAAAAGATCTATCCTGGCAAGTCGGCCTATGCCTGCATGCTGAACGAGGCGGGAAAATTCACCGATGATTGCATCCTCTACCGCACCGGCCCCAATGCCTGGATGGTCGTGCATGGTTCGGGCACCGGCCATGAGGAGTTGCAGCGTGCTTCGGTAGGGCGCGACGTCTCGCTGCGCTTCGACGACAACCTGCACGATCTGTCGCTGCAGGGGCCAACCGCCGTCGACTATCTGGCCAAGCATGTGCCGGGCATTCGCGACCTCAACTATTTCCATCATATGCAGACGCAACTGTTCGGCTTGCCTGTCATGATCTCGCGCACCGGCTATACCGGCGAGCGCGGCTACGAGATCTTCTGCCGCGGCCAGGATGCCGGCACGATCTGGGACAGGATCCTCGACGAGGGCAAGAGCGCCGGCATCATTCCGTGCCGCTTCACCACGCTCGACATGCTGCGCGTCGAAAGTTATCTGCTGTTCTATCCCTATGACAATTCGCAAAAGTATCCGTTCGAGAACGAAGGCCCTGGCGACACGTTGTGGGAGCTCGGCCTCGATTTCACCGTCAGCCCCGGCAAGACCGGCTTTCGCGGCGCCGAGGAGCATTACCGCCTGAAAGGCAAGGAACGCTTCAAGATCTATGGCGTGCTGCTCGACGGCAAGGAGCCGGCGGACGAAGGCGCGCCGGTCTATCGCGACGGCAAAAAGGTCGGCGTGGTGACCTGCGCCATGTATTCGCCGCTGGTCGAGAAATCGATGGGCATCGCCCGCCTCGACGTCGACTGCGCAGTCAAGGACACCAAGCTCGAAATCCGCAACAAGAGCGGCGCCATCAAGGCCACCGCCCAGCCATTGCCATTCGACGATCCCAAGAAGACCAAGCGCACGGCGAAAGGTTGAGGCATAGTCGACGGCGAGGGGTTCGAGGCACGAAGACTTAAATGGCAGCCAAAAGCATCATCAGCCGGCCTGTTTACGGAACCTTGTCTCCGCAGCCCGGCAAGCATCATCTTTTTATCGCCGATGCGGAAGGGGCGCTGGCGATCGCGGAGATGGCCGGGAGGGCGCCGCCCGGGTTTTTCGATGACGCCGAAATCGTCTTCGTTCCCGGGACTGACGGCAAACACACCGCCGCCCTCGAAGCGCTGAAATCGGCGCAGCTCCATCAGGCGCCGTCCTTCGCCAGCCTGCTGCCACGGCTCAGGCAGACACTCGCCAACGCGCATATGGGCCTGCGGCTCTACCTCGCCGGCACCGAGGGTCTGATCGGCCAGGCGATGCAGGTGGCGCTTGAAGCCGGCATCGACCACACCTCGATCCAGACCGAGCACCGCGGCTCGCTGGCGCGGCGTATGCAATGCGTCCACTGCAAGGGCATCACCGAGAATGTGACGACGCAGCCGGCGACCTGCGCGCATTGCGGCCTGCTGCTTCTGGTGCGCGATCACTATTCCAGGCGCATCGCCGCCTTCCAGGGCGTCTGCATCAATGCGGAAGATCGCTCAGAGGTCCCTCCGATGGAGGAGATTTTCCGATGAGCACCGGAACAACAAAACTCGATGTCGTCGTCAGTGACGTCGTCCCGGTCAATGACCTCGTCACACGTTTTCATTTCCGCCGGCGCGACGGCGGGCTTCTGCCGACCTTTTCCGGCGGCGCCCATGTCGTGGTCGAGATGCGCGACGGCGAACGCACCAGGCTCAATCCCTATTCGCTGATGGGCTCGCCGCTCGACACGCGCGAATACACGATCTCGGTACGCCGCGACGATGTCGGCCGTGGCGGCTCGCTGTTCATGCACCGGAGCGTCAAGCCCGGCATGGAGATGGTGGTCAGCTATCCCGTCAATCTGTTCTCGCTCGACCTGCGGGCCAAAAAACATCTGATGCTGGCCGGCGGCATCGGCATCACGCCGTTCATGGCACAGACCGCGCAACTGGCGGCGGAAGGCGGCAATTTCGAACTGCACTACACCTGCCGCACCGCATCGCTCGGCACCTATGCCGATGTGCTGCGCGAGCGCTACGACCGCAGGGTCAGGCTCTATCATGACGACCTCGACGAGCGCATCGAGCTTGACCGCTTGCTGTCGACGCAGCCGCTTGGCACGCATCTCTATGTCTGCGGCCCGGCCAGCATGATCAACTGGGTACGTGATCGCGCAGCAAGCCTTGGCTGGCCAGCGGAAACCGTGCATTTCGAGCATTTCGCGGCACCCCAGCCCGGACTCCCTTTCGACGTGACGCTTGCTGTCAGCGGCAAGTCGATCAGGGTCGATGAGCAGCAGAGCCTCTTGGAAGCGATCGAGGCGGCCGGCGTCGATCCGCCCTATCTCTGCCGCGGCGGCGTCTGCGGCCAGTGCGAAACCAACGTCATCTCTTGCGACGGCAAGTTCATTCACAACGACCACTGGCTGAGCGAGGAAGAGCACCGTTCGGGCAAGAAGATCATGCCGTGCGTGTCGCGCTTCGAGGGCCGGTCGCTGGTGCTGGAGCGGTAGAGCATTTTGCCGCCAAGTGAATACACTTGGCGTCGCAGAAATGCGGCTAAAACAAAGAGATAGAGCGGACTGCCCGCTCTAGGAGAAAATCATGGGCATCACCTTTCGCAAGGAAACGTTCCGCGACGACTTCACCTTCAAGAACAGCCCGGAGCACATCAGGCGCTTCCCGTTTCCGTTTCACGAAGACGCCTACATGTATGCGGTCAACATCGAGCCGCATGTCGTCGGGCCGAAGGGTAGCGTGCTGGAAAACCTGATCGACGTCGACGAGCACTATGTCGCCGAGATGCAGGACCGTGCGCTGGTGCTGGCCGAGGATCCGCTGCGCTGCCAGTCGCTGCCGCACATGACGCTGGCCGGCTGGGACCTGCTCGAATTGCTGATGGAGCAGCAGGCGCTGGGCTATCCCGAGCATTTCACGCTGACCCGCGATGGCGACAGATGGCGCTGGATCAACCGGCCGCTCGGCATCGACGACACCTTCACCTTCGGCGACACCTCGACGCTGCCTTACGGGCCGATGGAATACATCACCCGGCAGAGCCAGGGCGATTTCTGCATTCTCGACCAGCGCGACGGCAATCTGTGGATGGATGCCGGCATGGTCACCACCCAGGCCGACTGGTCGCTCGACTTCGACATCGGCATGAATTTTTTCGAGTGGCACGCGCCGGTGCCGCTGGCGCACGAGAAGGGGATTTTCGTCAGGGCGCTGAAGTTCCTCACCAACATCCAGCAAGGCAAGCCGGCACGGCGCCTGAACTGGACGATGACCGTCAATCCGCGCCTCGACACCAGCCCGGAGAACTACCACAAATGGGGACCGGACCGGGCAACGGTGACGCCGGAGAATGTCGGCGACAAGGTGCATCTGCGCGTCGAGCTGCAGAGTTTTTGGCGCCTGCCGCGCTCCAACGGCATCGTCTTTCCGATCCGCTGCTATCTGATCAAGATGGACGAACTGGTGACGCAGCCGAAATGGGCCCGGCGCCTGCATCGCGTCATCCGCGACCTGCCCGACGAACTCGCTAACTACAAGGGCCTGACGCGTTACCGGCCGGCGTTGGTCGAGTGGCTGTCGAAGCTGGACGATGGGAGTGCGACATCACCGGGGTTTGGGCCGGATTGAGCTTGTATTTCCGCAAGCGCCTTCTCCGTGAAATTCCTTGTCTCGCCAAAGGGCAACTCTGGAGGAGAGGACGAAAGGGCCGGCGCGGGCTGGTTTCGCGCCTTTCCTCTACCCCGTCGATCGGGGGAGAGGTGTCGAGCGAAGCTCGACGGAGTGGGGGTCGATCTAGCTCGGCGGTCGTTAGTTCACATCCAGGCGATGCCTCCGATTGCCACCTGCCGGCCAAGATTTCAGCCTGCTCGGTCGTGCCCACTTGTCAGCGGCTTCACGTTTGAGGACCGCCTTCCCCCACTCCGTCGCTGCTTCGCAGCGCCACCTCTCCCCCCTCCGGAGGGAGAGGAAGAGAGCTTGGCAGCTCACCCCGCGCTCTGCGGATAGCAGATGATCGACAGATAGCGCATCGGCAGTTTCGTCAGTTGTTCCGGCCCGTGCGGCGCGTCGGCGTCGAAGAACAGGCTGTCGCCGGGCTTCATCGGATAGAGGTTGCTGCCATGCCGGTAAACGACCTCGCCCTCGAGCATGTAGAGGAACTCCATGCCCTCATGCTGGAAGGTCGGGAACACGTCGGAATCTTCGGTCAGCGTGATCAGATAGGGTTCGACGACGACGCCGCTTGTGTTGGAGCCGATATGGCCGAGCAAATTGTACTGATGGCCGGCGCGGGTGCCGCGGCGCTCGACATCGAGGCCTTGGCCGGCCTTGACGAAGACGGCGCTGCGCTCTTCCTCGAAGCGGCGGAAAAAGGCGGTGACCGGAACGCCGAGCGCCCGCGACAGCGCCTGCAAGGTGGTCAGCGACGGCGAGGTGATGCCGTTCTCGATCTTCGACAGCATGCCCAGCGAAATGTCGGTGGCGACCGCCAGGTCGGCGACGGTGATGCCGAGCTTCTTGCGGAAGGCCCGCACCTCGCGGCCGATCGCCACCTCCAGCACTTTTTCGCGCGTGTCGCGAATGGCATGCGGGTTCTGCGTCAGCGGCGCGCGGATGGTCTTGCCGTCGGCCGAAACCTTTGGCAGCGGCTTGGCCGTCGCACCGGCTGGACCAGCCTTGGAATCGGAAACCTTCTTCGCCATGTCGCCCCCGGCACTCCTGCGGATTTATTTCACTCTAGGTGAACATGTCAGGTGCCGATACAGCAGCGCAACTGCGACGGCAAGTCGCCTGAAAGCGCATGCGCACGATCCGGCGTTTGGCCGCGCCCGGTTTTTCTCAGGAAATCCACCGCGGCGGAACCCAGTTTCAGCACCGCACTGTTGACAGCACGAAAGGGCCAATTACTGTCCCTGTGAGTGAAATTTGTTTCGTAAGAGCAATTCCGGGAAAGGCGCATAGCGCTTTCCCCTTGGGAATTGCGTCAAGACAAAAGTCGAAACCAGATCGGGAGGCCTGCCATGAAAAGTCGCGTTGCCGTCATCGGAGCCGGTCCATCCGGCCTGGCACAGCTCAGGGCTTTCAAGTCGGCGGCCGACAAGGGCGCCGATATTCCCGAAATCGTCTGCTTCGAAAAGCAGTCGGACTGGGGCGGCTTGTGGAATTACACCTGGCGCACCGGCCTCGACGAGCATGGTGATCCGGTGCACGGCTCAATGTACCGCTACCTCTGGTCGAACGGACCAAAGGAATGCCTGGAATTCGCCGACTACACCTTCGAGGAGCATTTCGGCCGGCCGATCGGCTCCTATCCGCCGCGCGCCGTGCTGTGGGACTACATCAAGGGCCGCGTCGAAAAATCAGGCCTGCGCAAATGGGTGCGTTTCAACAGCCCGGTGCGCATGGTCACCTTTTCGGGCGAGACGAAGAAATTCACCGTCACCGCGCATGACCGCACCAACGACGTCACCTATTCCGAAGAGTTCGACAATGTCGTCGTTGCCTCCGGCCACTTCTCGGTGCCCAACGTACCCTATTTCGAGGGCTTTTCGACCTTCAACGGCCGCATTCTGCACAGCCACGATTTTCGTGACGCGATGGAGTTCAAGGGCAAGGACATCCTGATCATCGGCCGCTCCTATTCGGCCGAGGACATCGGCTCGCAATGCTACAAATATGGCGCCAAATCCATTACCTCCAGCTACCGCTCCAAGCCTATGGGCTTCAAATGGCCGGACAACTGGAAAGAGGTGCCGCTGCTGCAGAAGGTCGTCGGCAAGACAGCCCACTTCAAGGACGGCACCACGAAAGACGTTGACGCCATTATCCTGTGCACCGGCTATCTGCATTCCTTCCCCTTCCTCACCGACGACCTGAAGCTCAAGACCGCCAACCGCATGTGGCCGCTCGACCTCTATGAAGGTGTCGTCTGGGAGAAGAACCCGCAGCTGTCCTATATCGGCATGCAGGACCAGTTCTACACCTTCAACATGTTCGACGCGCAGGCCTGGTTCGCCCGCGACGTCATCATGGGCCGCATCAAGCTGCCCTCGGCCGCAGCGATGGCCGAGCACGGCGCGAAGTGGCGCGCACGCGAGGAGACGCTCGAAGACGCCGAGCAGATGATCTGGTTCCAGGGCGACTACACCAAGGAATTGATGGACCAGACCGACTATCCCGGTTTCGACGTCGAGGCGGTCAACCAGACCTTCATGGAGTGGGAGCACCACAAGGGCGAAGACATTATGAGCTTCCGCGACCACGCCTACCGCTCGCTGATGACCGGCACCATGGCGCCGCTGCACCATACACCGTGGCTGCAGGCGCTGGACGATTCGATGGAGAGCTATCTTGAGGTGAAGGGCGTCGCGGCGGAGTAGGGCGGCGCGCCTGGCTACCCCAGCCTTGCCCTGGCCTTCGCCGTCCAGGCGCTGAACAGCCGGTCGGCGACGATGCCGATGAAGGCGATGGCGAGACCGGCGACGATGCCGCGGCCGGAATCGGCTTTGGACAGCGCGATGAACACTTCCTGGCCGAGATCGCGCGTGCCGACCATGGCGCAGATGATGATCATCGCAAGCGCCATCAGGATCGTCTGGTTGACGCCCAGCATGATCTCCGGCAGGGCCAGCGGCAGTTGCACGCGAAAGAAGGTCTGGCGCGGCGTACAGCCCGAAACCTTGGCCGCCTCGATCAGCGCCGGCGGCACCTGCCTGATGCCGTGATTGGTGTAGCGGATCGCCGGCACCACGGCGAAGGCGATGGTGGCGATCATCGCGGTGACGTCGCCGACCCGAAACAGCATCACCACCGGAATGATGAAGCAGAACGATGGCAGCACCTGCAGCGTATCGATGACCGGTGTGACGATCTTCTCGAAACGGTCGCTGCGCGAAGCCATCAGCCCGATCGGGATGCCGATCAGGCAGGCGACGAAAGCAGAGATGCCGCAGAGATAGACTGTCGCCATGGTCTTTTCCCACAGGCCGGTGATGGCGCAGAAGGCGGTCAGCGCGGCGACGAGGACGGCCAGCCGCAGGCCGGAGAGCTGATAGCCGGCGAGGCCGAGCAGGAATACCGCGCCCAGCCAGGGAAAGCCCTCGCAAAAGGCGCGCAGCGGGTTCAGCAGATTGAGGATGAGCGCCACGCGAAACGCTTCGATCATGTCGAAGAAATTGATCGTCACCCAGTTCACCGCCGCCTTCCACAGCGGTGCGGTGGTGAAGGTGATCGCTTTTGGCACCGCCGCGAAGGCTGGCACGAACAGGCCAAGCAGCGTCGTCATGACGAGAATGGCGATCGCCAGCGTCAGGTTGGGGTAGCGCCGCCAGAGGCTCGGGCGCATCTCCTGATGAACATGGCCCTTTGCCTGTTTGTGCGCGATGGCCTGGCTCAGCCGGTCGAGCGCGATGGCGAGTGCCACGATGGCGAGACCTGCTTCCATCGCCTCACCGACCTTCAGCGCGCGCAGCGCCAGGAGCACGTCGTAACCGAGGCCGCCGGCGCCGATCATCGAAGCGATGATCACCATGTTCAACGCCAGCATGATGACCTGGTTGACGCCGATCATCAGTGTCGGCCGCGCCGACGGCAGCAGCACCCGCCACAGTTTCTGCCGCGCCGTGCAGCCGGCCATCTCGCTGAAATCGTCGATCTCCGACGGCACCCGCGACAGGCCCAGCATCGTTGCCCGCACCATCGGCGGCGTGGCGAAAATGGCGGTCGCAATCATCGCCGACACCGGGCTGTTGCCGAACAGCAGCAGCATCGGAATGAGATAGGCGAAGGTCGGGATCGTCTGCATCAGGTCGAGGGCAGGGGAGACGATGAGCCTTTCCGCCCACGGCTTGCGCCATGCCCAGATGCCGGCGAACAGCCCGGTGACGATGCAGAACGGCACCGCGATGGAAATCAGCGCCAGCGTCAGCATGGCACTGGTCCATTGGCCGAACAGGGCGATGTAGAGGAAGCAGCCGCCGACCAGCAGGCTGAGTTTTCTGCCGCCAACGGCATGACCGGCGAGGAAGGCGGCGGCGCAGACGCCGATCCAGGACAGGCGCGGCAGGACATAGGCGTCGGTGCCATGGCCGATCTTGAAATTCTTGGCCAGCAGATTGAGCGCGAAATCGAGCGGAATGCCGAGCACCGCGGTGATCGAGCGGGTCAGCCACGACAGGTTCGACTTGATCCAGCGCATCAGCGCGCTGACCCAGTCGGCGACCGGCAAGACCGCGCTTGCCGGGTAGTTGACGGCCCAGGGCAGGCGGTCCTGCAGCAGGAAAACGACCAGCACGGCGGCAAGCGCTGCGGCCCAGATCAGCAGCCAGATCTGAATCGGCCGCGACCTTGCCACGCTGGCGCTTGCCGTCACCGTCATGCGCCGGCCCTTGAACGATCGATGCCGGCCAGCAGATCGATCACCGCTTGCGGCGTCACCTCGCCGATCGGCTTGCCGGTGCCGTTGACCACCGCGAACGGCTTGTTGGTCGCAACGATGTTGGCGGAAAAGCTCGATATCTTGGCCTCTGGCGCCACCGTGCCGCCATGCTCCGAGCCGTCGCAGGCGCGCATCAGGCTGCGTGCCGAAATCACCTTGGCGCGGTCGACGTCGCGGGTGAACTCGGCGACATAGTCGGTCGCCGGATTGACCACCAGTTCCTCCGGCGTGCCGATCTGGATGACCTCGCCATCCTTCATGATGGCGATGCGGTCGGCCAGCCGGATGGCCTCGTCGAAATCATGGGTGATGAAGACGATGGTCTTGTGCAGCATGGTCTGCAGCCGCATCAACTCGTCCTGCATCTCGCGGCGGATCAGCGGGTCGAGCGCCGAGAACGGCTCGTCTAGGAACCAGATTTCCGGCTTTGTCGCCAAGCTGCGGGCGATGCCGACGCGCTGCTGCTGGCCGCCCGACAGCTCGCGCGGATAGAAATACTCGCGGCCACGCAGGCCGACAAGCTCGATGACCTCGCGGGCTCGCGCTTCGCGTGTCGGCCGGTCCTGCCCCTGGATGCTGAGCGGGAAGGCGATGTTCTCCAGCACGTTGAGATGCGGTAACAGCGCAAAATTCTGGAACACCATGCCCATGCGATGACGCCGCAATTCGATCAGCGCTGCATCCGAGATTTTCAGCAGGTCCTTGCCTTCGAATTCGACCTTGCCATGGGTCGGCTCGACCAGCCTCGACATGCAGCGCACGAGTGTCGATTTGCCGGAGCCCGATAGGCCCATGATGATGAAAATCTCGCCCTGGCGGATTTCGAGGTCGACGGCGCGCACCGCGCCGACCAGTCCGGCAGCGGTGACATCCGCCATGCTGGCCTTGCCGTCGCGTTCGCGGATGAAATTGGCCGCGTTCGATCCGAACAGCTTCCAGACATTGCGGCAGGCAAGTTTTACCGGCCGGGCATCGTGTGGCGTGCCCGCCCCAATGGACCCCTGTTCAGTCTTGTCCGCCATTCAAACGTCCTTCTGGAACATCAACAAGTGAGGCCCGGCTGGTCAGCAGCCGGGTCTCATTTTTCCAGTTGGAACGATCACTGCGCCCAGGCTTTCCAGTCTTTCTCATGAGCGGCGATCCAGGCGGCGGCGACATCTTCCGGTGTCTTGCCGCCGAGGTCGATCTCGCCGCTCATCTTGTTGAGTTCGTCGGTGTCGACCGTGTAGGCCTTGGCCACCTTGTAGGCGACCGGCCATTTGTCCTTCATGCCGGACCAGGAGTACTTCCAGATCTCGCCATGCGGCTTGCCGCAATCATACTTGGCGTCGGGATTGGTGCCCCATTTCGGGTCGTTATAGCATTCGGGCGTGTATTCGGGGAATTCAACCCACTCGCCCTTGTATTTGGCCGGCGCCCAGTGCGGCGAATAGATCCACAGCATGATTGGCGCCTTGCGCTGATAAGCCGAGTCCAGCTCGGCGAACATCGCCGCGTCGGTGCCGGCATGAATGACGGTGAAGGGCAGTTTCAGCGCCTCGACGCGCTCGTCATCAAAGCCTTCCCAGGTCACCGGACCGCCGAGATAGCGCCCCTTCGGCGCGGTCTCCGCGGTTGAGAAGGCTTCAGCGCATTTCGGATCCTTGAGCGCTTCCCAATTGGGCAAGCCCGGGCATTTCTCCTTCATGTATTCGGGAAACCACCACTCTTCTTTGGCTTTGGGTCCGAGCTTGCCCAGCCGTTCGGTTTGGCCGGTCGCATCGGAGGCCTTCATGGCCTCGCCGGCGGTCGTGTCCCAGAATTCCAGGCCGACATCGAGATCGCCATTGGTGAGGCCCGTGGTCAGGCTGGAGAGGTAGTCGGCTGTCGGATATTCGACGGTGTAGCCGAGCTTTTCCAGGATACCGCCGAGGATCTTGGCGTTCAGGTTGACGCTGGTCCAGTCGAACAGCGCGATCTTGATCGGATCGTTGGATTCGGGTGCGGCGGCTTGGGCGGAAGGTGTCAGTGCACTCGCCGCGGCGAGTGCGAAGGCTCCCATTGTTAAGTTCGAAATCACACTGCGAAGTGACATGCTTGTTCTCCTTCAAGCTGTGAAAATTATCGTTCGTTCCCTTCTTGCGGCTTTTCTAGATTGTGTTGGAAAGGCTGGTCTTTGCGCAAGGCCGTCGGCGCCAAATTGTTGCCCCGGCTTTGGCCAGCGCAGGCAAGATGGTGCTCAATTCTGGTGATGATGGGATAGGACTGGAATGTTGGCGTCATGGCTGCCGACGGACCGCTGCGGGAGCGATCATCTGCGGATCGATTGCCAGTCCTGCGGCGCCCTGCGAGGTGCGAGCCATCAAGATCCTATGCTCTCGGCTGTCGGCCCGACAAGCCCCATCTCGCCAAGGCCGTTTCATAGGATGAAATTATATATACCAAGGTTCATGTCGCGCAACGACTAACGCTTCGCGAGACGTACAAATTCCAGACTGCAGGCGAAGTCGAACCCTTACCAGCAGACGTAGCCGCCATCGACAATCAGGTCGAGGCCGGTGACGAAGCTCGCGGCGCGGCTGGCCAGGAACACCGTCGGTCCGACCATTTCCTCGGGCGCCGCCATGCGCCCCATCGGCGTGTCGCGCTTGAAGATCTTGATCTCTTCGGCCACCTCGGGCCGCTTGTTCATCGGTGTGAGCGTATAGCCCGGGCTGACGACGTTGACGCGCAGGCCGCGATCGGCCCACTCCATGGCGAGACTCCTGGACATGTGGATGACGGCTGCCTTCGAGGAGTTGTAATGCGCCTGCGTCAGGCCCCGGTTGACGATGGTGCCCGACATCGAGGCGATGTTGATGATTGAGCCCTTGCGTCGCGCCAGCATTTTGCGGGCTTCGGCCTGACAGGACAGGAACACGCCGGCGACATTGACTTCGTGCACCTTCTGCCACGTTTCCAGCGGCATCGTCTCGGCGGGCTCGGAGCCGGCAATGCCGGCATTGTTGACGGCGACGGTCAGCGCACCGAGTTCGCTCTCGATGCGATCGATCGCTGCCGCGAGATCGCTCTGCGATGTCACTGTACCGGTCAGCACCAGCGCTTTGCGGCCGAGTGCCGCGATCCGGTGCGCGGTTTCGTCCAGCCCACCCTTCGATGTATGGCCGAAACAGGCGACGTCGGCGCCTGCCTCGGCGAGCCCGATCGCGATTGCCTGGCCGATGCCGCTGCCGGCGCCGGTGACCAGCGCGACATCGCCGTTCAGTTTGAAAAGATCCATCGAGTGCCCTCCCTGGCCCAGGGAGGGTATGCGCTGAGCCGGGCTTCGATCAAGCGCCCGCGCGCAAATGGCGTGGATGCTCAGAAATAACCGCTCGACGCGGCCGTAGCTTCCTTCGGGATTTCGACGCCGTCGACCAGGATCTTGTCGACCAGTTCGTGGTGGAAACAGACCAGCCCCTTGATGCGCTCCGCCTCGTGCACCGGCTCGGGATAATACCAGACCAGGTTCTCGTGGCGCTTGGCCTTCGTCGTCACGTGGTAGTAGTTGGAGATACCCTTGTAAGGGCAGCGCGAGATGTAGCGGCTGGGCGCGAACATATCGAGCCGCGTGTCGGCGATCGGCAGATAGTGGCGCACCGGATGGCCGGTCTCGAACAGGAACACGCCGCGGCGTGAATCGGCGACCTGCTCGCCGTCGAGAATGACCTGTACGCGCCGCGACGACGGCAGGCAGTCGACCCGGCGGAACGGATCGCGGGCGTGAACGAAGATTTCTTCGTCCTCCTCGAACCAGTGCCCCATCTTGCTCCAGGTGAACGACATGTAGTCCGATATAGGCGGACAGCCCTTGACCGGATCGAGATAGCGCCAGGCCGCGTCCTCGACCAGCGTGATGCCGGTGTTGAGCGAGTAGTGGGTGGCTACACCCTTGAACGGGTCCTCTGTCGTCGTCTTGCTCGGCAGCAGGAACTCCTCACGCACGTCGCCGATCGGGAAATAGTAGACCGGCAGGTGATCGGATTCGTAGAACACCAGCGCGTTGGTCGTATCGGCCACGGTCATCGACCCGACCTGCACACGCAGGCGCTTCTGCGTCGGCATGGTGAAGGCTACATAGCCCGGCTCGAATTCGTACTGCACGATGTTGTCGAGCAAGGGAAAATGCGGCCCACGGCCGCGCAGATGGGGCTTGCGAATGGTAGTCTCCCGGTTCTCTTCTTTCGTGATCGGGCGCTGGCGCACGATCAGCTCAATGACACGCGATCGAGCAGCAGCCCGGCGGCGATCGGCGGCAAGCCGCTGACATTCTTGCGCACCGGCACCAACAGATCGGGGAAATAGCTGAAGATGACCGGTGTCTCGTCGAGCAGCAGTTTCTGGATGTCGGAGGCGGCAGCGCGCTGCGCGCCGACATCGAGCGCCTTGAGATAGCTGGTGACCATGCCGTCATAGGCCGTACTCTTGAAATGCGCCGCGTTCCACGGGCCGTCGCTGACCAGCGGGCTCTTCAGGAAGACGTTCGGCACGCTGCGATGCGCGTAGTCGGTGATCCCCAGCGGGCTGTCCAGCCAGTCCGACTGGCCGAACACCGCCTTGCCGTAATATTTGTCCTGGTCCTCGATGTTGAGCGAGATGCGCGCACCGATCTCCTTGGCGAAATTCTGGAACAATTGCGCGTAGCCGGGAATGTCGGAATAGCGCAGCGTGGTCAACGTGATGTCGAAACCGCCGGCGAGGCCCGCCGCCTCCAGCAACTGCTTGGCCTTGGCGATGTCCTGTACGCGTTGCGGTACCGCCTTGTCGGTCGCCGGGAAAGCCGGCGCGAACGGGCTGTCATTGCCGGTCGCCGCCATGCCGCGGCACAGGCCGTCGACCAGCTTGGAGCGATCGATGCACAGCGCCAGCGCCTGGCGCACGCGTTTGTCGGTGAACGGGCCGGTGTCGCAGCGCATGTGAAGCTGGCGGTGCGCGGTCGAAGCGACGCGCAGCACGGTGATGTCAGGACTGTTCAGCACCACCTGGCTGACATCGAGCGGGACGGCATCGAGGATGTCGACTTCGCCGGCCTGCAGCGCCAGGATGCGCGGCTGCACGTCCCCGTAGAACTTGAATTCGAGCCGGTCGGGCAATGCCTTCTCGCCCCAATAGTCGGGATTGCGGATGAAAGTCGCGCCGACCTTTGGCGTGTAGCTTTCCAGCCGGAACGGTCCGGTGCCTTCGAACGTCTTTTCGTAATCGCCCTTGTAGCTCGCCGGCAAGATGACGGCATTGTAATTGTCGATCGACACTGAATAGGGAAAGCTGCCATTCGGCGCATCGAGGTGGAAGGCGACGGTGTGGTCGTCGACCTTCCGGGTGCCGCCCTTTGACAGCAGCCCCTTGAACACCGATAGCGCGTTGGAAGCGCCGTTGGGATCGGCCAGCCGGTCGAAGGTAGCGACGACGTCGTCGGCCTTGAAATCTTCGCCATTGTGGAATTTCACGCCCTTGCGCAGCTTGAAGGTCCACACGCTGCCGTCCTCGTTCGGCGCCCAGCTCTCCGCCAGCACCGGCTTCAAGGTGAGGTCCGGCTGGGTGACGCAGAGAAACTCTGCGGTCTGGAAAACCAACTGGTAGCTGCCGCTGTCATAGTAGGTGACGGGATCGATGGCGCCGCCCGGCGTCGCCACGCCGGCGCGCACCGTGCCGCCCGGCTTGCTCTCGGCCCGGGCATGCTGGGTGCCGAGGCCGGCGGCCGCGACAAGGCTGCCCAGGAACGGCAAGGAGAGCCCAAGCACGCTGCCATGGCGCAGGAAGTCGCGGCGGCCCATCCTGCCGGCCAGCAATTCGTCGACAGCGGAATTTTCGATTGCAGTGAGCGTTCTGCGAGCGTTGTCGATCATCCGGAAATGCTTGGGCATGGCTGGATTCCTCGCTTGTCTTGGGGTCAGTCATCTAGTTCATTGTTGACTGCCGCCGGAAAGCGATATTTTTTGATAGGGGTCATCGAAATTTTCGATACAAGAGGTGGGCATGGACACTGAAAATCTGCGCAGCTTTCTCGAAGTCGCCGCGCATGGCAGCTTCACCGTCGCGGCTGGCCGGCTCAACCTCGCCCAGTCCACCGTCAGTGCGCGGATCAGGGG
>NZ_RZQL01000461.1 GCF_003997935.1 Mesorhizobium sp. M7A.F.Ca.US.006.01.1.1
ATCTTGATCTCCTTGCCATCGGCGGACCGTCCGACGATGCCATAGGATTTGACAGCCGTTGCCTCGTCGGCAAGCGGCGCGGCGCGGTTGTCTTCGTCGGTCAGCTTCGGTGGCGCGATCGGCTTTGCCCGCCCGGGCTTGTAGTCGCCTGAAGTCACGTCGCGCGCGCTTTCGCCATTGCCGGCACTGGCGGAGCCAGGTTCGGCAGCGAAAGCCGGGACCGCCCACATTGCGGTAGACAGCAATGCGGACGCAATGAGTGCGTTTGTCAGTTTTGTCATGGTGAGACTCTCCCAAAAGTCAGCAAGGACTGGATCAAAATACAGAAATATTGTCGAGATCGTGGTGGCGTCGAAAAAGGAATTTGGTTACCGCACTTGAAATATGACCATCGCCTATGCGGTCGGTCAAAAGCCCCCGCCAAAGATACCCGCGCGGATATATTGCCTAAATTAATACAACATTGGAATGACAATTAGCTTCCACATAGCCCGTGGGGGGCTATAGGTTTTGGGCGAGGTCTGCACAGGAACGCGATCCGCAAAGCAGCGCCTGACTTGGTGTTCCTGCCGTGCCGCAACAACAAGTGCTGCGCGGCCTGACCACCAGTCTGAGGCTTGCTTTGTTGATCATGCGCCAGGGCTGGTCCGTTCGCGAACGTGTCTCAGGAGGGCTTCAGGTGAACATCATCCATCGGTTCAGGCCGATCGCCGCCGCATCGCTGCTCGGCATCGCGGCCGCCCTTGCGGCAGCCAATTCCACCCAGGCCGACGAAGCGGTCGCTCGACCGGAGGCAGCGGTCTCGCCAATGAACCGCGTGACGGAAGCCAGGGCGAAAGCAGCGGCGGAGAACCCCGACGCAGCCGACCGCGTCTATGGCGGCAACCAGGCCGAAAAGGGAGCCTACCCGTTCCAGGTCGCGCTGCTCACCACCGACAGGCTGGACGAGAATCCGGCATCGCAGGCCAACGCCCAATTCTGCGGCGGCAGCCTGATCGCGCCGCAATGGGTGCTGACGGCAGCACACTGCCTCAACGACAAGGGCCAGCCGGTTTCGCCTGAGAGCGTCACCGTGCTGACCGGTGCAACCGATCTCAGCGAAGGCAAGCGCCACAAGGTGGTGGAGGTCATCGTCAACGAAGGCTACAGCGAGCAGACCCTCGACAACGACCTCGGTCTGCTCCGGCTTGCCGAGCCGGCCGATGCGCCGACCATCAAGGTCGCCCGTGACGCAACGCCCGAGACCGGCAAGACGACGGTCACCGGCTGGGGCAAGATGCAGGACGGCACCTTTCCGACCACGCTGATGGTCGCCGACCTCGACCTGCAGCCGAACCAGGCCTGCAACAGCGGTATCAAGGCCATCTATGCGCATGATCTGAAGGCAGCGCTCGGCGATCTGTCACGCCGTATGCGCTATTCGGAAAAAGGCATCGACGCGGCCGCCAGCGCGATCGCCGCCGACATGACCGACCCGCTGACCGGCAACATGATCTGCGCCGGCACCACCAGCGGCGTGCGCGATGCTTGCAATGGCGACAGCGGCGGACCGTTGTTCATGACCGGCACCGGCGGGCCGGTCCAAATCGGCGTCGTCAGTTGGGGCGAGGGCCCGGCGGACGGCAGCGCGGCCTGCGGCCACAAGGACGCCTACGGCATCTACACGCGGCTGGCCAACTACACCGGCTGGATCGAGACGAAGATGAAAAGCTCTGCTCCGGCGCCTGCCAAACCCAAGGCGGGACTGGGCACGGCGCAGAAACCGAAAACGCCCTGAACCGCGGCCATTTGGCTCCTATGAAAAACGGCGGGATTGCCCGCCGTTCTTATTTGCCGCTCGAGGTCTATTTTC
>NZ_RZQL01000462.1 GCF_003997935.1 Mesorhizobium sp. M7A.F.Ca.US.006.01.1.1
GAGACAGGATAAGGTTTTCGCGAGAATCAAAAGCAATCTGTCGTCCGGCATTATACCGCGTTGTCAAAAATTCCGCAGTTTTTCTTGGCATTCGATGGATCGAATCGAGCTTGAATTTTTCAATGAAATAGGATGGCATTTGGCGCCCTTGGTCTGGCCTGAATTGGGATACGGGAAAGCAGATGCCGGACCATCAACAAACTTCATGAAAACGCGACGACGGCGTGGGGAATGTAGTCGCTTTCAAGGGCCTGTATTTCTGGGTCAGTGAGTTTGAGGGCCAGCGCACCACAGCATCATCCAAGTGTTGTAATTTCGTCGCCCCAACGATGGGCGCTGTGATTTCCGACTTTGACAAGACCCATGCAAGCGCGATCTGCGCTCGGGGAATATTCCTCTCCTGCGCAATCTTTGCCACGGCCTCCACCACTCGCCTGTCGGCGTCCTCGGTGGTCCGGGTGTAAAGACTTTTGCCGATTTCGTCTGTTTGGGAGCGACTGCTTTGCTCATTCCAATCGCGGGTCAGCCGACCGCGGGCAAGCGGGCTCCAAGGAATGACGCCAATTCCCTCTGCTTTGCACAGCGGAAGCATTTCCCGCTCCTCCTCCCGGTAGAGCAAGTTCACATGATCCTGCATGGAGACGAACCGTGTCCACCCATTCGCCTGTGACACAGCCAGCATTTTTGCAAACTGCCACGCGTACATGGAAGATGCGCCAATGTAGCGTGCCTTGCCTGCTTTGACCACGTCGTGCAAAACCTCCAGCGTTTCCTCGATCGGCGTATTATAGTCGAACCGGTGGATCTGGTAGAGATCGACATAGTCGGTGCCTAACCGTTTCAGGCTGGCGTCAATCTGCGAAAGAATGGCTTTTCTGGATAGCCCGCCACCGTTTGGTCAGGCTTCATCCGGCCATGGACTTTCGTGGCGATAACAACATTGTCTCTGGTTGAAAATTCCTTGACGGCGCGGCCACGGATCTCTTCGCTCGTTCCGCCGGAATAGACATTCGCATTGTCAAAAAAGTTAATTCCGAGTTCGATCGCTTTGCGAAACAACGGACGACTTTCCTCTTCACTCAGTGTCCACGCATGGTTACCGCGACTGGGGTCACCATAGCTCATGCATCCAAGGCAGAGGCGCGACACCTCAAGACCGGTATTTCCAAGGCGTGTATATTCCATGATTGTCTCAAATTTTTTTGGGCCGCGATCGGATATCCGCGCGCCAGTTCCATCAGCGGACAAGTCTAACGACGGTCACGTCTCACAAAGCGTCCCATGGCCGACCTCTCCTTCAGCGATCATTTTGCGTTTTCAGAAAGGTCAGCCAGGAGCTTGATTCGTGTACATCGTGCTGGGCGGCCCGCATCGGATCGCCCAGGTATTGCAATCTTCAGATTTGCGACACGCCCCCATCGGCGGTCAGTTCGATGCCGTTGATATACTTGGCGTCCTGTGACGCCAGGAACAGGGCTGCGGTAGCGATCTCGGCTGGCTCTGCCATGTAGCCTAGCGGAACTTCCCGAGCAGTATATTCCTTCAAAGCTTCAATCTCGGCATCACCCATATGGAGGCCGTTTTCCATAAGCGGGGTGAGGGTGAAGCCAGGGCTGAGCGCATTGACACGGATTTTCCGACCACGCAAATCGTTGGCCCAGGTTCGTGCGAACGACCTCACAGCGGATTTCGAAGCGTTGTAGAGACTAAGGCCCTCCATGCCGTTGTTGGCGGTGATTGTTTCGCCCGAGGCCAGCCGCACGCCGGTTGCCCGACCATTGCTTTGAACGATCGAAGCGACATCGGCGCCGGTGCGGATGTCGCCGCCGCGTTCCCGGATCAAAGCCTCG
>NZ_RZQL01000463.1 GCF_003997935.1 Mesorhizobium sp. M7A.F.Ca.US.006.01.1.1
CTCGATGCCAGGGCGAAGGTGATGATTCTCGAAGCCGCCAAACGCGTTTCGCTGGTGACGGCGGTCAGTCCGCGCGCACTTGTCGATGTCGCCTACGTCGTGTTCGAGGCCGGGCGGCTCATTCGCCGCCTGTCGGAACTCTATGGCGGACGGCCGGGAACGCTGGGTTTCTTCCGCCTGGCACGCAGTGTGCTGGCGCATCTGGCGGTTACGGGCTCGATCGCGATCGGCGACAGTTTCGTCCAGCAGATCGTCGGCCACGGCCTGGCCGCGCGCCTTTCCGCCAAGCTTGGCGAGGGCGTCGTCAACGGCATGATGACGGCGCGCATCGGCATCGCCGCGATGGAGACGGCTCGCCCCCTGCCCTTCAGCGCCGCCAAGCGTCCCGGACTTGGCGATTTCCTCTCGGCGCTGACATCGTTCGCAACCAGGAAAGACGGTGAAACGACCCCCTCCGGCAAGTGAGCCGGGCTGGAGCGTCCGGGCATCGGAATCGTTACCGGACTGCTCTGCGGCGGCCTCGCGGTGACGAAGCATTAACCAATCTTGTTCATGGTCAGACGGGTTCCAAACAGCCTCTTTGTTGCCGGGTGTCGTCGATGAAAAGCGTAGTACTATCCAGCGTCCTGCCCCTGGCAGCGGTGATCGCGGCAGTGGTCGGCATTGCAGGAGCGGCCTGCGCGGCGGAGCCGGACAAGCAGTTCTTCCAGTCCGCCGAAGGCAAGTGGATCGGTCCCGGCGAAATCGTCGCCGGCAAGTACAAAGGCACCAAGTTCAACTGCAGCTTCACCGGCTCGACGCCCGACGGCAAGATTGGCATGTCGCTCGACGGCGGCTGCCGGGTCGGGATGTTCACCCAGCCGATGTCGGCCAAGATCGAGCGCAAGGGCCGCGAGGGCTACAAGGGCAGCTTCATGGGCGGCGCGACCGGTTCCGGCCTCGACATCATCGGCGGCAACGTCGTCGATGCCCGCAAAGTGGTCTTCACCATCAACCGCAACCAGCTGCGCGGCGTCATGCAGGCCCGTATTCCCGACGACAATTCGATGACGGTGACCATTGCGGTGCGCGTCGACGACCAACTGGTCCCGGTGATCGGCATGAGCCTGAAGCGGGTCGACGCGGTCGAAGTCGGCTCCATCGCCCCGAACTGAAAAAATCCAAAGAAAAAGGCGGCGACCCAACGGTCACCGCCCTCTCACTTGAGCCCATCAAATCGGGCGCTTAGGCCTTGATCTCAAATCAGGGCGTCAGCCCTTGATCTCGAATCAGGGCGTCAGCCCTTGATCGCGGCCGTCACTTCGTCATAGGCCTTGCAGGCGTCTGCCAAAGTCGTGCTGCCCGAATACTTGGTTGTCACCGCCTGGACCTTGGCGGTCAGATCAGCCGCCTTGGCCGGGTCCTTGGTGATCGCCTCCTGAAGTGCTGCAGCCATGTCCTGCGCCTTCTTGGTCGCGATCTCCGCCGTGCACTCAGGCGCCTTCGAGCAAGCCGAACCGGCAAGCACCGCCAGGCCGACGGCAACAAACAAAAACTTCTTCATGTCAGTCATCTCCTCAAAAAGGGTGCGACTTGATCGTCGATCACCCTCCAATGGCCGAAGCCGAGCGTCCTTAGCCTTCGATTGCGGCAAGATGCAACGTGTTCCCGACCTCAACTTGTGTATCGCGCCTGCAACATCGCCGGCGGCAGGATTCGAGGCCATTGTGTCGGCGGCTGCGAAGTTCAGCTGCGAGGCTGCAGCAGCGCCAAGACGGCGGTCGATGCGGCAAGGATAGCAGTCAGAGTCAAAGGCCCAGTCGCGCCATAGGTGTCCACGACATAGCCGCCGACAAC
>NZ_RZQL01000464.1 GCF_003997935.1 Mesorhizobium sp. M7A.F.Ca.US.006.01.1.1
CGCATCGGGCGTGCTGACGGCAACGGCCGCCTTCCTGTTTTCGGCGCGGCTCGGCAGCACCGGCGCCGACACCGGGATAGGATTGGAAATTTCAGTGCTGACCGCCGTCGTGCTGGGCGGCGTTTCGCTGGGGGGGGGCCGCGGCTCGGTCGGCAATGCGGTGATCGGCTCCATCCTCGTGCTGATCCTGACCAGCGGCCTCATCCGCCTGTCGATGCCGGGCTCGGTCAACCAGTTGATCCTTGGCCTGGTGCTGATCGCCGCCGTGCTGTTCGACGCCAAATGGGTAAAGAACCGCGGCAAGCTCTTGAACAAGGTCTATATTTCGCCGACCTATCTGAGGCTCCCCGAACAGGCTGGCTCAATTGGAGATGGCGTACTTGCCGTCAACGACAAGCTTGGCGCCACGCAGCTGATCGGGCTCGGCGAGGTCGAAGGGCCGGAAGATGTGGTGCTCGACAGCAACGACAATCTTTACACGGGAACACGGCATGGCACGATCGTGCGCTTCCTGGCGCCTGACTATGCGCGCAGCGAGGTTTTCGCCCGCATCGGCGGTCATCCCTTGGGTCTAGCCTTCGCGCCGAACGGCGATCTTCTGACCTGCGTCGGCGGCATGGGGGTCTATCGCGTCGCACCCGATGGAAAGGTTGCCAAAGTTACCGACGAAACCAACCGCGGCCTGTTGTCGGTGATCGACGATTCGCGGCTCAGGCTGCCCGACGATCTCGATATCGCGCCGGACGGGCGCATCTTCTTCAGCGAGGCGACGATCCGCTATGAGATGTCGGAATGGGCGGTCGATGCGCTCGAGGGCAGGGGCAATGGCCGCCTGATTTGCTTCGACCCGAAGACCGGCTCCACGCGCACGATCCTGCGCGGCCTGATCTTCCCCAACGGTGTCACCATCTGCCGCGACGGCCAGTCGCTGCTCTTCGCCGAGACCTGGGCCTGCCGCATCAGCCGTTATTGGTTCGACGGGCCGAACCAGGGCAAGCGCGAGATTTTCCTCGACAACCTTCCGGGCTACCCCGACAACCTCAACCGCGGCTCGGACGGCACCTACTGGATCGCGTTGCTCGGCATGCGCACCAAGACCTTCGATCTGGCGATGCGTAAGCCGGCCTTCCGCCGCCGCATGGCCAAGCGCATCGCCGCCGATGAATGGATGTTTCCCAATATCAACCGCGGCTGCGTGCTGCGCGTATCGGCGACCGGCGAGATCATCGATGCGCTCTGGGACAAGCTCGGCGAGAACCATCCCTCGATCACCTCGACCTGCGAACACAAGGGCTGGCTCTATCTGGGCGGCGTGTCCAACAACCGCATCGGTCGCGTCCGCATCGAGGGCGCTGATCCGCACTGGACATCGCATGGCGACTATTGGGGGAAGCACTGATGGCTGGCCTCGCTGGATTTGTCCGCAGTCTGTTTTCGGCTGGCGAAGCTGGCATCAGCGTTCCCGCGATGGACGGCGTCTTCAAGCCTGACAACCGGCTGGAAGAGGCGGAACGGCTAATGTCGCTTGCCGCGATCGACAACCTCGTTGCGTCGCCGGCAGGGCTGCTGTGCAGCGCTGGCGGCAAACTGTTCCGGATTGATCTGAACGGTGCCAGCGCGACATCGGTTGAAATCGCGGATTTTTCGGCATCGGTGACCTTTGTCGCGTCCGCGCCGGATGGTCGCCTCGCTGTCGGCGTCGAGGGTGACGGTCTTCATATCGGACAACCGGGCGACTGGAAGCGCATCGACCAGCCGCGCGATAGCGTGTCGTGCCTGACC
>NZ_RZQL01000465.1 GCF_003997935.1 Mesorhizobium sp. M7A.F.Ca.US.006.01.1.1
CAGCATCTTCATTTCGCATGCGCTGGAAGAGGCGCTGTCGGTCGCCGACCGCATCAGCGTGCTGCGCGACGGTGCGCTGATCGTCACCGACGATGCCCGCAATTTCACCCGCGAAAAGATCGTCCAGGCCATGGTCGGCCGGCAATTGACCGATGCGCTCTATGGCAATGCCACCGCGAAGCGTGTCGCGCGCCGTCCGGGCGACAAGGTGCTGGCGCTTGAGAACGTCTCGATGGGCAAGGCCGTCCGCAGTGCGACGCTCTCGGTGTTTTCGGGCCAGGTCACTGGCCTCTTCGGGCTGGTTGGCGCCGGCCGGACTGAGATGATGAAGATCGCCGCCGGTGTGCTGAAGCGCGACTTCTTCCATGGCGGGCGCATAACGCTGCGCGGCGAGACGGTGCGCTTCCGCGTGCCGCGCCAGGCGGTGCGACGCGGCGTCGCCTACATCACCGAGGACCGCAAGCTCGACGGCTTGTTCGACACGATGGGCATTGTCCAGAATGTGTTCCTGGGCAAGCTGGCGAAAGGAGCCAATCCGGTCACCATGATCGGCATGGGCGAAGCCAGGCGGCAATCGGCCGAATGGATCGAGACCATGAAGGTCCGCTCGATCGGCTCCAACGCCAGGGTGGTGGAACTGTCCGGCGGCAATCAGCAGAAGGTGGTGATTGCCAAATCGCTGATCCAGGAGCCGTCGCTGATCATCTTCGATGAGCCGACCCGCGGCGTCGACGTCGGAGCGATCGCCGAGATTCATCTGATGATAGAGAAGCTCGCCGATGCCGGCGCGGCCGTGGTGGTGATCTCGTCCTACCTGCCAGAAATCCTCAATCTGTCGGACCGCATCCTGGTCGCGCGCCAGGGGCGCATCGTCGAGGAAATGACCATCGACGAGGCGTCCGAAGAAAAGATCATGTATGCGGCCGTCCACTGAACCTTCCGGCGAGGACCGGCAGGTCACGATCGTCGAGGTCGGCCCGCGTGACGGGCTGCAGAACGAGAAGCGGCTTGTCTCGACGCAGCAGAAGCTGCGTCTGATCCAGATGCTTTCCGATTGCGGTTTCGCGCGCATCGAGGCGACATCCTTCGTGTCGCCGAAATGGGTGCCTCAGATGGCCGATCATGACGCCGTCATGCGCGCTGCGGTGCGTCGTGCCGGCCCCACGCTTTCCGCCCTGGTGCCCAACGGGCAAGGCGCCCGAGCGGCGATCGCGGCGGGCGCCCAGGAGCTTGCCGTCTTCACCAGCGCGTCGGAGACTTTTTCAAAGCGAAACACCAATTGCACCATCGAGGAGGGATTGGCCCGTTTCCTACCGGTGATTGCGCTCGCCGCCGAGTACGCTCTTCCGGTGCGTGGCTATGTCTCGTGTGCCGTTGACTGTCCATATGAAGGCCCAATCGATCCCGGCGCAGCCGCCAAAATCGTCGCGCGCTTGCGCGATATTGGTTGTGCGGAAATCGCGGTTGCCGACACGATCGGCAAGGCAACGCCCGAACGCGTGCGTGCCATGGTCCTGGCCGCGCTCAATGAGGCGCCGGCCGCGCAGCTCGCAGGCCATTTCCACGACACCAGCGGCATGGCGCTGGCCAATGTCGATGCCGCCTTTGATCTCGGGCTAAGGATCTTCGATTCCGCAGCCGGCGGCCTCGGCGGCTGTCCCTACGCGCCTGGTGCAGCCGGCAATCTTGGCAGTGGCGCGCTGGTGGCGCACTTTGCGTCGAAGGGAATCTCCGCCGGCATAAAC
>NZ_RZQL01000466.1 GCF_003997935.1 Mesorhizobium sp. M7A.F.Ca.US.006.01.1.1
GTTCTGGCAAGTCGACGATGATCCGATGCGTCAATCGACTGGAGGAGCATCAGGAGGGTACAATCATCGTCGACGACAAGGAACTCGCTAGCGACCTCAAAAAGATCCATGAGGTGCGCCGGGAAGTCGGGATGGTGTTTCAACACTTCAATCTTTTTCCGCACCTGACTGTTCTTGAGAATTGCACGCTAGCGCCGATCTGGCTCCGGAAAATGTCGAAAACGCAGGCGGCGGAAGTCGCCATGCATTTTCTCAGGCGCGTCAAGATTCCCGAGCAGGCGAACACGTATCCAGGCCAGCTGTCCGGAGGGCAGCAACAACGTGTCGCCATCGCACGCTCCCTGTGCATGAACCCACGGATCATGCTGTTCGATGAACCAACCTCGGCGCTCAATCCCGAGATGATCAAGGAGGCCTCCGTCGGAAGAACTGTCGAGGCAGCGCTTCTCGCTGAGCCGGCTCGATAGATGGGATGTTTTGATGCGCGAGGTTTTCGGGGTTTAGACGCTCGTGCCGCAGAGGGGCCACATGCCTAAATCATCTGAAATTGGAAATGATTCCGGCCTGGACGAGCTTTCAAGCTTGGTTGCGAAAGAAGTCCTACGCGTTCTGGCTCAGTACGATGAGGTGGTAAAGGAATTCAGCTCAATCGAGTCGCGCATGGAAACTGGCAACATCGCCCCTGCCGATGTGCCTTCGCCAGCTCGCCAACAAGCTATTCATGACGACTTGACCGTTCTGGCGTCCGGATTTGTTCACAGGCTCGCGACCGAGGCAGCGCTGCGTTTCAACCCCGGCATCTGTGAGGCGTCTTCCCTCATGGCGCGAACCGAGGGCGCGCATAGAGCCGCAGCCCCGGAAACGCAAGGTCCGCTCCACGATCTCGAATCCACGCGCCTTCAGGACTGGGCGGGTCAGGCCGCCGGGCCCACATATCTGGAACAGCACTTCGGCATACCGCGATCGACATTGCATTGGTGGCAACGGCACAACGACGTCGTCGCACTGCGGAAAGGCGCCCGTAAGCATGTGTTCCCGTTGGCTCAATTCATCGATGGGAGGCCCGCGCCGGGAATTCGACAGGTGCTCGCCTCGATCACCAGTCCAAGACTGGCCTGGTTCTGGCTGATCCGCCCTTCGCCCCACCTCGATGGTCGCGTTCCCATAGAAATGCTCCGGCAAGACCTGACCGAAGAAGTCGTTCTGGCCGCGCACGATTTTGCCTCGACATAACGGCCACCTAACAAAACCAACTGCAAATCAATCACCGGTGATCGGCTGGTCACGATGCCAGATCGCGTAGACATGCGCGCACCCTCCGTAATGAGTTACGTATCTCGCGGCCTATTTTCAATTGTACAGATCGTCCTGTTTGTATAGTTTGTACCATTATTACCATATATAATTGCAAATTAGTGACATAAGCGCAACTACTACTGTAGATAATACCGCGCAGCGTCTATGATATATTGAATAATTACACTTGATCGGTAGCGTCAATATGCGAGGGAGCGGCGCGAAGCGCATGGTTTTCTCGATCGTGGGGAATGGGGAGGGATGCTGTATTTCAGCAAAGACCCTGGCCCGTTTTTAATCTTTTGAGTGGAGATCAAAAAATGAACATCAAGAGCCTTCTTCTCGGCTCCGCTGCGGCTTTGGCCGCGGTCACCGGCGCGCGCGCCGCAGACGCGGTCGTCGTCGCCGAGCCCGAACCGGCCGAATACGTCAAGATCTGCGACG
>NZ_RZQL01000467.1 GCF_003997935.1 Mesorhizobium sp. M7A.F.Ca.US.006.01.1.1
CAGCCGACGATGCTGACCGACGCGAGGTCGATGATGGTCGGCAGCAGCGCCAGATAGAACATCATGATCTTGGGGTTGCCGAGCGTCACCGCCATGCCGGCAAAGAACAGCTTTGCCGGTGAATCCTCGCGCGGCATCTCGCCCTCTTTCGCATCGACAGGGGCGGTCCACATCTTCCAGGCGAGGTAAGCGAGATAGGCAACGCCGACCCATTTCACCACGACGAAGGCCAAATGGAACGTCTGCGCCACGATAGCCAGGCCGAACACCGCCAGCGACAGCCAGATGCCCTCGCCGATCCACATGGCGAGCAGGAACGGGAACACGTCGCGAAACCCTTTCGAGATGACGCGTGCAACGAGCGCCGCGATCGACGGACCGGGAGAGCCAGCGGCAACGAACAAAGCGGCGGCGAAGATCAGGAGCGAGGTGGGGTGCATGGCCGGGATCTCTGGTTGGGGCTCGATCAACCACAAATACCCGACAGCTGCGGCTCTGGCAAAGGCAACCCCATACCGGCCTTGCGCTGACGTACCAAGGCTTGGCTTGCGAGATCCCTTGCCCGTCTGGCATCTCGCGGCTAGAAAGGCCGCCGCGAAACAATTTTTGAGCTTCACTTTGCCTACGTAACCGCCGGTCTCGTCAACTCCCCCGACACACTGCATGACGCCGCACCAGCGGTGTCTGTTTTCATGTTCTTGTGTTCTTCTGGGCGGCGGTTCGAGACCGGTTTGGCACTGCTGAACCGTTGTCGCGCGCTGCCGCCCGTGACATCTGATTTCCGATCATAGCGACCGCCACGCCGCGCCCGCATGGGCATCTCGACATCGCCGGCCTGATGAACTTCCCGACGGGAAGGCTTTTCCGCATGTCCGGCTCCTTGCACATCCACTGGGCAATCGCGCCCAAGACCGCACCTCGACCGCTCATCAACTGCAACCGCTGCGGCACCGTGAAAGCCTATTGCAGCAGCGGGAAATTCCGCGTCAACGCCAATGGCAAGCGCATCGACGTGTGGCTGATCTATCGCTGCATCGACTGCGACAATTCCTGGAATTTCGGCATTTTCGAGCACTGCAACCGCCGCGACATCGATCCGACGCTGCTGGCGGCGCTCGAAAGCAACGATCCTGCACTCGCTCACCGTCATGCTTTCGATGTAATCGCGTTGCGCAACCGGATCGGGCGCGTCGAGGAATTCCCCGACGTCAGCGTTCACAAGCGCAGGCTCTTCGAGACAAGGGAAGCCGCGACCGCTCTGGAACTCCAGCTTGGGCTCGAAATGCCGACATCGCTGCGACTCGACCGGCTGCTCGCCGGCGAACTCGGCATCTCGCGATCACGGCTTCAGGCGCTGGAGGAGAAGCGGCTGCTCATCGTTGACCCGGACGGAGCAAAGGCGCTGCGCAAGCCGGCCCGCGCGGGAATCACCATCCGCATCGATCTGGCCGGCGAGGCCGATCGGCAGGCCATCATCGCGGCTGCCGGCGGATGAACGAGAAAGGGGCGGAGCACTGGTTGCTCCGCCCCTCTCGATTGTTGGAAAAATAGAAGGCTTACGCCGCGCCGACCACCTTGGACGACTTCTCGAAGCGCTTGCGCTCGTTCGGATCGAGATAGAGCTTGCGCAGACGGATCGTCTTCGGCGTCACCTCGACCAGCTCGTCGTCCTGAATCCAGGCCAGAGCCTTCTCCAGCG
>NZ_RZQL01000468.1 GCF_003997935.1 Mesorhizobium sp. M7A.F.Ca.US.006.01.1.1
GTCATGCGACCATTCGATGTTGGCCGGCGCGCTGTGGTTCGGCCTGATGCGACGGTACGAATTCACATTGGGCGCAAACAGCGGCATGATTTCCGGGACATATTTCTGCAGGCCGCCGATGAAATGGCCGAACATTGCGGTGTCGGCATCGTCGCTGCCGGCAAACAGCGTCCTGCCAGCCTCGTCGATGACCGACATGTGCAGATGCATCGAGCTTCCCGCCTGTGCGGCGATCGGCTTGGCCATGAAGGTGGCGTGCATGCCGCTTTGCTGCGCGGCCTGGCGCGTCAGCCGCTTGAACAGCAGCACCTTGTCGGCCAGCGGCAGCGCATCGCCATGCCGGAAATTGATTTCAAGCTGCGCCGTACCCGATTCGTGGATCAGCGTGTCGAGCGGCAGGCCGGCCGCCGCCGCATAGTCATAGACGCGCCGGATCACCGGCTCGAACTCCTCGAGCGCGGCCATGTCATAGGGATGCTGCACGGTCTCGGCCCGGCTATTGGCGCCGACCGGGGCGGTCAGCGGACGGTCGGGATCGGGATTGGGCGCGGTCAGATAGAATTCGAGCTCCGGCGCCACCACCGCCCGCCAGCCGCGCTTGGCGTAGAGGTCGAGCACGGCCCTGAGCACATGCCGCGGCGAGGCCATCCAGGGCTGGCCGTCCATATGGAACGCATCGGCGAAGACATAGGCCTTGCCGGCGCTGGCGCCGGGCGCCAGGCAGAGCGTCGAGACGTCGGGCACCATGCGCATGTCCGGATCCGAATAGGCAAAACCCTCGTCGATCGAGCCGGAGTAGCGGCCGTCGATGCTGACCAGGAAAGCGCTGCTCGGCAGATAGAGCGCGCGGTCTTCAAGCGCCTGGAGGAATTTGGCCGTAGGCAGCGCTTTGCCGCGCAGCACGCCGTTCATGTCGGGCACCAGGCATTCGACCTCGTTTATGCCGTGCCGGGCCAGCCAGGCCTTGGGATCATTGCCGCCGGAAAGCGAGATATTCGTGTTGTTGTCAGGCATTTCGTTCATGTCCGTATCAGAGAGAGTATGGCTTGCGCGGCCACACCCGTTCCAGGTTTCAGCGCCATTTGGGCTGCATTGTCCTTCAGGCGGGCGCGCATGGCATCGTCGGCCAGCAGGCCGAGAATGGCTTTCTCCAACACTCCTTCGGTCCAGGCATCACGGCCGATATGATCACCGACGCCGGTCTCTCCGGCGCGGCGGGCATTGTCGTGCCCGTCCCAGCAATAGGGCATGATCAGCGACGGCACGCCGAAGCGCAGCGCCTCGCAAAAGCTGTTGTTGCCGCCGTGATGGATGAACAGGTCCGACTTCGCCACCACCGAGGGCTGCGGAAACCAGGCGTCGAGATAGACATTGTCGGGCACAGCACGGTAGGCATCACGCAGGCCGCCGGCATTGACGATGAAGCGCGCCGGCAGCCTGTCGAACACCGCCAGCATCCGCTCGATCAGGCCGACATCCATGGCGCCCAGGCTGCCGAAGCTGACATAGACCAGCGGCCCGCCATTGCGCGGAAACACCGGCACCTCGAATGGCCCTTCCGAACGCACGCAGCCTTCGAGATAGATGAAGCGGGCCGGGTCGAGCGGCTCGGCGCGTTCGCGGCGCACGATCGCCGGCGTCAGCAGCAGATTGAGGTCGGGCGACGTTTCGAGGAACAGACCCTTCGGCAG
>NZ_RZQL01000469.1 GCF_003997935.1 Mesorhizobium sp. M7A.F.Ca.US.006.01.1.1
ATGGTTGACCACGCTTTTCAAAGATCGTGAACTACATCTCCTCGTTGTGCTCGACGCACTCCGGACAAGTAACCTCATGGGCGCGGCATGCAGGATTAACCGAGCCCAGCCGGTCATGAGTGCGGCCGGCGCTCGGCTGCTCGATTTATTTGCGCGATAAGCTCGCGACCATGTCCGCGGAGGTATTCAAACTTAACGCTGCGTCCGGGAGCTCTTGCCCTCCAGTTTGCGACGCTCCCCCGCCCATCCAGTGATCGTTTATTTCGTCGGATAGTTTGACCCGGCTCTACCGAATCGCCGCTTCAGGATCATTCTTTCCGATTTCGTCACGCTCGTATTTCTGCCGCGTCCTACACCGATTGGGCGCGAACAAAACTGAGCGCCTTGGAACCCGAACCCGTGCGTCGTGACCGGGAGCATCCGGGGCGAACTCATCCGCTCGGGGGCATCGCATCACCGGACGGCGACAGGCACGGTCGACCGGCATCTCGGCATCGGCTGGGAATTCGTCCATGGTCTGCATTGGCGACGACGCTTCCTGAGGCCACGTAGCCCTTATGCCAAGCTGGGCGCCCGGGTCGAGCGCGTAATGACGACAATTGCTTCGCTGCAGGTCAAACGCTTTCCGGGCCACCTGCAAAGTCTTCACCCGGCCGTACAGCGCCCAAGACCACTGATGTGATCGACAAGAGCCTTTTTGATAAATCTGCGCTATTCTCCTGTCGCGCACGGACGACCGCGTGGCGAAGAGCAGGGTCCGAGATGAGAGCCCTGCCGCGCAGCTTCTATCGTCGCGCCTCGTTTGCGGCATCCGTGCCTACCCTCTTCGGACCTCGTGGGTTCCAACCGGCGACGAGGCGTGCATAGGCGCCCTCGGCCTGCTCCACCCAGCGGCGCTCTTCTTCCCGGTGGCTCTTTATGTTGTAGGCGTGCGCTCCCTTTTGGCCGCGCACAGCCTTGCTCCCGGCCTTGAGTTCCACATCGCGCAAGCTTCTTGGCATGCAGGGAGGGTCGAGCCCACGCGTAACTCTCGCCCTTCTCAACAGATGACAGATCACGACAGAGAGTTTGCGTGCGGTTGCCACGGCCGCGACATGCTGTCCGCGCCGGGCTCGCACGCCGCAGGGAGAAGGCTCGCAACGGTCCGGGAGCACGAGCGGCCGCCCAGGCCGCCTCGACGAGCATGCCGCGCGCATGACCACGGCCCTGCTTGGTGATCCGCCCATGGTAGGCCGGACCTGGCCGGACTGCTGGACGCTTGGGTTCAACCCGAGATAGGTCACGAGCTTCTGCGGATCGTCGAAGCGCGACACGTCGCCGATCGCCGCCCTTCATCGCCAGCGCGACGGTGATGTCGACGCCGGGAATGGTCATCAGCCGCTTCACGCCTTCATCCTCGAGAGCCGAGCGGACAAGATCGCGTTCGATGACCTGGAGGTCTTCGCCCAATCGGTCGAACTCGCGCAGATGCCCATCGATCGCGAGGCGCTCGTCCTGCGGTACGACCTGCTCGATTAACCAGGTCCGACCCTTGGCGCCGCACAGGTCAGCATGCGGGCAGGACGGATCAGGTGGCTATGAAGGATCGACTGGATGACGCTCTTCAATCGAGATCTCTGTCGGACAATCTGATTGCGCCGTGTCACCTGTCGACGCAGAGCCTGCGTCGGCTCGTCCGCAATCC
>NZ_RZQL01000470.1 GCF_003997935.1 Mesorhizobium sp. M7A.F.Ca.US.006.01.1.1
CCGCCGCTGATCTCCCACCTTTTGTGGAACCACATCCACTGGCCGGGATCTTCTCGCACCCAGCGTTCAACGACGTCGTTGAGACGCTGGGTGGTGGCGTGGACATCGACGCTGCCGTCAGCGGTGCGCGGCAATGTCAGCTTGTCCTCGATTTCGAGCCGGAAGCGGTTGCCTGACAGCCTGACGCAGCGCGCCGGATAGACGTCGCAGTCGTAGTGGCGGGCAAGGGTGGCCAGCACGCGATTGCTCTGGCAGGGACGGCCGAAGAATGTCGTCTCCAGTCCATTGGTGAATTTCTGGTCGACAAGGATGCCGATGTTGCCGCCGTTCTCCAGGACTCCGGCCAGGGCGAATGAGGCGCCCGCCATGGATGGCAGCAACGAGCCCATGGTCGAGCGGCGCGTCGAGAGGATGTAGTCGGCAAGGTAGGGATTGTTGGGCGGCCGAAACAGCGCCGTGATGTTCATTCCGAAGGTCGCCGCCGCCACCGGCAGCAATTCGAAATTGCCGAGATGGCCGGTAAAGACGATATGCGGCTTCTCTTCGCCAGCGATTTCGACGAAGTGGTCAGCTCCCTTGACCTCGACGCGGCCGGGCTTGCTGGCTGTGGGGTCATAGTCGAAGAGGGCATCGAGAAAGATGTATTCCGCGGCAAGACGGGCCATGTTGCCCCACATGTCGGAGGCGATCGCCTGGATCTCGGCTTCGCCCTTTTCCGGATAGGCCTTGCGCAGATTGTCGACGGCAACCTGATGGCGCCCTACCCGAGGGCCGACCATGCGTGCGACGCGGTCGGCGAAATTCAGCGCACTGTCGGCCGGCAGCAGGCGCAGGACCGAGATGATCATCATCGCCGCCCGCGCCACCAGCCAGTAATTGAGCTGGCGCAGTTGCCTGCCGTAACGAAATTTGAGGTCCCGGCGGAACTTCTTGAACACAGAGGTCAAGGCTCTAGCCGACGCGCAGGATGATCTTGCCGAAAACGTCGCGGCCTTCCATGCGCTTCAGCGCGGCGTCGATACCGTCGAAGCCGACTTCGGTGTCGATGACGGGTGCGACCTGTCCCGCCGCCATTTTCTGCATGGCGTTAGCCATGTTTTCCATGCGGCAGCCAAAGGAGCCAAGCAGTTTCAATTGCTGCTGGAACAGCTGCATCAAATTGATCTGCGTCGACACGCCGGAGGTCGAACCGCAGGTCACCAGGCGGCCGCCACGCTTCAGGCACAGCATCGAGGCGGCGAAGGTGTCGGCGCCGACATGTTCGAAGACGACATCGACGCCCTTCTTCTTGGTCAGCTTGCGCACGACACCCTCGAAACGGTCGTCGCGGTAGTTGATGACATGGTCGGCGCCGAGCGCCTTGGCCTTGTCGATCTTGTCGTTGGAGCCGACCGTGGTGATGATCGTGCAGCCCATCCGCTTGGCCAGCTGGATGGCTGCCGAACCGATGCCGGATCCGCCAGCATGGATGAGGATGGTTTCGCCGGGCTGCAGCCTGGCGTTGTCGAACAGCATGTGCTCGACCGTGCCGAAGGTGACGGGCGCCACCGCTGCGCCGATGTCGGTCACGCCGGGCGGGGCAGGGACCAGCAGGCGGGCCGGCAGGTTGATCTTTTCCTGCGCGAAGCCGGCGAGGTGGGAGCCGTGAACGCCTGAAACGTGTTCGCAGAG
>NZ_RZQL01000046.1 GCF_003997935.1 Mesorhizobium sp. M7A.F.Ca.US.006.01.1.1
GCAGCTAGAACCGCCTCGAAAATGGTCTGGTCGCCGAGCGTGATCGCCAATGCCTGGCCGGGCAGCACCAACGACAGCAGCGCATGCGCGTCGGCCACCGAGCGGGCATCGGCTCCAGCGGTATCGCGGTCACCGAGATCCTCTATGCCGGCCTGGAAGAACTCGTTGCCGCCTTCGCGGCGCTGGCGAAACACCTCGCCCAGATAGGAATAACGGCGCGGCGTGCCGGCCTGCGAACTTATGTGATCAAGGCAGACCGGAATGGTGAATTCCGGCCGCAGGCACAGCGTCTGCCCGGTTTCGCTTTCGGTGAGGAAAATCCGGCGGCGCAGATCCTCGCCGGCCATGTCGAGGAACGGGTCCGCCGGCTGCAATATGGCGACTTCGACGGCGTGCGTGTTGCGGATGGCGAAGAGGTTGGTGATGTCGGTGGAGATGGCGGGGGTGCGGGAGGTCAATTTGCTGACCTCAGTTCTACACGACCCTCTGGTTCCAAACCAGAGGAGCCAGCGATCCGGGCGAAGGCCGGCGTTCCACGGCGCCCCCCTCTGCCCTGCCGGGCATCTCCCCCTCTAGTGGGGAGATCAGATGTCGGCTCGGCTTTCGCCAATCTCAAAGGTTGCAAGGAGAATGCCTTCGGCCAAGCTGCCAATCTCCCCCCTAGAGGGGGAGATATCCGGCAGGACAGAGGGGGGCGCCGTAGAACGCGGCCTCTACTTGCCACGCGCCCTCTCCTCGGCCTGCGCCGCCAAAATCTTCCTCACCTCGGCGACCAGTTCGCCCTCCGCCACCGTCACCTGCGCCGGGCGGGCGGCGCGCCATTCGGCGTTGTCGGTGATCTCGGCCGACATGCGCGCGCCTTCGATCAAATCCTTGATCTGGAGTTCACCCTTGGCGCGCTCATCGCCGCCCTGGATGATGGCGACCGGGCAGCCGCGCCGGTCGGCATATTTGAGCTGCGCCTTCATGCCGGCGCCGCCGAGATACATTTCGGAACGGATGCCGGCGGCGCGCAGCTCGCTCACCATCCTCTGGTAGCGGCCGAGGCTGTCGGTATCCTTGTCCATCACCAGCACGACGACCGGCGCGATCACGTCCGAGGCATCGAGCTTGCCGAGGTTCTTCAGCGCCGTCATCAGCCTGGAGACGCCGATGGAAAAGCCGGTCGCCGGCACCGGCTCGCCACGAAAGCGCGAGACCAGGCCATCATAGCGGCCGCCGCCGCCGACCGAACCGAAACGCACGATCTGGCCGTCTTCGTTGGGGATTTCGGCCAGAAGCTCGGCCTCGAAGACGGGACCGGTGTAGTATTCGAGGCCGCGCACGACCGAGCGGTCCATGGCGATACGGTCCTCGCCATATCCTGCCGCCCTGACCAGCGCTTCAATCGTGGCCAGTTCGCCGACGCCTTCCTGGTAGATGGCGTTCGAACTGACCATGGAATCCTGGCCGGCCTGTATGGTCCTCGCGGTCGCGAGAAGAACCGCCTCGGCTTGCCCGTTGTTCAACCCGGCGCCCTTGGCGAAGTCGCCCTCGCCCTCCTTGCCGCCATCCCAGCGGCCCGGGCCAAGCAAAAGCTTAACGCCTTCCGGCCCGAGCTTGTCCAGCTTGTCGATCGCGCGCAGCACAGTCAGCCGGCGGCCGGCATTCTCCTCGCCGCCGAGGCCGATCGCCTCCAGCACGCCGTCCAGCACCTTGCGGTTGTTGACGCGGATGACGTAATCGCCGCGCTTGATGCCCAGCGCTTCCATGACGTCGGCCATCATCATGGCCATCTCGGCGTCGGCGGCCACGCCCGGCGTCCCGATCGTGTCGGCGTCGAACTGCATGAACTGGCGGAAGCGGCCGGGGCCTGGCTTCTCGTTGCGGAACACCCAGCCGGAGCGATAGCTGCGGTAAGGCTTGGGCAGGCGCTCGTAATTCTCGGCGACGAAACGGGCCGTCGGCGCGGTCAGATCGTAGCGCAGCGACAGCCACTGGTCGTCGTCATCCTGGAAGGAGAACACGCCTTCGTTCGGCCGGTCCTGGTCGGGCAGGAATTTTCCCAGCGCGTCGGTGTATTCGATCAGCGGCTGGTCGGCCGGTTCGAAACCGTAAAGCTCATAGACCGAGCGGATCGTCGCCATCATCTTCTCGACGGCGCGGATGTCCTCGGCGCTGCGGTCGGCAAAACCGCGCGGCAGTCGCGCTTTCGTCTTTTCCGATTTGTCGGCCATGAGTGAGCATCCGGTGTTTCGTGGCGTTGCGTGATAGGAAATTTCCTATTCGGCAGCGCGCGTTTCCTAACTGATGCAGCCGGGAGCGGCAAGGGTCGGCACCCAGCACCACGCTCGAACCTCGCTGAAACAAAACGCAGCGAAAATGAAACAATCCCGCCATGGGTGCGGCATCGTGCCGACACAATCGCAAGAGATAAACGCGGGAAATGAGGGGTTCGCGGCCATGACCAGCACAGCAAGGTGCCACGCCATCGACAGCGATGCCGAATTGCCCGCACGCCTGCGCCCGGCCGACATCCATGCTCCGAAAATGGTCAGCCAGGCTGCCGGCCCGTTCGAAGTACCCGCCGAAACCGCCAAGGGCCCATCCATGCGCGACGCGTTGATGACCGGCCTGCTGGTGATCTATCCGACCGTGGCCACGGTGGTGGCGATCGTCGCCGGCCTGGTGCTGGCCAGCGCCAACGGCACCTGAGCCTATTTCGGCCGCCTAAAAGCCTTTCGCTGCTTCTCGACCTCTTTGCGGCAGACGCAGCCCTCGAGGTGATCGTTGACCAGGCCCATGGCCTGCATGAAGGCGTAGACCGTGGTCGGGCCGACAAAGCTCCAGCCGCGCTTCTTCAGCTCCTTCGAAATCTGCACCGAGACGGCCGTGGTCGGGTTGGCGCGCAGATGGGCGAGATCGACGATTTGCGGCCGCTCGTCCTTACCGGGTTCGAACTTCCAGAACCAGGCGGCCAGTGAGCCGAATTCGTCAGCCATTTCGCGGGCGCGCTTGGCGTTGTTGATGGTCGAGACGATCTTGCCGCGATGGCGGATGATGCCGGCATTGCCGAGCAGGCGCTCGACATCCTTGTCGGTGAAGGCGGCGACCTTGTCGAATTCGAAATTGGCGAAGGCTTCGCGAAAATTCTCCCGCTTGCGCAGAATGGTCAGCCACGACAGGCCCGACTGAAAGCCTTCCAGGCAGATCTTTTCGAACAGCCTGCGGTCCTCGGCCACAGGCCGGCCCCATTCATGATCGTGGTAGTGCAGATAGTCGGGCAGATTGCCGTGCCAGAAGCAGCGCGCGACACCGTCGGGACCGGCGAGCAGGCCGGTTTTTTCCTTGTCCATAAGCCAAAATCCGTTCGTTAACGCGCTTTGCGCGGCATTTACCGCGGCTTTACCAGATTCCTGAACCCGGCGGTAACCACAGCAAAAGGTTTACCGACAGTTCTGCATTTTACGCATTCCGATTCATGTTTCGGTTGCTGCTTGCGCGCCAATGATCGCCGAACCGGGAGGACGTTTCCACCCATTTTGTATCAGACGATCAAGGTGCGTTACGATGAAGACAGTTCTGTTCCCCGTGCTCGGCGCCGTGGCTGTGTTTGCCGCCGGCGTCACACCCTCAACCGCCGGCGACCGCTATGCCGACAGGCCGCCGGTGATGGTGAGCCCCGACCTTTCCGCACCCTGGGTGCTGCAGCTTGGCCATGCGCCCGGCATCGTGCGCCAGAACCGTCAGGTGGTGCAGCAGCAGCAGCGGCGCCTGCGCCCGGCACAGCCCGATCGGGTGCAGACGGCGGCGGTGCAGCCGCCGGCCAAGCGCATGGTCGCGCGTCCTCAGATCAACCCGATCTACCTGCCGCAGGAGGTCGACTATGACGGAGGCCAGAAGCCGGGCACGATCGTCATCGACACCACGCAGAATTTCCTCTTCCTGGTCGAAAAGAACGGCAAGGCGAGGCGCTATGGCGTCGGCACCGGCAAGCCAGGCTTCGAATGGTCGGGTACGCACAAGATCACCAACAAGCGCGAGTGGCCGGACTGGCGCCCGCCGGCGCAGATGATCAAGCGCGAAGCCGCCAAGGGCCGCTATTTGCCGACCTATCTTGCCGGCGGCATGGAGAACCCGCTTGGTGCCCGCGCGCTCTACCTCGGCACGACCGAATACCGCATCCACGGCACCAACCAGCCGTGGACGATCGGCGGCGCGGTGTCCTCAGGCTGCATCCGCATGCGCAATGAAGACGTCGTCGACCTCTATGAACGGGTCAATGTCGGAACCACGGTCGAGGTGATATAATAGTCTTGCGAATCACTTGGCCGGCAAAGCAGTCCGCTTTCGAGGCCAGTCTAAGGACAACGGGGGACGGGCCGTATGGGGATGCGGCCGGTCAGGAAGGGCAGCACGGGAAACCGCGCTGCCCTTTCCGTTTTTGAGCAGAAATCGAGGGCAGAAGGTCGCCCACGCGTCGCGCAACGGGCATAGCGGTTCGCTTTCATGCTGCCCTTTGCCGCATTCTTTTGCTATCTCGGTGGCAAGTTCCACAAAAGAGTTCACCCATGCCCCTGTCCCAAGACAGCCGTTATCTCAAGGGCGGCCCGGTAGCCCAGCGCATCATCGCCGCCGTTCGCGAGGACGCAGCGATCGCCAAAGCCGAGGGTTTTCCGCCCAAGCTGATCTCGATCACCGTCGGCGACACCGATGCGGTGGACGTTTATGTGCGCAACCAGCGCGCCAAGGCTGAGCTCGCCGGCATCGATTTCGAGGAGCGGCGCTTTCCCGCCACCATCACGGCAGGCGAGTTGGAAGCGGCCATCCACGGCCTGAATGCCGATCCGCGCGTCACCGGCATCATCATCCAGCGGCCGGTCCCAGTGCATATCCCGATCAGGACACTGCAGGCGGCGGTGCATCCACTGAAGGATGTCGAAGGCATGCATCCGGCCTCGATCGGCAACATCGTCTACAACCAGCTCGATCTCGCGCCTTGCACGGCGGCCGCTTCGGTCGAACTGCTCAAGGAAACCGGCCTCGACCTCAAGGGACTGGAAGTCGTCATCGTCGGCCATTCGGAAATCGTCGGCAAGCCGATCGCCTTCCTGTTGATGAGCGAAGGCGCGACGGTGACGGTCTGCCACCACATGACGCGATCGGTCGCCGCCCATGCAAGGCGTGCCGACGCGCTGTTCGTCGCCGTCGGCAAGCCGCGGCTGATCAAGGCCGACATGGTCAAGCCGGGTGCGGCCGTTATCGACATCGGCATCAATTCCGAAATCGGCCCCGACGGCTCAAGCCGCATCGTCGGCGACGTCGACACCGAAAGCGTGCGCGAGGTCGCTTCCTGGATCACCCCGGTGCCGGGCGGCGTCGGCCCGATCACGGTCGCCATCCTGCTGCGCAACACCATGGTCGCGCTCAGCCGCCAGCGTGCGCTTTATGAGGCGACTTACGGTACGGCCGACAGGCTCGCGGCCGAGTGAGGTAGGGCGGCGCCAGCCCCCTCACCCAGCCTCCGCTTCGCTCGGCTGACCTCCCTCCGAGGGGAGAGGAGACTTTCAGCGCCGGCGCCAACCTCTTCTCCCCAACGGGGAGAAGGTGGCCGCGAAGCGGCCGGATGAGGGGGGCCTCCTAGAGCCGCAACGCGACCTATTCCGCGGCGATCAGGCTTTCTTCCAGAACACCCTCCGGCTTCGGTCCGCCATAGGCCCAGTCGAGCAGCTTGATCGTGTGCACCACCGGCAGCTTCGCGGCGGAAGCGATCTGCGTGATGCAGCCGATGTTGCCGGTGGCGACGACCGAAGCCCCCGTCGCCTCGATGTTTTTCACCTTGCGGTCGCGCAGTTTTGCCGAGATCTCGGACTGCAGGATGTTGTAGGTGCCGGCGGAGCCGCAGCAGAGATGCCCTTCACGCGGTTCGCGCACGATGAAGCCGGCCTTGGCCAGCAATTCCTTCGGCTGGCGGGTGATCTTCTGGCCGTGCTGCATCGAGCAGGCCGAGTGATAGGCGACGACCGTGCCAGGTTTGCGCGACGGTTCAGGCAGATCGAGGGTCGAGAGATATTCGGTGATGTCCTTGGCCAGTGCCGAGACACGCGCGGCCTTGTCGGCATAGGCCGGGTCGAGCCGCAGCATGAAGCCGTAATCCTTGATCGTCGTGCCGCAGCCGGATGCTGTGATGACGATGGCATCGAGCCCGCCTTGTTCGATGGCGCGCGTCCAGGCATCGACATTCTGCCTAGCAGAGGCAAGCGCGGCCTGCTCGCGCCCCATATGATGGACCAGCGCCCCGCAGCAGCCATCGCCCGGCGGGATCACGACCTCGACACCGAGCCGCGTCAGCAGCGAAATCGTGGTGTCGTTGATGGCGGGATCGAGCACCGACTGCGCGCAGCCGGTGAGGATGGCGACGCGGCCTCTTTTGGTCCCCTGCCCGGCATGGATGCCTGGCGAGCCCATCGGCGAAGCTGCCGGGATCGACGCCGGCGCAAGCTTGAGCATCGCACTGAGCGGCTTCAGCGCCGAAACCTTGTCGAACAAGCCTATGAACGGCTTGCCCAGCTTCGCCAACTTGAGCGCGACGCGAAAGCGCGCGGGATAGGGCAGTACGAAGGCCAGCATGGCGCGGGTCAGGCGGTCGAGCAGCGGCCGCTTGTAGGTCTCCTGGATATGGGCGCGGGCATGGTCGACCAGATGCATGTAGTTGACGCCCGACGGGCAGGTGGTCATGCAGGCAAGGCACGACAGGCAGCGATCGATATGGGTGACGATCTCTTTGTCGGCCGGACGGCCGTTTTCCAGCATGTCCTTGATCAGGTAGATGCGCCCGCGCGGTGAATCGAGCTCGTTGCCGAGCGTCACATAGGTCGGGCACGTCGCGGTGCAGAAGCCGCAATGCACGCATTTGCGCAGGATCTTTTCCGATTCCGCGACATGCGGATCGGCAAGCTGGGCAAGCGAAAAATTTGTCTGCATCGCGTTGGATCCTAGGCCATGCGGCCGGGATTGAGGATGTTCTTGGGGTCGAATTCCTGTTTCAGGCGCGCCGCCAATGCGGCAAGTGCGGGCGGCTGCGGCTCGAACACCGGCACAGCAGCACGATGCGAGGGTGCGGCGCGCACCAGCGTCGCATGGCCGCCGCCATGTTTCCTCAACAGGCCGCGCAGCAGGGCGGCTTCCGGGTCGCCCTCTTCCATGCGCAGCCACACCAGCCCGCCCTGCCAGTCGTAGTAGGCGCTGACGGCGGCCTGCATGCGCAGCGTCAGAACCATCTGGTGGCCCTCTCCCGGCGTCATCGAGACACGCCAGACCGGCTTCTCGCTGCCGTCGGCGAAGGGCCTGCAATCGCGCACATCGCGCCAGATCAGCGATGAAGCCTCGCCGGCAATCTCCCGCAGCGGCCCGGCCTTGCCGAGCAGCGTTTTCAGCGCGGCGATGCGGTAGGCGACCGACGGGCCGAAGCCCTCGACCCGCAGCAGCGTTGCCGCCTCGCTGCCGAGCATGCCGCCGGCGACGCGCGCGGCGATCCGCTCCGGCAGGTGGGCGGCACTCGACACTTCAGCACTCGAACCGAGCGCCATGGCCATGGCGGCGGCAGCCGCATCGTCGAGCAGGCCACGGATGGCGAGCGTGACTTCGGTCTCGGCTGCCGGCAGCACCTTGAAGGTGACGTCGGTGAACACGGCCAGCGTGCCCCAGCTGTTGGCCATCAGTTTTGACATGTCATAGCCGGTGACATTCTTGACCACGCGGCCGCCCGACTTGAAGGCCTCGCCACGGCCGGACACCACATTGATGCCCAGGACATGATCGCGCGCCGCGCCTGCCTTGAGCCGGCGCGGACCGGAAAGGTTCGCGGCGAGCACGCCGCCGATCGTGCCTTTGCCCGGTTCGCCACCAAGCAGCGGACCGTAATCCATCGGCTCGAAAGCAAGTTGCTGGCCATTTTCCGCCAGCAGCTTTTCGATCTCGGCCAGCGGTGTGCCTGCCTTGGCCGACAGCACCAGTTCAGCCGGTTCATAGAGCGTGACGCCAGAGAGTTTCGACAGGTCGAGCGTGTGTTCGGTTTGCAGCGGCCGGCCGATGCCACGCTTGGAGCCGTGGCCAAGGATTTCCAGTGGCGAGCCTTCCGCCGCTGCCCAGGCGACGGTGGAGAGGACTTCGGATGGGGTGGTCGGGGTGAAGGTGGTCATGAAGAGACCGCGCCAGATGCGAGTTCGGATATGCCGAGTTCCCTGGCGCCCCCCTCTGTCCTGCCGGACATCTCCCCCTCAAGGGGGGAGATCAGATGTCGCATATGGCTTCGCCAATCTTCAATGATGACGGAAGGGCGAGGCGCGCAAGCTGCCAATCTCTCCCCTTGAGGGGGAGATGTCCGGCAGGACAGAGGGGGGTGTTCACGCGCCGTCATCACCCTCAAAACCTCGGAATGTCCGGAAACGGCAGCTTGCCGCCGGAAATATGCATCCGCCCAAGCTCGGCGCATCGCCGCAGCTGCGGGAACACCTTTCCCGGGTTGAGCAGATGGTTGGGATCGAAGGCGCATTTGACCCGCATCTGCTGGTCAAGATCGATCTGGGTGAACATTTCCGGCATCAGGTCGCGTTTTTCCACGCCCACACCGTGTTCGCCGGTCAACACGCCGCCGACCTTGACGCAGAGCCGCAATATGTCGGCGCCGAAGCTTTCGGCCTTGTCGAGTTCGCCCGGTACGTTGGCATCGTAGAGGATCAGCGGATGCAGATTGCCGTCGCCGGCATGAAAGACATTGGCGACGCCGAGACCGTATTTTTCCGACAGCTCGCGCATGCCGGCGAGCACGCGCGGCAGCTCCTTGCGCGGGATGGTGCCGTCCATGCAGTAGTAATCGGGCGAGATGCGGCCGACCGCCGGAAACGCCGCCTTGCGGCCAGCCCAGAAGCTCAGCCGTTCCTGTTCGGACTGCGAGATGCGGCAGGTCGTCGAGCCGTTCTTGTAGGCGATCGCCTCGACCAGCCCGATCAGATGATCGACTTCGACGCCGGGGCCGTCGAGCTCGACGATCAGCAGCGCCTCGACATCGAGGGGATAGCCGGCATGAACGAAATCTTCCGCCGCATGGATCGCCGGCCGGTCCATCATCTCCATGCCGCCCGGGATGATGCCGGCGCCGATGATGTCGGCAACGCACTGGCCGCCCTGCTCGCTGGTCGGGAAGCCGATCAGCAGTGCACGTGCCGTCTCCGGCTTCTTCAGGATGCGCACGGTGACCTCGGTGACGACGCCGAGCAGCCCTTCGGAGCCGGTCATGACGCCGAGCAGGTCGTAGCCTTCCGCATCGAGGTGACTGCCGCCCAGCCGCACCACCTCGCCATTCATCAGCACCATCTCGATGCCGAGCACATTGTTGGCTGTGAGGCCGTATTTCAGACAGTGCACGCCGCCGGAATTCTCCGCGACATTGCCGCCGATCGAGCAGGCGATCTGGGAGGATGGATCGGGGGCGTAGTAAAAGCCCTCCTGCTCGACGGCGGTGGTGATGCCGAGATTGGTGACGCCCGGCTGGGCAACGACGACGCGATTGGGAAAATCAATCCCGAGGATACGGTTGAAACGGCTCATGACCAGCAGCACCGCGTCCTCGAGCGGCAGCGCCCCGCCCGACAGCGAGGTGCCGGAGCCGCGCGGCACAACGCGGATGTTGCGATCGTTGCAGTATTTCAGCACGCGCGAAACCTGCGCCACGGTTTGCGGCAGCACGACAACCAGCGGCAGCTGCCGATAGGCGGTCAGGCCGTCGCTCTCGAAGGCACGCATGGAATTGGCGGCGTCGACGACGCCCTCACCCGGCACGATGATGCGCATGTCGGCGACGATCTCGTCGCGCCGGCGCATCGTGGCGTCGTCTGGTTTCGGCATGGCCAAGCCGGACATCAACAGCCTCATTTCGCTTGACTGGTCAAAATCTTTTACCAGTGAAGCGCGTTGGGTGCAAATCCTGTGATGGCGGCGAATCCAACTTCAAGGCGGAGACAGGCTTACGCAGCGGCAATCTGCCGCTGCTATTCGCCGGGCGGCTTGCCGGGTTCGGAGTGCATCTTGCGCACGCGGCGTACGCCCCACCAGACCAGCAGGATGGCGACAGGCACCGAAGCAGCGGTAATGATCTCCGGCGCGAAGGCATGGCCGAAGATCGAGGCGCCCTTGGCGACATAGCCGACAAGGCCGACCACATAATAGGAGACGGCGGCGACCGAGAGCCCCTCGACGGTCTGCTGCAGGCGCAGTTGCAGGCGGGCGCGGTTGTTCATCGAGGCAAGCAGGTCGCGGTTCTGCTTCTCGACCTCGACATCGACCCAGGTGCGCAGCAGCGTCGTGGCGCGGGTCAGTTTTCGCGATAGATTTTCCTGCCGCTCCTCGACCGAGCGGCAGGTGCGCATTGCGGGTGCCACCCGGCGCTGCAGGAACCCGCGCCATGTGTCATAGCCGGGCACAGCCTCTTCCTCGAGCGCCTCCAGCCGTTCGCCGACGATGCCGTCATAGGCGCGGCTGGCGCCGAAACGGTAAAGGCTCGACGCCGCGTCCGCCTCCAGCTCCGCCGCAAGTTCGGTCAGATCGGCCAGCAAGGTCTGGCTGTCGCGGGTCTCGGTGACCTTCATCTCCAGCGTGGTCTGCGCCAGCCGATCCTCGATGCGGCGGGCGCGGCCGGACAAGGTCAACGCCAGCGGCAGGCCGAGCATGGCCAGCGTCCGATAGGTTTCGATGTCGATAAGCCGCTGCGCCAACGCGCCGGTGCGCGCCGGGGTCAAGCCGCGATCGAGCACCAGCATGCGCGTCAGGCCATCGCCATCCTGGCGAAAATCGGTGACGATGGCGGCGTTTCCGCGCTCGACCAGCGAGTAGCACAGGCTGGTCGGATCGAAACCGGCTATCAGCTGCTCGCTTGCTTGCGTCCATTTGCGGATTTCGAGCCTGATGCCGGAGATGCAGGTTCCCGGCGGCGAAAACCCGTTGCCGAAGGGTGAGTCCTCCTGCGTCCTGCCGCTTTCGGAAAGCGGCCCTTCCCACAAATAGGTCGAGAATTCGGTGTGCCGCTCCCAGCGCAGCGAGCCCTTGCCCCATTTCATGGCATGGTGGCGGGCCTGGCGGTCGGGCGCGGCGATGCCGAGGCGCCGCGACAGTTCGGAAAGCACCGCGTGGTCGACGCCGGAGCCACCCTCCGTCATGAAGGCGAGTTGCATCAGGACGCGTGGCTTTTCGATCAGCGGATGCGGCCGGGCATGAACCTCGCCGAGTGCGCCGGGCCGGCCCTCATGCGCGGGAAAGCCCATGACGCTGCCCTTGGCGCGCGGCTGGAATTCGAGATCGGACGGGTCGTCTGACACGGCTTGTTCCCCGGGTTTTCTTGAACCCTCTTGTGAACCCTCTTGCACTCGCGTCCCTCTAGTGCCAATGGCCTGATGACGCAAACAGCAAAGTTAGCCGAAGATGACGGCATCGGGCGGAAAATCGGCCCGCTTTTGTCAATTGGATAAATAATTTGACCAGTTGGCGAGGCAGGTTCTATTCTGGGACTCCGGTTCACCTTCAGGCATTCTGTTGAGCGACATTTTTTCCAGGATCGAGCATTCGCGCACCGCCGACGAGGTGGTGCAGCAAATCGAGAGCCTCATCCTCGAAGGCGTGCTGCGCACCGGCGACCGGCTGCCGGGCGAGCGCGAGCTTGCACGCCAGTTCGACGTATCCCGGCCGATCCTGCGTGACGCCCTGAAGGCACTGGAAGGACGCGGCCTTTTGACGACAAGACCCGGTGGCGGCACGCATGTCGCCGATGTCATCGGCCAGCTCTTCACCAAACCGGTGACGGACCTGATTTCGATGCACCGCAAGGCAGTGACCGATTATCTGGAATACCGCCGCGAGATCGAAGGGGTCGCGGCTGAATACGCGGCACGGCGCGCCACTGCGGACGACTTGGCGCTGCTCGACAAGATCATGGCACGCATGGACGATGCGCACCGGACCGGCGACTTCGACGACGAGGCCGAGATCGATGTCGAGTTCCACCACGCGATCTGCGAATGCGCGCACAACATCATCCTTTTGCACACGCTGCGCTCCTGCTATCGGCTGTTGTCGGAGGGCGTGTTCCAGAACCGGCTGCTGGTGTTCACCGTGCCCGGCGCGCGCGACGCCCTGCTCGCGCAGCACCGCGCGATCCATGCGGCGGTGAAGGCCGGCGACCCGGCCACCGCCCGGCAAGCGGCGATGGACCACATCACCTATGTCGAACGGTCGATGGCGGAGGCCGAGCGCAGCGGCGACTGGCAGCGCGTCTCGCGGCTGAGGTTGAAGCAGCGCGTTGACGCCACCGATACAGAACCTGCACGCAAACGCTCCTAGCTATCAGCTATCGAAACGGGAAGTCCATGAGCCAGATCCTGACCATCGCCGACCTCAAGGACCTCGCACGCCGGCGCGTGCCGAAGATGTTCTTCGACTATGCCGATTCCGGTTCGTGGACCGAAAGCACGTATCGGGCCAACGAAGAGGATTTTCAGAAGATCAAGTTCCGCCAGCGCGTCCTCGTCGACATGGACAACCGTTCGCTGGCATCGACGATGATCGGCGAAAAAGTGTCGATGCCGGTGGCATTGGCGCCAACCGGCATGACCGGCATGCAGCACGCCAATGGCGAGATGCTGGCGGCGCAGGCGGCGGAGGAATTCGGCGTGCCGTTTACCTTGTCGACGATGAGCATCTGCTCGATCGAGGATGTCGCCTCGGTAACCACGAAGCCGTTCTGGTTTCAGCTCTATGTGCTGCGTGACAAGGATTTCGTGCTCAACCTGATCGACAGGGCAAAGGCGGCGAAGTGCTCGGCGCTCGTGCTGACGCTCGACCTGCAGATCCTCGGTCAGCGCCACAAGGACATCCGCAACGGGCTTTCGGCGCCACCCAAGCTGACGCTGACGAACATCGTCGACATGGCCATCCGCCCGCGCTGGTGCGCCGCCATGGCCGGCACGAAGCGGCGGACCTTCCGCAACATTGTCGGCCACGCCAGGGGCGTCGGCAACATGGCCTCGCTGGCATCGTGGACGACGGAGCAGTTCGACCTGCATCTGTCGTGGAAGGACGTCGCCTGGATCAAGGAGCGCTGGGGCGGCAAGCTGATCCTCAAGGGCATTCTCGACAAGGAGGACGCGCTGATGGCGGCCAAGACCGGCGCCGACGCGATCATCGTTTCCAACCATGGCGGGCGCCAGCTCGATGGTGCGTCGTCATCGATCGGCGTGCTGGAAGAGATTGCCGACGCGGTCGGCGACACGATCGAAGTGCATATGGATGGCGGCATCCGCTCCGGCCAGGACGTGCTGAAGGCGCTTTGCCTCGGTGCCAAGGGAACCTATATCGGCCGGCCATTTCTTTACGGCCTAGGGGCGCTTGGCAAGGAAGGGGTTACCAAGGCGTTGGAAATCATCCGCAAGGAGATGGACATCACGCTGGCGCTGTGCGGAAAGCGTCTTGTCACCGACATGGGCAAGGACCAGCTCCGGCGCTAGGTCCCGTGACCGCCTGACCACGGAGACATCGAAAAATTGGCAGAACCCGGCATCCATTTTCTCGACGCGCATGGGCCGGAAGGTGTGCGTCTTTACGCGATCGGCGATGTCCACGGCCGGCTCGACCTGCTGGCCGCCATGCATGGGCGCATCAGGGCCGAGATCGAGCAGGAGGCGCCTGCCGACTGGCGTGTCATCCATCTTGGCGACTATGTCGACCGCGGGCCGGACTCAAAGGGCGTCATCGATTTCCTGATCGAAGCGCGAGGGCGCGACCCGCGAAATTTGATGCTGGCCGGCAACCACGACATCGGTTTTCTCGATTTTCTCAAAACCCCTGACCCGGAAGGGCTCTTCATCCGGTTCGGCGGTATCCAGACGGCACAGTCGTACGGCGTGGCGATCAGTGAAGGCACAAGCGTGTGGTTCGGCAAGGCCGAATCGGCCGTGCGCAAAGGACATCAGGCCCTGGTCGAGGCCGTGCCGCAAAGCCACATCGACTTCCTGCGATCGCTGCCGTTCTCCGTGACTTTCGGGGACTTCTTCTTCTGCCATGCCGGCATCAGGCCGGGTAATCCTCTGGAGAAGCAAAACCCACAGGACCTGATCTGGATCCGCGACGTGTTCCACAACCACCCCGACCTCTATCCGAAGATCGTGGTGCACGGCCACACGCCGGTGCCAGAGGCGGAAGTGATGGCCAACCGCGTCAATGTCGACACGCTTGCCTGGCAATCAGGCATGCTGAGCGCGCTCGTCGTCGACGGCGCGGACAAACGCATCCTGACAATGACGATCAAGGAAGCTTGAGCGTCGCGCGTTGGAGGACGCGAAAGACGCTTCCCGCTTTTAGCGCAACGAGGCGGTGACGCCGTAACCGTCGACGGCGTTGTGGTTGTTGGCTGCGTCGGCGGCATAGATGCCGAGACCGCACAGCACGATGGCGGACAACATGGCAAAGGACAGAAGCGCTGCTTTCACGGAGGTCATCTCTTGTTGAGCTTTCTGCATCTGTGCACCAGGCGGTTACCAATGCGTTGAAACGGAGAATTCGCTTCAAAGTTTCGACGATTTTGCGCTTCTAGGCATGTTCTGTATCAACGGTGTGTCGCGCGGGTCACACAAAAGGTTCATAGCCGTTGCACAGAAGATGCAGAGCGCGCGCCTTCTAGGATGGCGGGCGGACACAAGCCAAGAATGAAACGGTTTTCCCCAGGCGGTTTCACCGCCGCGTGCCAATTATGTCACGCCGGAGGGCAACCGAGGATGCTCAGATGGTCGCTACCCAGGCACGAGCTATGGCCAGGCCAGCGGCATCCGCGTCGGGCCCGTTGCGGGCCATTTCGCCATCGAGCTTGCCGGCCCAGTCGGGATGGCGCGCGGCGATGGTCGGGGCAAAGGATGTGCTCCAGTCCTTGACCATCGGCCGGTCGGCCTCGAAGTGGAACTGGAAACCGTAGACGGCGCGGCCGACGCGAAATGCCTGGTTCTCGGCGACATCGTTGCCGGCGAGCCGCACGGCGGCCTCGGGCAGCACGAAGGTGTCGTCATGCCACTGGAAGATCGGGAATTTCTCCGGCAGCGCGCCCAGCACTGGATCGGCCTTGGCGTCCGCCGTCAGCGATACGCCGCGCCAACCGAACTCATTGGCGCCACCGATGCGGTTTTCGCCGCCGAAGGCACGGGCAACGAGCTGGCTGCCGAGGCAGATGCCGAGCACGGCGCGATCCTTGTCGGCAAAGTCGCGGGTCAGTTCGAGCAGTGCCGGGAAATAGGGGTACTCATCGTCGGCCAGCGCATTCTGGCCCCCGCCAAGCACCACCATGGCATCATGCCCGGCCGCGTCATCCGGCAGGGGATCGCCTTTGTAAGGGAGACGCAGGTCGAGATCGGCACCCGCTTCCGCAAGTGCCGCGCCGACTTGGCCGAGGCCGGTATTGTCGTAGTTCTGGACCACCAGCACCCGCATCACAAAATCCTGCTGACATGAAAAAGATGCGACGAGCGATATCATGCCGCTCGCATTGCAGCCAAGATGGGTGTCCGGAGAGAAAACTATGCCACTGCAGAACCGGGTCGATCCGTTCGGCGCCATCCATGCCGTGCCAGAGCGCGGCATGTTCACCGGCAATCGCGGCATTATCCACGACCCCGAGACGAAGACGCTCAAGAAAAAGCGCTGGGCGCTTCAAGCCTGGATCATCTGCGTCTGCCAGTTCCGCAATGTGCGGCGCGAGCCGATGGGCCGCAACCGGAAGGGCGGCAAAGCGGGCTGGACCGAGCTGTTCTTCCTGGACGAGGTGACTGCATTGGCGGCCGGGCATCGCCCCTGCTTCTTTTGCCAGCGCGAACGGGCCAAGGATTTCGTCGGCTGCTTCGGTGAAGCTTTCGGCATTGCCGAACCGCGCGCGCCGATGGTCGACAGGCGGCTGCACAAGGAGCGGTTGGCGTCGGGCGGCCGCTCAATCCCACTTGCCCCCGAGACGCTTGCAGGTTTGCCGGATGGCACGATGATCTCGTCGGGCAACAAGCCCTATGCGCTGAGCGATGGTTACGCGCTGCCCTGGAGTTTTGGCGGTTACCAAACGCCAATCAGCCTTGCCGCCTTGCAGTTGACCGATCCGTTCATGATCACACCACCGACAAGTGTGGCCGTACTTCGCACTGGGTACCGGCCGGTCTGGGCAAGTTGAGGACCAGCGTTATTTCAGTTCCGATTGCGGCACGACAGATACCGCAGGCAAGTCATAGTAGTCGCCGGCCGATTCCGGATACAATTGGCTTTGCATCTTGAGACCGGTCTTGCCATCTATGGTCCCGGCCCAAACGGATATGAACGGGCTGTCAAACCGGCGCCAGAACAGGTTCCCGCCGCAAACCGAGCAAAAGCCTCGTTCGGCATGTTCCGACGACTTGAACCAGCGCAAGGTATCGCCCGTGATAGTCGTGTGCTTTTGCTCAACCTGTGTAGCGGCGGCAAAGTGGCCACTGGCCTTTCTGCATTGGTTGCAGTGGCAGGCAACGATCGGGCGCAATTCGCCATTCAACTCATAACTGACGGCGCCGCAGAGACAGCTGCCACGTGTAATCCTGCTCATCGAAATGCCTCGTCTTGTTCTGCTTGCCAGATTGGGCGATTAGGCAACAAACCGTCATCGGTATTCCGACAACGCCGCGTCGTCTTTGCTGCACGCCACGATGCGAGGCTTGACGCCGGCGGCTGGCTCGCTCATTCCTCGGCGGATGCGCGCCAATTACAAGATGCAACGTCTGTTCGTGCCCGACGATCTGCGGCCAGACATCGAGTTCGACGCCGGCCAACAGCAGAGCCACTATCTCCTGCATGTGCTGCGGCTTGGCGAAGGCGCCGAAATCCTGGTGTTCAATGGCCGCGACGGCGAGTGGTCGGCAGCCATATCAGCGAAGACGAAAAGGGCGGTGCGGCTGAAGGTGTCGGCGCTGCAGCGGCCGCAGCCGCCGCTGCCCGATCTCGTCTACTGCTTTGCGCCACTGAAGCAGGGCAGGCTCGACTATCTCGTGCAGAAGGCGGTCGAGATGGGCGCCGGCATCCTGCAGCCGGTCATCACCCAGCACACGCAAGTGGCCAAGCCGTCGATCGATCGCCTGCGCGCCAATGTCGTCGAAGCCGCCGAACAATGCGGCATCCTGGCGGTGCCGGAGGTACGCGAAGCCGAGAAATTCGACCGTTTGCTGACCGGCTGGGACACAGAGCGACGGCTGATCTTCTGCGATGAGGACGCTTCGACCAACAATCCGCTGGCCGCGCTGCAGGCGGTAAAGGACAAGAAGCTTGGGCTGCTGGTCGGGCCGGAGGGTGGCTTTTCCGACGACGAGCGCAAGATGCTGCGCGCCCTGCCCTTCGTCACCGCCATTCCGCTCGGCCCGCGCATCCTGCGCGCCGACACGGCGGCGGTGGCCGCGCTCGCGGTAATGCAGGCAACTGTCGGAGACTGGTGAGACGTCATCCCTTGCAAGGGACGCAGAGTTCCAGCAACGTTCAATTCCTGTTGACCTGTGGCTCAGGATTTTTCGCTTGATCGTCTGCTGACATTTCGTCCATTTACCGCCGGCGGTCATCCGGCCGCCTCTGAGGGTACCATCATGGCGCGCGATACGACCGATTTCCGCCCGATCGAAGGTGTCGACGAACTCGTCGAGCACCTGGCCGAAGGCAACAAGCCGCGCGACAAATGGCGCATCGGCACCGAGCACGAGAAATTCCCCTTCTATGTCGACGGCAATGCACCGGTCCCCTATGGCGGCGAGCGCGGCATCCGCGCCATTCTCGAAGGCATGCAGTCAAAGCTCGGCTGGGATCCGATCGTCGATGACGGCCGCATCATCGGCCTGGTCGAACCGACCGGCCAGGGTGCGATTTCGCTGGAACCTGGCGGCCAGTTCGAGCTTTCCGGCGCGCCGCTGGAGACGATCCACCAGACCTGCCGCGAGGGCAACGCCCATCTGGCGCAGGTGCGCGAGATCGCCGAGCCGATGGGCATCCGTTTCCTCGGCCTCGGCGGCAGCCCGAAATGGTCGCTGGCCGAGACGCCGAAAATGCCGAAATCGCGCTACGAGATCATGACGCGCTACATGCCCAAGGTCGGCACCAAGGGCCTCGACATGATGTACCGCACCTGCACGATCCAGGTGAATCTCGACTTCGAGAGCGAAGCCGACATGCGCCGCAAGATGCAGGTGTCGCTGAAGCTGCAGCCGCTGTCGACGGCATTGTTCGCCAATTCGCCTTTCACCGAGAGCCACCCGAACGGCTTGCAGAGCTGGCGCGGCGACATCTGGCGCGACACCGACAACCAGCGCTCGGGCCTGCTCGAATTCTGCTTCTCGCCCGATTTCGGCTTTGCCGACTATGTCGAATGGGCGCTCGACGTGCCGATGTATTTCGTCATCCGCGACGACCGCTATCACGACATGACCCACATCACCTTCCGCCAGTTCATGGCCGGGGCCGCGCGCAATGAAGTGCCGGACGGGCTGCCGACAATGGGCGACTGGGCGAACCATCTGTCAACGCTGTTCCCGGACGTGCGGCTGAAACGCTTCCTCGAGATGCGCGGCGCCGACGGCGGGCCATGGCGGCGCATCTGCGCGCTCCCGGCCTTCTGGGTCGGATTGCTCTATGATGAGGCCGCACTCGATGCCGCCGAGGCGCTGACCTCGAGCTGGACGTATGAAGAAACGCTGGCGATGCGCAACGCGGTGCCGGAACAAGGCATTTCCGCACCGTTCCGCAACACCACGCTGCGCGAGATCGCGCGTGACGTGATGGTCATTTCCCGCATGGGCCTGAAGAACCGTGGCAGGAAGAACCGCGACGGCTACGACGAGACCTCCTTCCTCAACACGTTGGACGAAGTCGTGGCGCGCGGCACCACCAGCGCCGAGGAGATGCTGTCGGCCTACCACACGCGCTGGGGCGGCTCGATCGAGCCGGTTTTCATGGAATACGCCTATTAACCCTCGGATTTGGCAAAGCTGACCGGCCGGCAAAAGTCGCTTCAATCGGAAGTGGAAACAAACTAGGCTTCTTCGGCGAGGATTTCCGGAGGAGAGACCAATGCCTTCCTTGTTCGACATGCTGACGCAGGCCCAGAACGGCAATGGCATGCAGGCGCTTGCCCAGCAATACGGGCTTTCGATGCAGCAGACGCAAGCCGCGGTCGCCGCATTGCTGCCGGCCTTTTCGCAGGGGCTGCAGCGCAACACCGCCGACCCTTACGGGCTAGGCGCCTTCATGACGGCGATGGCCAGCGGCCAGCACGCCAAGTATTTCGAGGACGCAACCCGGGCCTTCTCGCCGCAAGGCGTTGACGAGGGCAACGGCATTCTCGGGCACCTGTTCGGTTCGAAGGACCTGTCTCGCGCCGTGGCCAGCCAGGCGGCGCAAGCCAGCGGCGTCAATCAGCAGATCCTGCAGCAGATGCTGCCGGCGATCGCCTCGATGGTCATGGGCGGGCTGTTCAAGCAGACGACAAATCAGATGCAGGCCGCCGGCGGTTTTGGCGGCGGCGGCAACAATCCGCTCGGCGAGATCATCGAGCAGATGATGCGGCAAGGCGGCGGCATGCAGGCCCCGGCGCCGCAGCCGCGCCAGGCGCCGCCACCCCAGAACCCGATGGACAACCCGCTCGGCAAGGTGTTGCAGGACATGTTCGGCGGCGATGCGCCTCAGCCACAGCCGCAAAGCCAGCCGCAGCCGGCGCCGCCCAATCCCTACGGCGACAATCCGCTCGGCAAGGTGCTGCAGGACATGTTCGGCGGTGGCGCGCCGCAGCCGCAGCCGCAGGGGCGGGCGCAGCCGCAGCAGACACAAAGCCCCTACGGAGACAATCCGCTGGGGAAAATCTTCGAGGAGATGCTGCGGCAAGGCGGTGGTGGTTTAGGCGGCATCCCCGGCGGACAGCCGGTGCCACAACAGCCTCAAGCGCCCCCACAGCAGCGTCAGGCACCGCAGCCACAGGCACCGCAGCCACAGGCCAATCCGAGCGGCAGGTCGAAAAACCCGTTCGACGACCTGTTCGGCAAGATGTTCGAGACCGGCGCCCAGCAGCGTGACGACTACCAGAAGGGCGTGGAGACGATCTTCGACCAGTTCAAGCGGGACATGGATCGGCGGTAGTCGGCCTTCGCTGAGGTAGAAAAAGAAAAGCCCGGTCCTGGGAGGACCGGGCAGAGTGCAGGCGGGCCGGGGGGATCCGGCAGGGAGTGGGAGCCTGCATACTCGTCAGTCGCGTCGAACCCCGAAAAGGTTCACGGCAACCTGAATAACAAGCAACAGATCAGGCCACCTTGCGAGCGATGTCCTCGATCGTTTCGACGCGATCGCTGGCGATTTCGCGCAGCATCGCCGTCGGGTCGCGGCCGAACGGCACGTCGATGGCGACATGCAGGTCGCCGCGCGTCAGGCCGATATCGGCAAGTTCGGCGTCCGACATCTCGCCAAGGCGATAAAAGGCGCGGCGGTTTTTCCAGGCGCGGTAGAAATTGGAGACGGTGTTTGCCACGCGCGTCGCAACGGCCGGACGCGAGGTGATGCGCGAGGTCTCGGTGGCGAAATCAAACGTGGTCATTGTCGGTCTCCTTCAGACTCGAACGGGCGAGACCAAGCAATCGGCGCTGGTGACAGCGGCCGTTCCGGTCCCAATTCACATGCCTTCATGTGGACAATGCCAATTTGCCATCCGCCGATTGATTAATCCAACGAATGTTTCTAATCTTTACCATCAACACTAGTGATGGATCATGTCGATGAAATCGCCGCTCGATCTCGATCAATTGCAGACTTTCATCTCGATTGCCGATACCGGCAGCTTCACCAGGGCGGCCGAAGAAGTGCACCGGACCCAGTCGGCGGTATCGATGCAGATGCGCCGGCTGGAGGAGCGGCTCGGCAAGCCGCTGTTCGAAAAGGACGGGCGCACCAACAGGCTGACCGAGGAAGGCGACAAGCTGCTCTCCTATGCGCGGCGGCTGCTCTATCTCAATCGCGAAACGCTGGCCGCTTTCGACGACCGCCGGCTCGAAGGCACGATCCGAATCGGCACGCCCGACGATTATGCCGATCGTTTCCTGCCCGAGATCATGGCGCGCTTCACACGCTCCAATCCCCGCGTCGAGCTGACCGTGATCTGCGAACCGACGCCGGGGCTGGTCGAACATATCAAGCGCGGCAATCTCGACCTCGCGCTGGTGACTCACAACGACGTACGCGGCCAGTCGGAGGTGGTGCGGCGCGAGCCGCTGCTGTGGGTCACCTCGGCCAATCATGCGACGCATGAGCAGGAAACGCTGCCGATGGCCTTTGGCCGGCCGAACTGCATCTGGCGGCGCGCCGCCGTCGATGTGCTCGACCAGCAGAATCGCGACTACCGCATCCTGTTCACCAGCTTCTCGGCCACCGTCATCACCGCCGCGGTGCTTTCCGGCCTGGCGATCTCGGTGCTGCCGGAATGCGCGCTCAGGCCCGGCATGCGGGTGCTGGGCGAAGCCGACGGCTTCGGCGCCCTGCCCGATTGCCGCATCGGCATCATGCGCGGTCAGACGTCGCGGCCGGAGATCGTCGATGCGCTCGCCCGCCATATTTCGGAAAGCCTGGACAATATTTCCGTGCCGGTCGGGGAAGACCCCGGGACATTCGATTTCGCTGCACTCGCCTTCACCAAGCTGCGGCGAACCAAGCCAAACCAGATTTTGCCCGGCTGGTAGGCAGGGTCAGGTATGCGCGTTATGAACGGCTGGCCCGACGCAACCGCCTTGACGCGGGCGCCCAACCGTTCCCCAATCGACCGATGAGCGAAGCAGCATCCGAATCACGCACCAACGCCGCCGAATATACGGTGAGCGAGATTTCCGGCGCATTGAAGCGCACGGTCGAGGACGTTTTCGGCAATGTGCGGGTGCGCGGCGAAATATCAGGCTATCGCGGGCCGCATTCCTCAGGTCATGCCTATTTCGCGCTGAAGGACGACCGCGCGCGGCTCGACGCCGTGGTGTGGAAAGGCACGATGAGCCGGCTGAAATTCCGTCCCGAAGAGGGCATGGAGGTGATCGCCACCGGCAAGCTCACCACCTACCCCGGCAAGTCCAACTACCAGATCGTCATCGACAATCTGGAGCCTGCCGGCGCCGGCGCCCTGATGGCGCTGCTGGAGGAGCGCAAGCGGCGGCTACAGGCCGAGGGGCTGTTCGATGCCGGTCGCAAACGGTTGCTGCCGTTCATGCCGCGCGTCATCGGCGTCGTCACCTCGCCGACAGGGTCCGTCATCCGAGACATCATCCACCGCATCAAGGACCGCTTTCCGCTGCACATCCTGGTCTGGCCGGTGCGTGTTCAAGGCGAGACGTCAGGCGCGGAAGTGACTGCTGCGGTCAACGGCTTCAATGCACTGGCATGGGATGGCGCCATCCAGCGTCCCGATCTGCTGATCGTGGCGCGCGGCGGCGGCAGCCTCGAAGACCTCTGGGGCTTCAACGACGAGGCCCTCGCCCGCGCCGTCGCCGCTTCCGGGATTCCGGTGATCTCGGCCGTCGGCCACGAGACCGACTGGACGCTGATCGACCTCGTTGCCGACGTGCGGGCGCCGACGCCGACGGGTGCGGCCGAAATCGCCGTCCCGGTGAAGGCGGATCTCGAAGCAACGCTTGCCAGCCTCGGTGCGCGGCTGAAAGCCGCGGTCCTGCGCAATTTCGAACGCAAGCGGCAGGCCGCCCGTGCCGCCGCCCGGGCTCTGCCCTCGCCCGATCAATTGCTGGCGCTGCCGCGCCGACGCCTCGATGAGGCAACCAGCCGGCTCGGCCGCGGCCTAATGGTCTCCACAGAACGAAAGCGGGCGCGGTTCTTTGCCGTAAAACTGACACCGGCAATGCTGTCGCAGCGCATTGCAGAGGCGCGGCGCACCAACGAACGCAATCTTTTACGAGCACAAGGGGCACTGCGCGCGTTGGCAAGGGCCCGGCGTGCGGAGCTTAACCGGGCGGCGGATCAATTGCCAAAATGTGCCAGGGCATCGCTGCAGCGGCACAAGCAGCAACTGGCCATGCTGCAGGGCCGCATCACGATCGAGCCGACGGCACGGCGGCAACGCGTGCAAAGGGATTTGCTGACAGCTTTGACAAGACGCGGCACGCAGGCAGTGGTGCTCAGGCTGGAGCGCCTGCGCGGCCGCGTCATCCAGGCCGACAGGTTGATGGCGTCGCTGTCGCACAAGGCCGTTCTGGCGCGTGGCTTTGCCTTGGTGAAGGATGCCGACGGGGTGGTGATCAAGCAGGCTGCCGACGTGGCATCGGGAATGGCGCTTTCGCTCGAGTTCGCCGACGGCACCGCCGATGCGGTGGCAATCAGCGGCACGGCAAAACCGAAAGCCATGGCCAAGCCGACAGCCAAGGCCAAAGAGCCTGGCAATCAGGGATCCCTGTTCTGACACCATGACCGACAATCCGCATCATCTGACAACGCCCTCGGGCAAACCGCGCGCGCGAAATTTCGGCATCGGCTTCGACGGGCGGCCCGGACCGTTTAACGCGATCACCGATGTGCCCGGCGTCGCAGTCGGCTATGCGACGCTGATCTCGGGCGATGGCGCGCTTGTCGTCGGCGAGGGACCGGTGCGCACCGGCGTGACCGCGATCCTGCCCAGGCCGCTCGCCGACCTCGCCACCCCGGTCTTCGCCGGCATCTTCAGCCAGAACGGAAACGGGGAACTGACCGGCTCGCACATCGTCGAGGAAACCGGCGCTTTCAACTTCCCGATCACCATCACCAACACCCATTCCTGCGGTGTTTCCCGCGACGGCACGCTGCGCTGGATGCAAAGCGTGCTGCCGGCGGCACTCGACAGCGGCTGGGGGCTGCCGGTGGCGGCGGAAACCTATGACGGCTTCCTCAACGACATCAACGGCCACCATTTGACGTCAGAGCATGTTGCGCAGGCCCTCGACGGTGCCGCCGGCGGACCGATCGAGGAAGGCAGCGTCGGCGGCGGTACCGGCATGATCACCTTCGGCTTCAAGGCCGGCTCCGGCACGGCATCGCGCATCGTCGAATGGCAAGGCCGTGCCTACACCGTCGGCGCCTTCGTGCAGTCGAATTTCGGCAAACGGCGCAATATTGCCATTCGCGGCCTGCGCGCCGGGCCGGAACTCGTCGAACCGGCTGTTCGCGAAGGCACACCGCGCGCCGAAAAAGGCTCGATCATCGCCGTCATCGCCACCGACGCACCGTTCCTGCCGCATCAGATGAAGCGGCTGGCCCGACGGGTGCCGCTTGGCGTCGCCTTGACCGGCGGCTTCGGCTATCACAGCTCAGGCGACATTTTTATCGCCTTCTCGACCGCCAATGCGAGCGCAGCGCTGGCGCCATCCGGCCGCATCGCCAGTGCCGATTTTATTCCCGACACCGACATCGATCCGTTTTTCGATGCGGTGATCCAGACCGTGGAGGAAGCAATCCTCAACGCGCTGGTTGCCAATGACGATATGACCGGACGCGACGGGAATTTCGTGCCGGCGCTGCCGAAGACGTGGCTGAAGGAGAAGTTTGGCTGAAGACAAAAACGCGGGCCACAAGCCCGCGCTGAAACAAGGTCGCCGCTATGCGATCATTCGGCGGCTTTGATCATTCCGCGGCTTTTTTGGGGGCCTGCTGGCTTTCCTCGGCCTCGGCCGCTTCCTCAAGCCGGGATGCGATAAGTTCCTGAATATCGCCGACTTCTTCCTGGATATCCTCCAGCGGAATGCCGACCTCGGCCGCCTCGGCGGCGCACTCCTTGGCCAAGGTTTCGGCCTGCTTGTCGATCCTTGCCTGGGAGGATTGGCAATGGACCTTTTCGCCGATCCATCCCCGCAAGAATTCGATGGCGTGTTCACTCATACTGCTGTTCCCTGGCGGCAAAGCCGGTTGGTAATCATAAACGTCGACATCCCGCAAAGGATGCATGTCCCCATTCCAGCCGAGTCGCGGTCAGCCGGCAAGCCAATGCCGTCCAAGGTCCACAGAGCCATAGGAAATCGAGGGGTCAAGAGCATTTTCTGATTCTGGAGGGGTCGGTACCGTTGGCTGGGTCACGCCCAGCGCTGCGCCACTGTTTCTATTTGCTTTTTTCCGGTTTCCGAGCCGTTTTCCGTCACAATAGATGGCACAACACACTACACATTCACAGTTGCTTCGAGGTGCTGCCCTCGGGCACGCAGGTCGAAGCCGCCGCTATATAGTGACATCGTCCTGCAATGTCGACTCCGCTCGCCATCCTGCTTCTTTCCGCCGCGCCGAAGGGCTCCGCGACGGACCAAGAGCAAGTGACGATGGACCCGAACCGGGTGGAGCAAGCCTTGGCGGAAACGCTCAGACGTGCACAGCCACCACCGCCGCGCAGTCGCCGGCCTTGACCAGCCCAGGGAAATGCCGCGCCGCCAGCATGCCCGACATTTTTGCTCGGATCTCCTGGGGAGCGATGCCGGTGCGGCCGGTGGAATGAATGCGCGCCAGCACCGCGTCCTTCTCGACCGGCTCGCCGAGATCGACCATGGTTTCGATCATGCCGTCATCCTCGGCGAACGAAAAACAATCGCCAGACGGCATGTCGAGCCACTGGGTTTTGCTCTTTTCGACCACTCCGGCAACAATGCCGGCGTGGCGCAGCACGTTGAGAATGCCGCGCCGGGCGATCCGCACCGTCTGCGCGCGCGAGGTGCCGCCGCCGCCAAGCTCGGTGCTGACGAAGACCTTGCCCATCTCCTCGGCAGCCGTGTCGTACATGCCGACGGCGTCGATCTCGATCATGCGCATCGAGAACGGGGCGGCGAAGGCGGCGACCGCGTCGAAGGCTCTCTGTTCCAACGCCTTGTCGGGCAAAGTATGCGCGGCGCAGAACGGCACGAAGTCCAGCGTCTTGCCGCCGGAATGGAAGTCGAACACGATGTCGGCGCGAGGAAGCAGCTCACGCTGGAAATAGTCGGCGATCTTCTCGGTCACCGTCCCGTCCGGCCGGCCGGGAAAGCTGCGATTCATGTTGCCCTTGTCGATCGGCGAGGTGCGCGTGCCGGCGCGGAAGGCCGGATAGTTCATGGCCGGTACGATGATTACCGTTCCGCTGACATCTTTCGGATCGAGCGTGCGGGCGAGATCGTAGAGCGCAAGCGGCCCCTCATACTCGTCGCCATGGTTGCCGCCCGAAAGCAACGCCGCCGGCCCCTTGCCGTTGCGGATGACGCAGATCGGGATCATCACCGAGCCCCACGCCGAATCGTCGCGGCTGTAGGGCAGGCGCAGGAAACCATGCTGCACGCCATCCCTGTCGAAATCGACGGTCGGCGCGATCGGCGATGGGCGGAGGCTAGACATCGGGCTCAATCCTTCACCACCAGCTTGCGTGGCACATTGGCCAGGCACTCTACACCGGTTTCGGTGATCAGGATGGACTCGGTGATTTCCAGCCCCATCGTCTCCAGCCACAGGCCGGTCATGAAATGGAAGGTCATGCCGGGCTTGAGTTCGGTGCGGTCGCCGGGACGCAGGCTCATCGTGCGTTCGCCCCAGTCCGGCGGATAGGAGAGGCCGATCGAGTAGCCGGTGCGGTTGTCCTTGACGATGCCATACTTCTTCAGCACGGCGAAGAAGGCATTGGCGATGTCCTCGCAGGCGTTGCCGGGTTTCGCGGCGGCCAGCCCCGCTTCCATGCCTTCCAGCGTCGCCTTCTCGGCATCGAGGAATTCCTGCGTCGGCTTGCCCAGAAAGACGGTGCGCGACAGAGGGCAATGGTAGCGGTTGTAGCAGCCGGCGATCTCGAAGAAAGTGCCCTCGCCCCGCTTCATCGGTCTGTCATCCCAGGTCAGATGCGGCGCCGAGGCATCGGCACCCGACGGCAGCAGCGGCACGATCGCCGGATAGTCGCCGCCAATACCGTCGACGCCGCGCGTGCCGGCATCGTAGATTTCGGCAACGAGATCGCATTTGCGCATGCCGACCTCGATCTTGTCGACGATACGCTGGTGCATCGCTTCGACGATGCGGGCAGCCTTGCGCATATAGTCGATCTCGGTCGGGCTCTTGATCGCGCGCTGCCAGTTGACCAGCGCGGTGGCATCGACAAAGCGGGCATTGGGCAAATGCTTCTGCAGCGATGCGAAGGCTGCGGCCGAGAACCAGTAATTGTCCATCTCAACGCCGACTGTCAGCTTGCCCCAGCCGCGATCCGCAAGCACACTGGCCAAAAAATCCATCGGGTGGCGCTCGGTCGACTGCACATAGTGGTCGGCATAGCCGACGATGTTGTCATGCGCGAGATAGGCAGTGCGCTTGGCACCGTTGGCGTCCTGGCCGCGGCCGTACCAGACCGGCTCGCCCGATGGCGGCACGATAACCGCCTGATGCACATAGAACGACCAGCCGTCATAGCCGGTCAACCAGGCCATGTTGGAAGGATCGCTGATAACAAGAAGATCGACGCCCTTCACCTCCATGGCTTTCCGCGTCTTGGCGAGGCGATCCGCAAATTCGCCACGCGAGAATTTCAGATTCGGTTGCATTGTTCTTAGTCCTCGTTTGTTGGGCCTCTCGGCCGGTATCAGCTTTCGAAAATGGTTCCAGAGTTGGCCGCCCGCGCCCGGTCGCGGGCGAGCGTGGCGATCGCCGTGTCCTGGACGCCGGTGCCGGTGAGATCGGCGATGGTGATGTCGCTGGCCGAGCGCCGGCCATGTTTTTCGCCGGCGATGATCTGGCCGAGTTCGGTCACCTCCGCATCTCCAGCCATCACACCCGCCGCGATGGCATGGTGCAGCTCACCCAGCCGCCGCGTCTGCCGTGCGCTGTCGGCGACATAGAGATCGGCCATGCGCAGGATTGCCGGCGCGATCTCGTTCTTGTGTTCGGCGTCCGATCCCATCGCGGTGATGTGCTGGCCGGTGGAAACGAATCCTGCCTTGATCAGCGGCTCGGTTGAAGGCGTGGTGGTGACGATGATGTCGGCGCCGGCGATCGCGTTTGCCGCGTCGGATTCAGCGCGCACGACGATGCCGAGCTTTTCGCGCAGGGCTCCGGCGGTCGCCTCGGCCTTCGTCGGATCGCGCGCCCAGATGCGCGCCTCGGCAATCGGCCGTACCAGCATGAGGGCTTCCAATTGCAACCCGGCCTGGACACCGGCGCCGAAGATCGCGGCAACGGACGACTCCTGCCGCGACAGATGTTTGGCGGCGACGGCGCCGGCAGCAGCCGTGCGGACGTCGGTGAGATAGCCATTGTCGAGCAGCAGCGCTTCAACCAGGCCGGTCTTGGCTGACAGCAGCACCATCATGCCGTTGACGCTGGGCAGGCCGAGCTTCGGATTGTCGAAGAAGCCGGGGCTGATCTTGATGGCGAAACCGTCAATGCCAGGCACATAGGCGGTCTTCACGTCGACCTCGCCGCGATGCTCGGGAATGTCTAGCCGCAGGATCGGCGGCATCGCCACCGGCAGGGTAGCGAGCGCGCGGAAAGCGTTTTCGACGCAGGCGACGGCATCGAGATCGAGTGTCACGATCGCCCGAAGCTCTTTCTCGGTAAGGATGGTCATCCGGCTCATGCGGCGCGCTCCTTAAGCGACGGCGCCTCGCCGCAGACGATTGTGCGGTGCGCGTTCATATCGATGTTGCGGCCGGAGAGAAGCACGACCGCCGGCCCGTCCGCCCTGACCTTGCCGGCCAGCAGCGCGGCGATACCGACCGCGCCGGCTCCCTCGACGATTTCGCGCTCCTGCGCATAAGCGTGGCGGATACCGGCGGCGATCTCGTCTTCACTGAGCAGGATGACATCGTCGAGCAGGTCGCGGCACATGGCGAAGGTCAACCGATTGTCGAGGCCGATGCCGCCGCCGAGCGAATCCGCCAGCGTCGGCAATTCTTCCACCAGCACCGGGTGGCCCGCATCGAGGCTGGCCTTCATCGCCGGGCCACGCGCCATCGAGACACCGATGACTTTTGTCCGGGGGCTGACGCCTTTGATGGCCGCGGCAACGCCTGAGGCGAGCCCGCCACCCGACAACTGCACCAGAACGAGGGCAGCATCCGGGACCTGTTCGATCATCTCAAGCCCGAGCGTGCCTTGCCCGGCGATAATGTCGGGATGGTCGAAGGGTGGCAGCATGACCAGCCCCTCTTGCGCCACCAGCCGTTCGACCTCCTGCTGGGCATCGTCCTGGCTGTCGCCGATAATGCGGACCTCCGCGCCAAGCCGGCCGATCTCGTCGAGCTTGTTGCCCGGCACCAGCTTCGACATGCAGATCACCGCGCGCATGCCCTCAAGCTTCGCCGCATGCGCAAGCGCGTGGCCGTGATTACCAGTGGAGGCCGCGACCACGCCGCGAGCCTTCTCCTCGGCGCTCAACGAGGCGATGGCGTTCGAGGCGCCCCGCAGCTTGAAGCTGCCGGTGGTCTGGCGGTGTTCGAGCTTGAGGTGAACCGGGACGCCGCAGCGTTCGGAAAGACTTTGGGATAGCACGGTCGGCGTGCGCTCGACCTTACCGGCAATGCGCTCACGCGCGGCGCGAATGTGCTCAAGAGTGACCTGTGTCATGATCATCAATCAGGCGGCAATGCCAGCGTCATCAGACGGCCGAATTCGGGATGGGCTGTCTCATCGCCGCAAATCCGAAGACAATTCCAGGCGGTCGCCTGGTTGCTGGTCACCACAGGACGTCCGATGGCCTTTTCCATGCCGGTGACCGCGAGGGCGCTACGCAGCGCCGTGCAGGACACGAACAGCGCATCGGCACTGGCGTCGGTCGCTTCCCGCGCCAGATCGACAAGCGTTGCCGGTGCGATGCGCGCCATCTCGCGGTCGTCCTCGAAACCGAGGCAGGTGAAGCTGACGATCTCGAAGCCGCGCGCCGCGAAATAGGCGGCCATCGGCCTGGATGTCTCGACCGTGTAGGGGGTGAGAATGCTGATTTTCTTCGCACCCAGTGCACGCAGCCCGCGCACGCCCGCCATCGGTGGGGTGACGACTGGCACGCCAGGCTTGGCGGCCTGGACCGCCGCCTCGATCTCGGCATCGCCGATCACCACCGAGGCCGAAGTGCAGGAATAGCAGATGGCATCGAGCTTCTCGTCCGGCAGGATCAGGGCCGCGCCCGCCGTCAGCGCCGGCTGCATCTTGCGCAGGTTTTCGGGCGTCGTCGGGTTGGCGTAGGGAATGCGCGCGACATAGACGCCGATCCGCTCGCTCGCCACCATGCGGCGGAAATCCGGCTCGCTGGTGTGGTCGGTGGCCAGGATGATCAGGCCGACGCGCCGCTCCAGCGGGCGCGCATCCAACGCCGGCCGTTTCGGGTAGACCTTGATCTCGGGCAAGGGTTTCATCGGCTACCTCTCGATCTTGCCGTAGCGGCGTTCCAGCCAGCGCAGCAGCACGACCGAAAACAGACTGATGACGAGGAAGAAAGCGCCGACCAGCGTTATCGGCTCGATATAGCGATAATAGGTGTTGGCGACGCTTTTCGCCTGGTTCATCAGTTCCAGCACGGTGATCGCCGACAGCAGTGGCGTTTCCTTGAACATGGCGATGAAATAATTTGCCAGCGCCGGGATCATCGGCGGAATGGCCTGCGGAATGATGATGTGGGTCCAGGTCTGCCTGGCGCTCAAATTGCATGCCTTGGCGGCCTCCCATTGGCCGCGCGGCACATTATCGATGCCGGCGCGGTAGACTTCCGCCGTGTAGGTGCCGTAGTGCAGCCCGAGCCCGATGACGCCGGCGACCAGCGGCGGCAACAGGATGCCGAAGTCGGGCAGCACGTAGAAGATGAAATAGAGCTGCACCAGCAATGGCGTGCCGCGGATGAACTCGGCGAGAAAGCCGACCGTGCGCGACAACGCCTTGTTGGGCGAGCGGCGCGCCAGCGCGATGCCCAGCCCGACGATCGCCGCCAGCACCGAGCCGAGCAGCGTCGCCAGGATGGTGATCTTCACGCCCTGGATCAGCGTCGGCATGATTTCCCAGACGAAATTCCAATCCCACTCCATCAGAAGGCCCAATTTATCAGAAGGGAATTGGCCATCAGGCACGCACCCCATCGAGGCCGCGCGCCATGCGGCGTTCCAGCGAGCGCACGCCCCACGAGATGAGCAGGGCGAGGATGAAATAGAGGATCAGGATGGTGGTGAACGGCACCAAGGTGTTGCCGGTCTGGGCGCGCACCACCTGCGCCTGGAAGGTCAGGTCGGTGAGCGAGATCAACGACACCACGGCGGTCGCCTTGAGCAGTTCGATGGCGTTGTTGCCGAAGGTCGGCAGCATCACCAGCAGCGCCTGCGGCAGGATGACGTGGCGCATGCCTTGCCAGCGGCCGAGATTGAGTGCGGTGCAGGCCTCATATTGTTCACGACCGATCGACTGGATGGCGCCGCGCACCACTTCGGCGGCGTAGGCGCCGACATTGAGGCCGAGCGCCAGCACGCCGGCCTGCAACGGGGTCAGCGAAATGCCGGCAAAGGGCAGCACGAAATAGGCCCAGAACAACTGCACGAAGATCGAGGTGCCGCGGAAGAATTCGATGTAGGCGGTGGCCAGCGCGCGCACCATGAAGAAACGCGACAGCCGCCCCATTCCGGCAAGAAAGGCCATGAACAGCGCAAGCACCGACCCCATCAGCGTCAGCTCGATGGTGACAAGCGCTCCCTGCAATATCAGGCCGAAATAGCCGGACCACTGGGTCATCTAATGTACTGTTCCACCTGGACGTTTGGTCGAAGCCCCCTCACCCGGCCTCCGCTACGCTCGGCCGACCTCTCCCCGGCGGGGAGAGGAGACCACCAGCGTCGGCGCCAGCCTCTTCTCCCCAGCGGGGAGAAGGTGGCCCGAAGGGCCGGATGAGGGGGGTCTTCCTTCCTTACTTCACTTCGCCGCGCAGAGCTTGTCGCGGCTCGTCGACATCGCGGCCGCCGCCGAGAAGCCATAGGGCTCGATGATCTTGGCGAACTCGCCCGATTTCTTCATCTTGGCCAGTTCGACGTCGAAGGCGTCGCGCAGTGCCTCGTCGCCCTTCTTGAAGGCGGCGCCGTCGCAATAGACCGGTGCGCCCTGCACCGGAGCGATGACTTCGAGGTTCGGATCGTTGGCCTTCTTGACCAGATCATTGATCGACAGGACAGGCAGCGAATAAGCGTCGATGCGGCCATCCTGGAGCATCTTCACGCCGCTCTGGCCATCCGGCACGACGATGACGCGATCGCGCGGCACGCCGGCATTGAGCGCGAGCTTCTCCTCGGTACCGCCGCCCGGCGCGCCGATGGTCGCAGTCGTATCCTTGGCGACATCCTCATAGCTCTTGAAGCCTTTCGGATTGCCTTTCTTCACCAGCATTGCCTCGGCGTCGCACAGCACTGGTTCCGAATAGGCAACCGCGGCACAGCGCTCCGGCTTCATGAACAGGCCGGCGGTGACGACATCGAAGCGACCGGCCTGCAGGCCGGGGATCATGGCGCCATATTCGGAGATCGAAGCGGCGACGTCGGCGACGCCGAGCCGCTTGAATATCTCGCGGGCCACATCAGGCGCGGCACCTGAAACCTTGCCGGCGGCGGCGACCGCCGTATAGGGC
>NZ_RZQL01000471.1 GCF_003997935.1 Mesorhizobium sp. M7A.F.Ca.US.006.01.1.1
GCGGCCAAGCCAGGCGGGCGAATTCGCCAACCGGACCTATGCTGCCTTCCGCGCCGCCTTCGACAAGCAGTATGCGGGAAAACGCATTCCGCTGGAGCTCGGCTTCCACTTCGCGTTGATGAATGACGGCGCCTACTGGAACGCGCTTGAGCGCTTTGCCGGCGAGGTCTGCGTCAAGGCCGATGTCGAATGCATCAGTTTTCGCGACTATGTGCAGCGGCAGGATGCTGGCCAGAGGCAGGTCTCAGTCGGCGGCTGAGCCGCCGACCCGATTCGATTTCCAATCTCGGTTTCTAGGCCGGATCCTCGGCGCCCTGTCTTGCCAGATAGCGCTGGTCGATTTCAGGCAGCGGCTCGCCTTGCAGCGTCGCCTCGAAGGCGCGCAGGCGCTTGTGGACCGATTGCAGCTCGACGATGGTCGACCAGGAGGTGAGCAGAAATTGCAGCGACCCCGTCACCTTGCCGAATGCGTTCGAAATCTGGTTCAGCGCGCCGAACGTTATCTTGTGCGCCACCAGTGAGGGACCAAGGATCAGCAGCGAGAAAATGTTGTCGGCCTGCAGGTAGGTGTAACGGACGACGTTGAAATAGATGTAGTGGAAATAGAGCCTGAAATAATTGTGACGAACATTCTCGAACAGTTCGGCGGTGGTGGCCGGCTGGGCCCGGTCCGCGTGATCCTCGCCGTAGACGAGTTCCTTGCGGTAGGCGGCTTCGACACGCTGGTTGCGGAACTGCAGCCCTGGAAGTTTCAGACCGGCAACCATGACCGAGATCGTCCCGAACAGACACCAGGCAAGGGCCGCGACAACCAATGGCTGCGGGATTGCGCCGATAATCGGCAACTCGGTGATATGGGCCTGTAACTGGATCATGACCGGCAGGAATGCGATCAAGGTCATGATCGACTGGACGAAGCTGGAGCCGAGATCTTCCATGATCTGCGAGAACCGCATCGTGTCTTCCTGGATACGCTGCGAGGCACCTTCGATATGGCGTAGCCTGCCCCAGTTCTCGACGAAGTAGTTGTTCATCGCCGTGCGCCAACGGAAGATCCAGTGACTGACGATGAAGGCATTGACCACCTGCACATTCATGCCGACCAGCGCCAGCCACGAAAAATCGGCCAATCCGATATAAAATTCGCTGTTGGTCGACTTTCCAGTCCCTGACATCAGTCCTTGGACATAATCGAAGAACGGCCCGTACCAAGCGTTGACGGCGACGCTGACCTGCACATTGAAATAGATGAAGAACAGGATGACCGCGGTCATCAGGATCGACCAGCGCTGCCATGGATGCGGCGAATACCAGCTCCAGAATGCATAGAAGACGAGCACGCAGAACGCGAAATAGAGATAGAACCAGAGGAACGGCTTCGATACGAGGATGGCGATGCCGATGATGGGCGGCGCGCCGGCCGCGGCGGGCGGCAATCCGAAAACCGCACCTAGTTGTTCACCACCGAAGAACCAGAACAGGATCGCCGCAAGGCTCCAGACGGCGGCCGAAGTGAAGAACAGCTTCGGCTGCGGGAAAAAGGATACGAACACTGTGGCGAATTCCTCGATCTAGGCGCAAATCAGCTGACGACAGCGGGCATAAAGTCACACATTAGTGGGAAAGAAAATGCCCGTGCCCGATGCCCGGCACAG
>NZ_RZQL01000472.1 GCF_003997935.1 Mesorhizobium sp. M7A.F.Ca.US.006.01.1.1
TTCCCACTTCCACCTACAGCAGCGCGGATGGCGTCTGCATAGGGAGGCCGGGTCAAATGTTTCCAGCCGCCGGCGACCGAAACCAGATCGTAAGGGCGGCCGCGCAGCTCCTCGCGGATGTCGTCGATGAGAAGATCAATGCTGCAGCTTTTCCCGACGATGCGGGCGAGCATTTCGCGGTCGACCGGCTCGCTAGCGGCGAAGATCGTTGCTTCGACTCGGTGCATCCATTCACGCCAACGCGCTTCCGGCGGCAGATGATCCAGTTCCCGGTCAAACAACTGGTCAGCTGATCGACGGTCATTTGGCTGGCTCCCTCCTCGCCTACGTGCACTCTCCGCCATTGTCTTCACAGCCCGTAGATGCGGAAGGTGGCGCGGCCGGACAATTCACGCACGGCACCGAGCTCGACCAGCCGGTCGAACAGGCGGCGCAGGCCGCGATCGCTCATGCCAGCGATTTGTTCCGAAGCGACGATCGCGTCGTCAGAGAGCAGCCTTTCCACGACGACGTCCGCCGCCTTGGCCCTGAGTATCGGCGCAACCGCAAGCAGCCGATCCGCGCGGCGCTCAAGTTCGGCGAAAAGATCAATGGCGCGCAGCGCAGCGCGCGCCTGTGCGGCCAGCAGGCGTTTAGCCCAATCGGCTTCCGTTTCGGCGCCGGCAGCCAGAGCGGCAGTCCCTGGTCGACGCGCCCGGCCCGTACCCACAACTAAGGTCGCTTCGGCGCCCAACAAGGGGATTGCATGTGTCCAGCCCAGCCGCTGCGCGAGCAAGACATCGGCAAGCCAGGCTCCGAGAACGCGCCGGAAGCCGTAACGCTCCGCCGCCGCGAAGGCCCCGACCAGCGTCTCGACCGTGCCGGTGTTGGCGGCAAGCTGTCGCAGATCGTCCGTCAGATCGCTGACCGCCTCATCGTTGAGTGTGAGACCTAGATCTTCCAGCACCGTCGCGACATTTCTCTCCGTCAGCAGATCGTCCGCTGGCCGAGATGCCAGCCGCCGCCAAGCAAGAAGGAAAAGGCCGGCGGGACCGACATTGTCGCCCGCTCTTGTAAGCAATACGGCATCGCGCAAGGCCGCTTCGTCCTCGACGCGACCCGCCTGCTTTGCCGTTGCCGCGGCTGCCGAAATTGCCAGCCGCTGCCGCCAGGCGCCGGCCCACCGCTCCTGCCGCCGAACCACCGCATCGAGTGCGCCGATGGTGGCGCCTGCGATGAGCGCCACCTCCTCAACATTTTTTCCAGCAAGGCTTTGCGCATCGGGAACCGCCCGACGCAACCAAGCAGGCACGGCGGCTTTCGATGCAGCGACGCTGGCTTCACCAGTCAGCGTACCGTGGTAGCGCAGGGACAGTTTGGGTCGAAGAATCATCCGCGACAGGATGAATCCTGGCGGCGCTTTTAGCAACCCGATTTGCACATAACCGCCGCGCCTGTCGCGCGCATCAAACGAATGATAATGTTGCATTATCGTTCGTTTCTGCGCTAGATGGGGAAATGGCCGTTTTCAGCGAGCAGAAGCCCGAAAAACACGTCTACCCGACCTCCGGACCGTCCCACGGCACGGCCGCCGTCATCGATCATTCGCCAGCGGAGGCGGTCGCCGACGATCTCCCCGATATCATCGATGTCGTGCTCGCCATGGGAC
>NZ_RZQL01000473.1 GCF_003997935.1 Mesorhizobium sp. M7A.F.Ca.US.006.01.1.1
TGCATGATGGAGCGCGACGCCCCGCGAACGGCATACCCGGATACGTCCTTCGCATCAGCCACTGCCGTCGCAGGGCCCAACACACTGCCGAAAATGTCCCTGCGTGCCATTTAACCGCCTCCAATCGCGGTTAGCGATTTGATTTCAAAGACAAAATTTCCAGTTTTTACTGCCGTAAACTTCGCCGTCATGACCGTCCCCACGCACGATGGATCAGCGTCGCGATTTCAGCATTGACCGCATCGAGGGATTCCAGTGCACGGTCGTAGGTGGAACGGGTAAAGGCCGACTTCTCCACCTCGTAGAGCGTCTGCTTGGTGAGACCCGCGTCCGAAATCGCCGTCGACTTCAACATCGGGTTCTCCAGGATCTGGCCGGCAAGCATGGACTGCATGAAGCCTACCATCTGCGCCTGCGGGATATCCGTCGGCTCGTAGCGTGTGATCAGATATCGAAACCAATCGAGCTCGATTGCCGCACCGGCGGCCTTGATGGTTTTCAATATGCCGCCGAGCATGAGCAGGAACTGGCTCATAGACATCAGGTCGAGCATCTGCGGATGAACTGTAATGAGAACCGACGTCGCCGCCGACATGGCCGTCAACGTCAGGTAGCCAAGCTGGGGCGGGCAATCAACCACGACAACGTCATAGCGATCGTCGACCTCCGTTAACGCCTTCGCCATGCGCGTGAAGAACTGGCGCCCGGCATTTGACGTCTTATCCTGCATGGCGAGGGGCGTGTCGTATTCGTATTCCTGCAATTCGAGATTGGCGGGGATGATATCGAGACCTGGAAAATTCGTCGGAAGGATTACGTCCGCAATCGAGCGGCGTTCGTCATCGTAACGAATCGCCTCATAGAGCGAGAGGTTGTTATCAAGTTCCGGCTGGAAGCCATGCAGGGCCGACAGTGAGGCTTGAGGATCGAGATCGATTGCAAGAACACGGTGGCCGGTCAAGGCCAGATGCTGGGCGAGGTGGGCGGCAGTCGTTGTCTTGCCACTGCCCCCCTTGAAGTTGACGACAGCAACGACCTGGAGCTTGTCGCCGGACTTGCGGTGCGGGACATACTTCTTGACTTCGGTCCTGCCATGCTGGTCCAGGAAATGGCGCAGCTCAAGCATCTGCTGGGCAGTGTAGGACCGGCGTCCCGATGGGATCTGCTCGGGCAGGGGGCCCTTGCCCTCCAGATGAAGGCGCTTCAGATTGTTCTGCGAGACACCAAGATAGTGAGCGACTTCTGCCATCGAAAACGAACGCAGCGTCTTCGCCGCATCGGGGGGAAATTTCTCCATCCGAAGCTGGTTAAGGCGCCGTGATATCTCAGCACCCTGCTCGAGGATTTTCTCATCGAACTCGAAGCTCGGTAGCCGCATGGCGATATTCATTCTCGTCGAAAACCTGAATTGGCGCTTTTTGCGATGAAATTATTCAACAAGCGCCATTAAGCTCCGATTCGGAAAGCCCGGCAAGAAGTTTTAGGTTAACAGAAGGTGAACAGCACTAGCGGGCTTCCTTGCGGCCGATTCCTGCTGTCCTCGGATAATGGCGGGTTGTCGTTCGACTGGAACTCTCCCGCTCATCTGGCTAAAAGCCTGGGTTTTTTGACACAAAGAGCAGTCTTTACGGCAGGAAAAA
>NZ_RZQL01000474.1 GCF_003997935.1 Mesorhizobium sp. M7A.F.Ca.US.006.01.1.1
GCGTTGGACATTCTGGCTATCCAGTGTTTGCGGCTTTAATCTACTAATTTGGTAGAATTTAGAAAAAACAGTTTTGCGGCTTTTCTCGCCGGGCGCTAAAAGACCTGGAATTCAAGGCCTGCGACAGCAGCTTCAATCCGCTCTATCTGTAAATGGGAAATATTTTTCTCTTGGCCGGGATGCTTTCAGAAAAGCAATTGCATCCCGATAAGGGATGCGCGAGTGCGTTCCTTCTGGTTTCTCGCGCCCGCGCGTAGAACTGCAGGCTCACTGAGGATTCCGCTCGCGTCCATGTCGCACACTGCTTCCAAGCTCAACGCCTTCCCCGTGTTCATGCGGGTCGAGGGCGAAGCCGTGGCCATCGTCGGCGGCGGCGAAGAGGCGCTGGCCAAGGCACGGCTGATCGGACAGTCGAGCGCGGTCCTGCGAATCATCGCGGAACACGCCGAGCCTGACCTGCTCGCCTTCGTCGCCCAGGCCGGCGCGAGCCATTTTGCCGCCGCTTACGACGCATCGCAGCTCGAAGGCGCGGTCATGGTGTTTGCCGCCAGCGGCGACGAGGAACTCGACCGCCGGGTGGCCGCGGATGCGCGCCGCCTAGGCATTCCGGTCAATGCCGTCGATCGGCCTGAGCTTTGCGATTTCTTCACCCCGGCGCTGGTCAACCGTGCGCCGGTCGCCATCGCCATCGGCACCGAGGGTGCAGGCCCGGTGCTTGCCCAGATGTTGCGCGGCCGCATCGACCGCATGCTGTCGCCGTCGCTCGGGCCGCTGGCAATTCTTGCCGCTTCGTTTCGCGGGGCTGCCGAGAAGCTGCTGCCGAGAGGCAATGCCCGCCGCCGCTTCTGGAATGATTTCTTCTCTGGTGCTCCTGCGCGCGCGGCTGAAGCCGGCCAGCTTTCGCAGGCGCATGACGCCGCCGTCGATCTTCTGCTGTCGAACACGCCCGCTTGCGGTCACATCGCGCTGGTTGGCGCCGGTCCGGGCGCCGAGGATCTTTTAACCTTGCGGGCCCACCGTCTGCTGATGGAAGCCGATGTCATCGTCCATGACGCGCTGGTGCCCGAGGCGGTCGTTGCCATGGGTCGCCGCGATGCCGAGCGCCTGCCGGTCGGAAAGCGCAAGGGCTGCCACACCAAGAGCCAGGCTGAGATCAATGCGCTGCTGGTCGAGCTTGGCCGTGAAGGCAAGCGTGTCGTGCGGCTGAAGTCGGGCGACCCGCTGGTGTTCGGGCGGGCCGGCGAAGAGATGGCGGCACTTCGCGATGCCGGCATCGCCTATGAGGTGGTTCCGGGCGTCACCGCGGCCTTTGCCGCCGCCGCCGATTTCGAACTGCCGCTGACTTTGCGCGGTGTGTCCTCGTCGATGGTGTTCACCACCGGCCACGACCTCAAGGGCAATTCGCTGCCTGACTGGGCCAAGCTCGCCATTTCCGGCGCCACCGTCGCCGTCTATATGGGCCGCTCGGTGGCCGCCGAGGTTGCCGGACGGCTGATCGAGGCCGGTCTGTCGCCGGATACGGCGGTGGCCGTGGTCGAGAAT
>NZ_RZQL01000475.1 GCF_003997935.1 Mesorhizobium sp. M7A.F.Ca.US.006.01.1.1
ATGCCGGCGCGGTCATCGTCAACAGCAATGTCGGCACCACGCTCGCCAACAACAATGCGACGATCCACACCAGGGGCGGCGATGCCAACGGCATCATGGCGCAATCGGTCGGTGGCGGCGGCGGCAATGGCGGTTTCTCCGGCGCGCTCTCGGTCACCGGCCCGAACGCCAAGGCGGCGATCGGCATTTCGATCGGCGGTTTCGGCGCCGGCGCCGGCAACGGCGAGGCCGCCACCGTCACCTCGGTCGACAACATCCTGACCGAAGGCGATGGCGCCAACGGCATCTTCGCGCAGTCGGTCGGCGGCGGCGGCGGCAGCGGCGGCTTCTCTTTTGCGGCAGCGGTGAACGGCACGCTCGGCAAGGGGCAAGGCACCAAGGCGGCGATTTCGGCTTCGCTGGGCGGCCTCGGCGGCTCGGCCGGCGACGGCAGAAACGTCACGGTCGACTCGACCGGCATCATCCAGACCACCGGCATCAAGGCGTTCGGCGTGCTGGCGCAGTCGGTTGGCGGTGGTGGCGGCAATGGTGGCCTCAGCGTCACCACCAGCCTCAGCCTTGGCGAGAACGGCAACCAGATCAGCGCCTCCGTCGGTGGCGTGGGCGGCGGCGGCGGCGCCGGAGGCGATGTGCTGGTAACGCGCCACGGCGCGACCATCACCGGAGGCGACCAGGCGGTCGGTCTCTTCGCGCAGTCGATCGGCGGCAGCGGCGGCAATGGCGGCATGTCGATTTCCGGCGTCATCGCCGGAACCGATGCCAAGACCCTGTCGGCGAGCGTCGGCGGCTTTGGCGGCGTCGGCAGCAATGCGGGCAAGGCGACGATCGACAACACCGGTGCTGTCTCGACCTACGGTGTCGAAGCGCATGCCATCCAGGCGCAATCGGTCGGCGGCGGCGGCGGCAATGGCGGCATGGCCGTCTCGGCGGCCATCGGTTCGCTCGGCACCGGCACCAATCTCAATGTCGGCGTCAGCGTCGGCGGCTTTGGCGGCGACAGCGGCTATGGCGGTGACGTCGTCGTGACCAACCACGGCCTGCTGCAGACCGGTCTGCTGGCGACTGGACAGACGGTTACCAATGGCGACGGCGCCTACGGCATCTTCGCGCAGTCGATCGGCGGCGGCGGCGGCTCCGGCGGCAATGCGATTACCGGCGTGCTCGGCCTCTCCGGCAACAATCCGGGGACGCAGGCTAATGTCAGCGTCGCGGTCGGCGGCTCTGGTGGCAACGGCAACAAGGGCGGCACGGTCACGATCGAGCAGCATGGCGGCATCGAGACCTCTGGCATGGGTGCATTCGGCATCCTGGCGCAGTCGATTGGTGGTGGCGGCGGCACCGGCGGGCGTTCGAACTCGATCTCGCTGCAGCTCGGCGCGAAATGCACGCTGGCCAAGGTCTGCGAACCGGCCGGTGGCAAGCCGAACTGGAACCTGCAGGCGACGGTCGGCGGGGCAGGTGGAACGGCCAATGACTGCAACACCGTCAACGTCTCCAACTACGATTTCATCTCCACCCATGGCGACAAGTCGTCGGGCA
>NZ_RZQL01000476.1 GCF_003997935.1 Mesorhizobium sp. M7A.F.Ca.US.006.01.1.1
CTGCCGTGCTGCCAGCCTGTCATCAGGCGCCCCCAAGCAGGCCAAGCCAAGCCGCCAGACAAAAAGCCAATCCCTCTCCCCAAAACCAAAGCAAAAACAGCCCGCATGGCACCAGCCGGCGGCCGTTTTGATATTCGGCCGGGGTGGCCATCGATTCGCCACGGCTCAGGCGCCCGCAAGCAGGCCAAGCCCAAGCTGCGGGACAAACTTCACTAAACAAACAGCCCGCCGGCACCAGCCGGCGGGCTGTTCGCGTTCAAGGGGACTGGCAAGTGAAGCGCCGGCTGCCGCTATGACCGGATCAACCGAATCGGAGGCAGAAAAGACAAGGCCATCCGATCCTCGTGCCAGGCATCGGTGATGCCGGTGATGACTTGCAATCAAATACGAAATGAATTTGGCCGGGGTGGCGTTCTATTCAGCCAGCTTTTTGTGGCCACCCTCGGCCATGACAATGACTGATGACCGCGAATATCGACCTGCATGTGGATCCTCGATCGCGCCGGCGGTCGGGTGTGTCAGGCCGCGATAGCCGCCAGTGCCGTTGGTCGAGCGGCCTGGGGCGTTGAAGCGACGCCTCGATCGTGCCGAATCAACTCGATCGTGCCGAATCAAAGTGAAGGGCAGATTCTCTGCGGGATGAGTGGCCCAAGCTGTGGCCCATATTCCCCGCAGGAGGTTGCCAATGCCAAATTACGCTTTGAATGACCACTACGAGAGCTTCATCAGGAAACAGCTTGAATCAGGCCGCTACAACAATGCCAGCGAGGTTGTCCGCGCGGGCCTGCGCATGCTCAAGGATTTCGAGGCGGAGCGGGAGAAATGGCTGCGCGGCGAGATACCGGGGCGCCTGGCTGAACTCCGGCGGGATTCATCGAAGGGCATCCCTGCCGAAACGATTTTCTCCCGGCTGGAGGCGCGTCATCGCGCGAAGCAGGCGAAAGCCAAGTAGGGATGGAGCACCAGATTGTCTTCCACCCAAAGGCGGAGTCAGAGAGCTGGAGCAACTCTACGATGATATAGCCGGACGTGCGTCCCCGGCGATCGCCTGGAATTTCATTGCGGTATCCGCGACCGTTGTCTCGGTCTGTCGACTTTTCCACAGCGGGGCACCGAGCGAGTCGAGATCATGCCTGGGCTGCAGATTGTTGGCTATCGCCGCGCTGTCAGCATTGCCTTCGCCGTCGAGGGTGGGCGGGTGCTGATTCCTGGGCATCTTCTACGCTGGCCGGGACATCACACCGGAATTGCTCGAGGGCCGGCTCTAAACGACGCTTCGGTGGAGAATTGCTCCGCAGCCATCGAGGCGCGGCAGGTTGATGGCGCACATCAGCGCCGAGATCTCGGGGCGCATCGCAGGAATGGCAGGCGGCAGAACACCGCCCACAATTCAGCCAAGCCAACTCATGAATTTCGGCCCGGTGGATATCTCTACGAGAAATCGAAAAAACATTATGGATGTGTGTTGACAGTTGTCGTTGGTGGCGACTATATACGCCTCACGAACGAGGGCGGCTCGCCG
>NZ_RZQL01000477.1 GCF_003997935.1 Mesorhizobium sp. M7A.F.Ca.US.006.01.1.1
CACCATGACGCTGTCCGATTTCGACCTCGACGGAAAGACGTTCTCCGTCGACGGCAGCATCGTGCTGGTCAATGGCGCCTTGTCGTCGGCGCGGTTCAGCAAGGTCACCTTGAACAGGGGCGACGACGTTGCCGTGTCGGTGAAGCGATCCGGCAAGGGCTATGCGGTCGACATATCGGGCAACGCGCTCGATGCCCGCTCGCTCATCAAGCAGTTCACCTCGGACGTCGACACGGCTACCAAGACCACCGGTTCCGATGCCATTTCCGTCAGCGCCGATGTCGACCGGCTGACCGGTTTCCACGACGAGCAATTGTCCAATCTGAAGCTCGATTACAGTGCTGCCGGTTCGCGGGTGAACGGGCTGAAGGTCAGCGCCACGGCCAGTTCGGGCGCCGCCATATCGATCAGCAACATAACTGGCGCCGGTCGGCGCACGCTCAACATGCAGTCCGCGGACGCCGGCGCCATCCTGAGATTCCTCAACATCTACGAGCATATGGAAGGCGGCGCGATCACGCTCGCACTGGCCGGGCCGAGCGACGGATCGCTGAGGGGCAAGGTCGACACCAGCAACTTTTTCGTCGTCAACGAACCGAAACTCGCCTCCATCGTCTCGACCACGCCGGCCGGCGACAACCGCAGCCTCAATCAGGCGGTCAAGGGCAAGCTGGACACGTCGCGGGTGAAGTTCGAACGCGGCTACGCCGAGATCGACAAGGGCAGCGGCTATCTGAAACTGGCCAATGGAGTGCTGCGCGGACCGCGCATCGGCACAACGTTCCAGGGCACGCTCTACGACCAGAACAACAACATGGACATGACCGGCACGTTCATGCCGGTCTATGGCCTCAATCGCATCTTCGGCGAATTGCCCATCGTTGGCGCGCTGCTCGGCAATGGCCGCGACCGTGGCCTGATCGGCGTCACCTACCGGCTCAAGGGCAACGCCAACAAGCCGCTGCTGGACATCAATCCGCTGTCGGTGATCGCACCCGGAATATTCAGGTCGATTTTTGAGTATCGGTGATCGAGTTCAAATCGGCCGTACCAGGATGTGTTTTTTCTTTCCCAGAGAAAGCTTTACGACGTTTTCCGGACTCAAATCCTGAGGGGTCACCAGCCGGCGATCATCGCTCACCGGCTCGTCGTTCAGGCGCACGGCGCCGCCCTGCACATGCCGCCGCGCTTCGCCGTTCGACGCCGCCAGTCCGGCGGTGACCAGCAGCGACAGGATGCCGACGCCGGTTTCGAGCGCTGTTTTGTCGACCTCGACGGTCGGCAGCGACTCCGCGAGCGCGCCTTCCTCGAACGTCTTGCGCGCCGTATCGCTGGCTTGTTCGGCCGCCGCGCGGCCGTGCAGCAGGGCGGTGCTCTCGGCGGCGAGGATCTTCTTGGCCTCATTGATCT
>NZ_RZQL01000478.1 GCF_003997935.1 Mesorhizobium sp. M7A.F.Ca.US.006.01.1.1
TCCGGCATCAACCGGCGGACATGCTCGTAGGCGTTTTCGTCCGGCCGGAGATCGTCGAGCTGATGCTGGGCGAAGATCGCCACCTTCAGCCCGGGCGCCACCGTCATGGTGCCGCTCTCCTGCTTCAGCCGGCCCGACAGCAATTTGGCGAAGGTCGACTTGCCGTTGCCGTTGGCGCCGAGCAGCGCGATGCGGTCGTCGGCGTCGATACGCAGCGTCATCTTCTTGAGGATCGGCTGCCCCTCGGTGTAGCCGACATTGACGTTGTTCAGCGCCACGATCGGCGAGGCCACCGTCTTCACCGGCTCGGGGAAGGAGAACGGCCGCACCGAGTCGTTCACGAGGGCCGCGATCGGTTTCATCTTCTCCAGCGCCTTGATGCGCGACTGCGCCTGTCTCGCCTTGGAGGCCTTGGCGCGGAACCGCTCGACGAAGGATTCCATGTGCTTGCGGGCGGCCTCCTGCTTGACCCGGCCCTTCTCCTGCAATTCCTTCTGCTCTGTATATTGACGCTCGAACTGGTCGTAGCCGCCGCGCCAGAAGGTCAGCTTTTTCTGGTCGAGGTGAACGATCGAGTTGACGGCACGGTTGAGCAGGTCGCGGTCGTGCGAGATCAAAAGCACGGTGTGCGGATACTTCGACACGTAGTTTTCCAGCCACAGCGTGCCTTCGAGATCGAGATAGTTGGTCGGCTCGTCGAGCAGCAGAAGGTCGGGCTCGGCAAACAGCACCGCGGCGAGCGCCACGCGCATGCGCCAACCGCCGGAGAAGGACGAGGCCGGACGCCTTTGCGCGGCGTCATCGAAGCCGAGGCCGGCGAGAATGGTGGCGGCGCGGGATTCGGCTGAGTGCGCGTCGATATCGGCCAGCCGCATATGGATGTCGGCGATACGGTGCGGATCGGTCGCCGTCTTTTCCTCTTCGAGCAGCGCCGTGCGTTCGAGATCGGCCTTGAGCACGATCTCGATCAGCGCATCCTCGGTGCCCGGCGCTTCCTGCGCCACCTGGCCGATGCGGGTGCTCTTCGGCAGGCTGATCGAGCCTGTCTCGGACGGGAAATCGCCGGTGATGGCCTTGAACAGTGTCGTCTTGCCGGTGCCGTTGCGGCCGACAAGGCCGGCCTTGGTGCCGGCCGGCAAGGTCAGCGAGGCATGGTCGAGAAGCAAGCGTCCGGCCATGCGGAGCGATAGGTCGTTGATGATCAGCATGGCCGCGCTTTTGCACCGGACATCAACGCTTCGCAAGGCCTTGCGGGCCAGTTGACCGCACAAGGCCTCGAAACGACGCCCGCCAGGGCGTCGTCAAAGCAGCCGAACAGTGGCTTGCCTGCTCTCAGGCAGTCGCCTTGCGCTTCGTTGCCTTGGCGACAGCGGCCGGCGCTGCTGCCAGCTTGCGGCCAAGTCCCGTCG
>NZ_RZQL01000479.1 GCF_003997935.1 Mesorhizobium sp. M7A.F.Ca.US.006.01.1.1
CAGCAGGCCTTCGCGCTGGGCGCGCTTGCGGGCCAGCTTGCGGGCGCGGCGAACGGCTTCAGCCTTTTCGCGGGCGCGCTTCTCGGACGGCTTCTCGTAGTGACCGCGCATCTTCATTTCGCGGAAAATGCCTTCGCGCTGCATCTTCTTCTTGAGAGCGCGAAGCGCCTGATCAACGTTATTGTCGCGGACGAGTACCTGCACGGGCAATCCTGTCTTTCGGGTTTGATATCAACAGGCAAGCGGCCATAGCCACTAGCCTCCGCGGCGGTTTACACCACGAATTGGGGCGGCTGATAGCAGAATCATGCCGCGCTGTCCACAGCGGAAATGAATTTGCGGGGCCCAGCCGCCGTCTGTTTGCCCTGGGGCAAGTGTGCCACTTGCCCTTGAGATAAGGAGCCGACTAGCCCGTCGCGAGGTGCAGCAGCTCGAAATCCTCGAAAAACTCGCCGTAGTCGCAGGTGATCTCCTCGCCCACGGCGATGTCGCGGGTCGCGATGGCCCCGCCATATTGTGAAAAATCCGTGTTCGGATTGCTGGAATGGTTCATGAAGCGGCCATTGTCGACTTCATAGACCATGAAACCCGGCCGATCCGGGCTCGGATAGGCATAGCGGTCGAGCAGCTCCCTGAGATGCGAAGGTGCCGTCTCGTATTTGTCCATGGGGACCAGCCGGTCGAAATCCGGATCGAGCCGCCAGATCGAAGCGCCTTTCCTGATCGGCTCCGCGGCGAACACGCCGACGCCTTCGATCGCACTCGCAGTCACATAGGTTCTGATCAGCATCATGGTTCCAGACCCGCTTTTGGACAGAAACGGAATTGCCAAATCGCGGCGAAAAATCAAGACCGGCCGTTTGCCTGGCGGCTATGAACGTGCATCCCGCCGCTGGAATTCTTCACGTCCGGTTGATCGACACGCCGCCATCGACAAACAGAGCCGCTCCGGTGGTGAAGCTCGAAGCGTCGGAGGCGAGGTAGAGCGCCGAACGGGCGATCTCTTCGGGCACCGCGACACGCTTCAAGGCATGCAGACCTTCGACGAAGGCCCGTGATTCCGGGGTCTTGAAGGTCGCCGCCGGGGTGTCGGTCCCGCCGGGCAGCAGCGCGTTGACCCGCACGCCTTTCGGGCCGTATTCGGCGGCAAGCACCTGTGTCAGTCCGATCAGGCCGGCCTTGCTTGCGGCATAGCTGGTCATGCCTGGCATGCCGATGGTGTGGCCGACGAAGGTGGAGGTGAAGATCAGCGAACCACCGCCACGCTCGACCATTGCAGGCACCTGGTATTTGGCGCCGAGAAACGCGCTGGTGAGATTGGTGTCGAGCGTCTCGCGCCAGCCTTCCAGCGGCAGGTCCGAAATCGGCCCCATCTGGCCGACGGCGCCGGCATTGTTGAAGGC
>NZ_RZQL01000480.1 GCF_003997935.1 Mesorhizobium sp. M7A.F.Ca.US.006.01.1.1
GAGATAGCTCGCCTGCGCGGCTTGATGATGATTTTCCGTCATTCCCAGCACGTTGACGTAATAGTCGCGCAGCCGCGCGACGTCGTCCGTGCCGAGGGTTAGGTGAGCCAGCCTGAAGACCTTTGGCATCGCTTGTTTCCTGCTACGCGTCGGAGGGTTTGCGCCGTACGCTTCATCGTATGGGGTTCAGCAATGTGCCCAGGCGTTCGATCTCGACCTCGCAGACATCGCCGGCGCGCATGAACACGGGTGGCTTGCGAGCCGCGCCGACCCCGGACGGCGTTCCCGTAACGATGATGTCACCGACCTCGAGGGTCATGGCGACGCTGATCAATGAGACCAGTCGCGGCACGTCGAAGATCAAGTCGTCGGTTTTGGCGCTCTGCATGACGGTGCCGTTGAGGCGGGGTTCGATGCGCAGCCCAGTGGCAGCCGGGGCAAGCTCGTCCGCTGTGACGAAATAGGGCCCGAAGCCGCCCGTGCCGTCGAAATTCTTGCCGATGGTCCACTGCGAGGTACGCAGCTGGTAGTCGCGAACCGAACCGTCATTGAAAATGGAATAGCCTGCGACGTGATCTAGCGCGTCCGATGGCGCGATGTTCCTGCCGGCCTTGCCGATCACGGCAGCCAGTTCGCCCTCGTAGTCGAACTGGCTGGACACGGAAGGACATGTCAGCGGTTGTCCGTGCGGCACGAGCCCACTGCTGAAACGGGCGAACACGGTTGGAAATTCCGGCACCGGCATACCACTTTCGCTGGCGTGATCCCTGTAGTTGAGCCCCACGCATAGAATCTTTCCAGTGCCTTTAAGAGGGGTTAGGAAGGTGATCTCCGCCTCCTCGACGACAGGGCCCTGCATCAAGGCCTCGGCGGCCAAGACTAGCTCCCTCGATGGCAGAAGAGTGTCCAGATTGCCCGGATAGGTGGGCGACGACGTATCCAGTCCGCGAAAGACACCGTCGGCGGTCGCCACGGCTAGGCCCTCCCGGCCATTGTGGACATATCGAAGGAACCGCATGCAACTGACCTCGAACAGTGACGAAAAGGGCTTCGCCGATAGCCAGGTATCGGACAGGGCGGAGCTGAGTTATGGCAGCGGAACAACAGCCGGCGCGTCCCGGACCTCCCAGACCGGTCACTGGCAAGGATGTATCGGCGCGCAAAATTCCAAAGTGCGGCAACCTTGTCAATCGAAATCGTCTTCCTTGTCAAAAATTCGCTTTGAATGCCAAATCGCTTCGGAGTACCCCGCTGCCGTACGCGCTGTTTTTGGGAACCACCGGTGTAAAAGATGCAGCATTCGGCGGAGCGAAAATCTGAAGATTGGGAGTTGATTAGCGGCCGATTTTGAGGGCCTACACAACCAGGGACAACCGAGAC
>NZ_RZQL01000047.1 GCF_003997935.1 Mesorhizobium sp. M7A.F.Ca.US.006.01.1.1
TGTGGTAATAGCCGCGCACCATCGACTTTTCCGGAAAGGCTTCGGTGGCCGACGACCAGGTATTCTTGAGGCCGAGCGGCTGCAGCACTGCACTTCTGACGTAACCGCCGAGCGACTGGCCTGAGACCGCCTCGATCACCATGCCGGCCAGCACATAGCCGGTGTTGTTGTAGACGGCGGCTCCGCCCGGCGCCTTCTGCTTGTCGGAAGCGAAGGCGATGTCGACCAGCTGCTGCGGCGTCCATTGCCGGCTCGGATCCATCGGAATGTAATATTCGAACTCCGGCAGGCCGCTGCGGTGGTTGATCAGCTGGCACACTGAAATGTCCTTGGCGCCCGGCAGGTCGGGGAACCAGCCGACGATCGGCGCGCCGAGGTCGAGCCTGCCGTCCTGGGCGAGCTTGACCAGCGCCGCGGCAACGAAGGTCTTGGTGCAGCTGCCGATCTTGAACAGACGGTCGGGCGAGACGGCAACGCCATGTTCCCGGTCGGCGAGGCCGGCGGTGAGGGCAGCTGGTGCGGCGCCTGTGGAGTAGGCGAGCGAGGTGCCCACCGCGCCATCGGTGAGATAGGTCTTGAGGAGGGCGTTCAGGTCTTCACGCATGGATTCTGCTTTCGCCGCTAAATTGCTGGTTTCATAGATGTCGGTGCGCCCTCGGGCCGAGCCCGAGGGCAGGGTCGCCAAGCTTCACTCCGCCATATCGACAGCAGCAAAGTTCTGCCGGCCGAAGGGGTCGAGCACGTAGTTGAGCACGCTCTTGCGGATCGGGATCGCCACCACCGAATGGGCGATCGGCGCCACCGGCACCTCGACCTTCAGGATCGCCTGCGCCCTGGCGTAGATGTCGGCGCGCTGTTTGGGATCGGCGGCGACGCGGCCGTCCTGCAGCAGCTTCTCGAAGGATGGATCGCACCAGCGCGAGCGGTTGGAGCCGCCCTTCACGCCGTCGCAGGAAAGCAAATAGCTCAGCATGTTGTCCGGGTCGCCATTGTCGCTGCTGCCGCCGAGCAGGTAGGCGTCCTGTTCGCCCCCGGCCGTGCGCTTGAGATATTCGCCCCACTCGAAGCTGACGATCTCGGCCTTGACGCCGACCTTCGCCCAGTCGGCCTGGATCATCTCGGCCATGCGCTTGGCATTGGGGTTGTAGGGCCGCGACACCGGCATCGCCCACAGGCTGATTTTCAGGTCGCTCTCGTGGCCGGCTTCCTTCAGCAGTGTCTTCGCGCCATCCGGATCATAGTCGATGCCGGCGTCGGTGGCGGCGCCTATCTGCGCCGGCGGCACGACGCTGCCGGCGACCGTGCCGGCGCCGGCATAGACGGCGTCGACGATCGCCTTGCGGTCGATGGCCTTGGCCAGCGCCATGCGCACGCGCACATCGCCGAGCGGCTGGTGTTCGACATTGAAGCCGAGAATGCCGATGTTCTGGCCCTTGAGGTCGAGCACGGTGATGTCGGGATCGGTGCGCAAATCGGCGACGGCGCTGGGCGGCGGCGGGGCGGCGACCTGGCATTCATTGGCCTTGAGGCGCTCCACGCGCGTGGTCGGCTCGGGCGTGACGGCGAAGACCAGCGTGTCTATCTTCGGCGCGCCGCGCCAGTAATCCTTGTTGGCGGCGTAGCGGATCTGGCTGTCGGGGATATAGGCCTGCAGCACGAACGGGCCGGTGCCGACGGGTTCGCTATCGATCAGTTCCGGCGTGCCGGCCGCGACCATCTTTTCGGTCTGCTCCAAGGACAGGATGGAGAGATAGTCGAGCGCGATGCCGGGCAGGAAGGTGACGTTGGCTGCCGTCAGCGTGAAGCGCACGGTGTAATCGTCGACCTTGTCGATCTTGTCGATCAGTGTGCCCATACCCAGCGCATTGAAGTACTCGTAAGCGCCGCCGCCGAGCTTGTGGTAGGGATTGCTGGCGTCGCGCTGGCGGTTGAAGGTGTACAGCACGTCGTCGGCATTGAACTCGCGCGACGGTGTAAAGTGGTCGTTCGACTGGAATTTTACGCCGTGCCTGAGATGGAAGGTGTAGATCTTGCCGTCGGCTGAGACCTCCCAGCTTTCGGCCAGCGCCGGCCCGACTTCGGTCGTGCCAGGCTTGAACTCGACCAGCCGGTTGAAGATCGTCTTGGCGGCTGCGTCCATGGTCGAATCGGCGGTGCCGATCGCAGGGTTGAAGGTCTCGGGATTGGCTTCCGAGCAATAGACCAGGGTTTTGGCGTAGGCCTGTCCGCCGAGAAGGACGGACGAGGCCAGCAGCGACGAGGTAAGCACTGCGCGCAGAACGGTGGATTTCATCGCAAACGCTCCTGATGACACTTTACGGGTTGGGGAAGGGCAGGCCGGTGAAGTTCATGGCGTTGCCGCCGGGGTGATGAAACGATCGGGCGCAAGCGCGGCTGTGGTGACGCCGCGAGCCGCGAGATCGTTCGGCAACGACTGGCCGCGAAGCAGAGCCGAACCCAGCCGCGCCAGCGTCAGCGACACCTGGAAGCCGTAGCCGCCCTGGCCGCCGAGCCAGAAGAAGCCGGGCAGGCGTGGGTCGAAGCCGACGACCGGCGTGCGGTCGGGCGAAAAGGTGCGCAGGCCAGCCCAGGGCGTCGACGGACGGCCGATGCGCAGCGATGTCGCCTGTTCTATGCGATCGACGGCGATGGCGACGTCGATGTCTTCCGGATAGGCATCGCAAGGCGCGGAATCGGTTTCGTCGGCGAGCGAGCCGATCAGCCTGCCGGCATCGGGCTTGAAGTAGAATTGTTCGTGCAGATCGACCACCAGTGGCCAGGCGCTGATGTCCGTGCCGGCGGGCGGGTCGAACAGGAAGGCGGTGCGGCGCTTGGGCCGGAAGCCGAGGGCGGAGAGCCCCGCCATATCGGAGACGACATCGACCCAGGCGCCGGCGGCGTTGACGACGATGTCGGCCTGATAGGCGCCGGCATTGGTCACGAGTTTGAAGCCGTTTGCGACGCGGGAGATCTCCCGCACCTCTTCGCCGGTGCGGATGACGCCGCCGCCCGCCTTGAGCGCCGAGGCTGAAGCGGCAAGCATCTTTCCCGTGTCGACATCGAGCGCGCCGGGTTCATGCACGCCGCCGCAGGTGGTTGCCGTGGCGATGACCGGCACCAGCGCGGTGACTTCAGCAGCCGACAGGCGCCGTACGCTCGGCACGAGCGCCTGCATCTCGGCCGCCATGCGGTCGACGGCTGCACTGTCCTCGACGCCGCCGACATGCAGCGCGCCGCGTCGGTGGGCGGCGAAGCCGCCATCGATGATCGCCTGCCGGCTGGCCAGCGACAGCGCCCGCACCAGCACATTGCCGTAGGTTTCTGAAAACAGCGCCGCCGAGCGGCCGCTGGCGTGGTAGCCGAGATGCGGCTCGCGCTCGAGCACGGTGACCTCGGCCCAGGGCTGCACGGCAGCCGCCAGCGAGAGGCCGGCAATGCCGCCGCCGATGACGACGATTTTTTGAGGAGACTTGGACTGCATCCTCTAGGGGTAGAAATAATTTCGTATCCAGTCAATATTTAGCGTATAAGAAAATTGTTAGCGTTGTTGATAGCGGCAGAGAGTTTGACTACCTAGGGTAGACTGGCGGCTCGATGGGCCGCGCAACGGAGTTGACGATGTCGGAGCAACCGAACCTCGGTGATTGCCTGCGCGGCTTGAGGAAGACGCATGGCTGGACCCTGCAGGAGGTCAGCACGCTGACCGGCGTCGCAGTGTCGACGCTGTCCAAGGTCGAGAATGACCAGATGTCGCTGAGCTACGACAAACTGCTGCAGATCTGCGAGGGGCTGGGCATCCATGTCACCGAACTGCTCAGTGGCGAGCGCAAGCAGCCGTCCGCGCGCACCCGTCGTTCCGTGACCTCGCCGTCCAACACGCTGCGCCAGCTGACCCGCAATTACGACTACCGCTATCTGGCGACAGATTTGGTGCGCAAGCGCATGGTGCCGATCCACGCCTATGCACGCGCCCGCACGCCGCAGGAGTTCGGTCCGCTGACCAGCCATGCCGGCGAGGAGTTTTTGATCGTGCTCAAGGGCGAGATCGAACTGCACACAGACCAGTATGCGCCGGTGCGACTGAAACAGGGCGAAAGCGTCTACATCGATTCCACCATGGGCCACGCCTATTTGTCGGTCGGCGAAGGCGACGCCGAGATGCTGTGCGTCTGCTCCGGCGACGAGCCGGATATGGAGGGCACGCTGCTGAGTGTGCTGGAGACGGTGGAAGGGTAGGGTACTGGCGGTGCCGATTGCCGCTCTATTTCAGCGTCGACGCTGCCCCTCACCTGCCTGCCGGCATCCTCTCCCCATAACGGGGCGAGGGACGGACGCAGCGCGTGAAGCGGCTGTTCGCCAAGGCTTCGTCCGCGCCGTGCGCGCGGTGCTCGATCCTGCTCGGATCGGGCAGGCGCAGCTCGTCTTCATCGACGTGCGGCTCGACCACACGGCGCGCATGTCTTCGACCGTGTCGCCGACATGGCGATGTTCCAGGATTTTCTGCAGCGTGTCATCCTGCCGCTGCCCGGGGTTCGGGAGACACATACCTACGCCTCGATTGCCAATGTGAAGCCCGACGCCTTGCTGCCGATCTAGATTGGCCTTTCTCCCGCATCCAGCAACCATTGCCGCACGGCTTGCGTCGGCTCGGGGTGGCGCTGTTTTCTCGGCATCACGACATAGAAATCCTGCGTGCCGCGCATTTCTCCGCTGACGGGCTGGACCAGACGGCCGGCGGCGAGGTCGGCGGCGACGAGAAAGCGGCTGGCCAGCGCAATGCCCTGGCCGGCGACGGCCGCGTCGATGGCGAGGCCCGTCTGGTTGAAGCGCATCCGTTTCAATTCGGTCGTCATCTTCAGGCCGACCGCTTTCTCCATGAATTCCGGCCACAGATTGTGGGCATCGTGCAGCAGCACGTGGTGCTGGATTTCGGAGGCTGCGATCTCGATCGCGCCGGCCGGCAGCAGGGCCGGGCTGCACACGGCGACGATTTGCTGGGGAAACAGCAGGTCGACGACCAGTCCGGCGCCGAAGGGCGGCCGGCCTTGCCGTACAGCAATGTCGACGCCGTCGGCCTGGAAGCTCGACAGGCTTTCGCTGGCCAGCACGCGCAGGTCTACCAGCGGGTTATGCGCGACGAAGTCGTACAGTCTCGGGATCAGCCATTTGGTGGCGAAGCTCGGCGTCACGCTGACCGTCAGCCGCGCCGGCTCGGGACGAAGCAGCAGCGTCGCCTCCGAGATCAGGTCGAAGGCGCGGCGGATGTTGGGCACATAGGCGCGGCCCTCATCGGTCAGCGCCAGGCCGCGCGGCAGCCGCTCGAACAGCTTGGTGCCGAGATCGGCTTCCAGCCCGCGAATGTGCTGGGCGACCGCCCCTTGCGTGACATTGAGCTCTTCGGCGGCGATGCGGAAGTTGAGATGACGCGCCGAGGCTTCGAAGGCGCGCAGCGCATTCAACGGCGGCAGGCTGAGGAAAGCTTCGGGCATGCAGGAGTTTTTCTACAGGTTGATTTCAGGCATTCTGGTTCGAACCAGCGGGGAAAACCAGCTATATCAACGCTCAGCTCCCGAAAACACCGCTTGCGGTGCCCGCAAACCCTGAGAGGAAAATCCGATGAGTGTAGAAAAAGTAGCTGTGGTGGTGGCCGGCGGCAGCGGCATGGGTGCGGCGGCGGCCAAGCGGCTGGCGGCGGACGGCTTCAAGGTCGCCATCCTTTCCTCCTCGGGCAAGGGCGAGGCGCTGGCTGGGGAATTGGGCGGGCTCGGCGTCACCGGCTCCAATCAGTCGAACGACGATCTGCAGCGCCTCGTCGACCTGACGCTGGAGCGCTATGGCCGCATCGACGTGCTGGTCAACAGCGGCGGCCACGGGCCGCGCGCGCCGATCCTGGAAATCACCGACGAGCAATGGCACACCGGCATGGACGTCTATCTCCTCAACGTCATCCGGCCGGTGCGCATCGTGGCGCCGCAGATGGTCAAGCAAAAGGGCGGCGCCATCATCAACATCTCGACCGCCTGGGTGGTCGAGCCGAGCCCGATGTTCCCGACGTCCGCGGTATTCCGCGCCGGGCTTGCCGCCTACACCAAGATCTTCGCCAACACCTATGCCGCTGACAATGTGCGCATGAACAATGTGCTGCCCGGCTGGATCGACAGCCTGCCGGCCACCGAGGAGCGCCGCGACAGCGTGCCGATGCAGCGCTACGGAACCTCGGAAGAGATCGCCGCGACCATCGCCTTCCTGGCGTCCGAAGGCGCCGGCTACATCACCGGCCAGAACATCCGGGTCGACGGCGGCATCATTCGCGCTATTTGAGGGCTCCGACCGGAGGGGGATTCCGGCATCTCACCCCAAGGAGCAAAGAATGCGGCTTTTGATACTCGGCACCGGCTGGATGGCGCAGGAACATGCGCGGCGCTTCACAGCTATCGACGGCGTCGACATAGTCGGCGCGGTCGATGTCGATCCGGCACGGGTCGGCGAGTTCGCCGACAGCTTTGACATTCCCAACCGCTTTACCGCGCTGGAGGAGGCGCTGGCATGGGGTGAGTTCGACGCGGTGGCCAATGTCACGCCCGACCGCATCCATCACCCGACCACCATGGCGCTGATTGCCGCCGGCAAGCCGGTGCTGTGCGAGAAGCCGCTGGCCGAAAACTATGGCAAGGCGACCGAGATGGCCGACGCCGCCGAGGCCGCCGGCATCGTCAATATGGTGAACCTCACCTATCGCAATGTGGCGGCGCTGCAGAAGGCCCGCCAGATGGTGCAGGCGGGCAAGATCGGCACCGTCAGGCATGTCGAGGCGTCCTATCTGCAGAGCTGGCTGGTGTCGAAATTCTGGGGCGACTGGCGTACCGACCCGAAATGGCTGTGGCGCCTGTCGCGCGGCCACGGCTCCAATGGCGTTCTTGGCGATGTCGGCATCCACATCCTTGATTTCGCCAGCTATGGCGCGGCGCTCGACATCGACCATGTCTTTTGCCGGCTGCGCGCCTTCGACAAGGCGCCCGGCAACCGCATCGGCGACTACGGGCTCGACGCCAATGACAGCTTCGCCATGACGCTGGACTTTTCCAACGGCGCCTTCGGCGTGGTGCATGCCAGCCGCTGGGCAACAGGCCATCTCAACGAGCTGCGCCTGCGCATCTATGGCGAGAAGGGCGGCATCGAAGTGGTGCACAATCTCGATGGTTCGACGCTCAAGGCCTGCATCGGCGACAATGTCGAGAACGCCATATGGAAAGAGCTCGACCCCGGTACGGTGGAGACCAACTACCAGCGTTTCACCGACGCGGTGCGAAGCGGTGTGCAGACCGAACCGTCCTTCCGCCATGCGGCCGAGTTGCAGAAGGTGCTGGATCTGGCAGTGGTATCGGACGAGAAGCGCGCGGAGCTGAGGGCGAGCGCGGATACGCAATGAGGCATGGCTTTCCCTTCTCCCCTTCTTGTGGGAGAAGGTGGCCGAGTGAAGCTCGGTCGGATGAGGGATGCTCCAGCTTGGCAAGGACGGAGATCCGTCACCCACCCCTCAACCGTCTCGGCGCTGCGCGCCGATCCACCTTCTCCCACAAGAAGGGGAGAAGGCAAGCGCGTGTTACTGCTGGTCCGCATCCGTCAGCGTCTGCAAAACGCCACGATGTCATCGATCTCCGGGTCGGTCAGCGCCGGCCCGTCGCCGGGCTTCCTGCCGAAGGGTGGGTCCTGGTTGAGGTTGGCCAATAAGCCTTTGGTGGCTTCAGGGGCCGGTCACGAGCGAAAAAACCAGTTTCTGCAAATTGCCGCCATTGCCGAATTCGACGCGGTCGAAATCGCGGCTTGCCTGCACCCGCGCCTTCGAGATCGCGTCGAGCCGCTTGACCACCTCGGCCCTGGTCTTGCTGCATTTGGGATCGTCGGCGACGGTCAGGCCGTCCGTCGCGGCTTGGATGTCGTGGACCATCTGGACCATGCTGGCGCCATGTACCTTCTCATGGGCGGCGACGCCGGCGATGAAGGTGTCCCAGTTCTTCTGGACGGCGGGCGGCAGGGAGCCGGAGGGTTTTGGCAGAGTGTAGGTGACGATCAGCTTCGGACGCCCGGCCGTCAGCACGCAGTCCTTGCCCCTGGGCTTGTAGTCCCTTAGCCCCCAGGTCAGCTTGAAATTGGTGTAGGCGATGGCGCGGGCAATGCCGAGCTTTGGCCCGTTCTCGCCGATCGAGCGGTAGAGTTCGGCGCCGCTCTGGCCCGAGATCGCGTAGGGCTCGATTTTCTCGACCGGCTTCCACTCGGCATGAGCGGCGAGCGGCAAGGCCAGCAGGGCGGCAAAGGACAGACACAGGCGAACGCAGGCTCTCAATCCAACTCTCCGCGAAACAGGACCGGCTGCCGCAAGGGGCAATGCCATCGGGTCGCTTTTTCCTATATGCTGTCGACGGGTGCTGCAAATGGCCCTGGAGGCAGTCAATTGGGGGGAGTCATGAGAGTTGGACATCTCATCGTCGCCGGTGCGGTAGCGGTCCTGCAGGCCGCGCAACCGGCGTTTGCCGCGTCGTGCGGCGGCTGGAGCGCCAGGATGGAGGAAGACGAAGGCGGCAGCGTGCTGACGGCCTCGGTTTGCGGCGGCCCGAAAGGCGACGCGCATCTGATGCTGACCTGTTTCGACACACCGGTGCTGAGCTACGATCTCGGCGCCACCGGCCAGCAGCTGGAGCCCGGCATCGGCGGTTCGTTCGCGTTCCAGGCCGACGGCAAGACGGTGGCGAAGACGCTGCAGCTGGAGGCCATGTACAACTACTTCGTGGTCAACCTGGCGAAAGCCGATCCGCTGCTCGACCTGTTGCGCGGCAAAGGCGATGTGTCGGTCAGTTCAGCCAAATATGGCGAGGTCAGTTTTCCGCTGAAGGGCTCCAGCGCGGCCATCGGCAAGGTGCTGGCGCAGTGCGGCAAGACCCAGCCCGCCGATGGGGATTGAGGACTTCGTCATCCTAGGGCGGAGCAAGGAGCGCAGCGACGCGGCGCAGACCCTAGGATCCATGCCGTGACGCATGCCGAAAAATGCTGCGGAACCAGGATGTTATCCCGGCGCATTACTGTTGTTCTATGGCACTGGCGGTAGCGCCTTATCCTGATCCGCTTTGGCCCGTTGCAAGTGTCGCGGCATGGATCCCAGGGTCTCCGCGACGGAGCTGCGCTCCTACTTCGCCCTAGGATGACGAAGGGAGGGAATGCCGCCTCACCACCCCGCCCAACCTGACCGTCGCGGCCATCAATTCCTCGTCCGAAAACCCCGAAAAACCCAGCACCAGGCCTTGCCGGGGCGGGCCGTCGACGAACATCGAGGAGAGGGCACGCGCACCGACACCTGCCGCCTTCGCCGCCTCGACGATCGCCGTGTCCGGCCCGGCGTCTTTCAGCGTCGCCATCAAGTGCAGCCCCTGTTCGGGTACGGTTACTTCGAGGGCATCGCCGCAATGCGCCTCGAGGCCGGCGACCAGCACGTCGCGCGCGGCTTGCACCCGGCGGCGCACGCGCCTGAGATGCGCGGCGAAATGGCCTTCGTTCAACAGGTCGGTCAGCGCGCCTTCGGCCAGTGTCGAGGGGAATCGGTCGGAGCGCGCCCTGACCGCCATCACGGCATCGAGCAGCGCTTCGGGCACCACGACATAGCCGATGCGCAGGCCGGGGAAGAGGATTTTCGAGAAGGTGCCGAGATAGGCGACACGGCCCGAGCCGTCCATGCCTTGCAGCGAGGTCAGCGGCGGGCCGGCATAGCGGAACTCGCTGTCGTAATCGTCCTCAATGATCCAGGCATGGTTGCGCCGCGCCCAGTCGAGTAGCGCCAGGCGGCGGCGCATCGTCATCGTCACGCCGAGCGGATATTGGTGCGAGGGCGTGACATAGGCCGCGCGCGCCTTGGAGCACAGGCTTTCGCCGATCTCGGGATCGAGCCCTTCCGCGTCGACCGGCACCCCAAAAACCCTGGCGCCGCTGCCGGCCAGCACGGCGTGGGCCATGGGATAGCAGGGGTTTTCGATCCAGACGGCATCGCCGGGACTGAGCGCGGCGCGCACCAGAAGATCCAGCCCCTGCTGCGTGCCCGAAGTCAGCACGATCTGGCCGGCGTCGCAGCGCACGCCGCGTGCGGTTCGGAGATAGGTTGCGATCGCGCTGCGCAGGCCAAGCCCGCCCCGCGGATCGCCATAGCGAAAATGCTCCGGCCCGGGGCGGGCAAGGTGGCGCGACAGAAGGATGCGAAACAAATCAAGCGTGCGCGGATCGGACACCGCCACGCCAAGGCCGCAAGGCAGCGAGGTGGCCGCGTCGATCTCAGGCGAACGCGGCTTGACCTGTGTTGTCGGCAGATGCGGCACGTCAGGCGCGACGAAGGTTCCGGCACCGACCCTGGCGACGGCGAAGCCTTCCGAGATCAGCATTTCAAAACAGACAACCGCCGCCGAACGCGACAGGCCGAAGCGCTGTGCGAGATCCCGGGTGGTCGGCAGTTTCGCCCCGGCGGCCAGCGCGCCGGTCTCGATCAGCCGCCGCAGCGCCGCATAAAGCTCACGGCTGCGCGGACCGTCGCCCGGCAGGACCGGGATCAGCGCCGACCAATCAGGCAGATTGGTCTGAGTTTTATCAACAGGATTGGTTCTTTTATCGACCAATGTCATAGCGCATGGTTGGCAGACAGCAACCAAGGATGCAAGCCGTGAACGACACGCCAGCCAGCTTTCCGACCACCAGCCGCAACCGCGTCAAGCGCCTGCACGAGCGCGGCAGCTACGACCATGCTGCCGTCTTCGCGGTACTGGATGCCGGGCTGCTGTGCCATGTCGCCTATACGTTCGACGGCCAGCCTTATTGCACGCCGACCATTCACTGGCGCGAGGACGACATGCTGTACTGGCACGGCTCGTCGGCCAGCCGCATGCTGCGCCATCTGCGCGGCGGTACGCCGGCGTGTCTCACGGTGTCGCATCTCGACGGGCTGGTGCTGGCGCGCTCGGGCTTCAACCATTCCGCCAATTACCGCTCGGCGATGTGTTTCGGCACGGCGCGGATCATCGATGAGCCTGAGGAGAAACTGAAGGCGCTGGCCGGCGTCGTCGACCGTTTCTATCCCGGCCGGAGCGATACCTTGCGGCCGATCTCGGCGCAGGAGGCCAAGGCGACGACGGTGATCGGCATGCGCATCGAAGAGGCATCGGCCAAAGTGCGCGCCAAGGGCGTCGGCGACGACGAGGAGGATTACGGGCATCCGGTTTGGGCCGGCGTCATTCCGGTGCGGATGGTGGTCGGCGCCGCCGAGCCGTGTCCGAGGCTGCTGCCTGGTATCGAGCGGCCGCAGAATTTGTCGGGTTATGCGGAGAGTGCGAGGCTCGATGAGGCGCTGACGCAGGCGCAGCGGGTTTATGAAGGCGAGGTGTAGTTAGCCTCTTCCTTCCCTCACAAGGGGGAAGGGAGAGCGCACCCTTGCCGGTGCCTGCGCCGCGCGATATGCCCGACACCATGATCACCTTCCGTAAGGCTGTTGCCTCCGACCTGCCTGATATCGTCGCGATGCTGGCCGACGATCCGCTTGGCGCTGGCCGCGAGGATGCGTCCTTGCCGCTGGCGCAAGGCTATGTCGATGCTTTCAACGCCATCGACGCCGATCCCAATCAACTGCTGGCGGTGGCCGTGGATGGCGGCGAAGTGATCGGTACCTTGCAGATTTCTTTCCTTGCCGGGCTCTCGCGCAAGGGTGCCTGGCGCGGGCAGATCGAGGCGGTTCGGGGTGCCGGCCACAGGCGCTCGGGCGGCGTCGGCAGGCTGATGATCGAATGGGCGATCGACGCGTGCCGGGCGCGCGGCTGCAGCCTCGTCCAGCTGACCACCGACAAGGGGCGGGCGGACGCGCACCGCTTTTACGAAAGCCTCGGCTTCACCGGCAGCCATCTCGGCTACAAGAAGAGCCTTTAGGCGGGCGGAAAACCGCTGCACACTTTTTGTGGAACTGCTCCGCTGGCGCATTCGGGAAATCGTTCAGGCACACTTCAATTCGCGGCCAAGAGGGAATATAGGTCAGCTAAGTTGACCTATATTGCATCGTCCGGGGAGGCGTGTCGTGACCCTTATGAACCTGTTGGCTTCGCGCTCGTCGCGCATGAAAGCGTCCGAAATCCGCGAGCTGCTGAAGCTGCTCGACCAGCCGGACATCATCTCGTTCGCCGGCGGTATTCCCGATCCGGCGCTGTTTCCGGCCGAGGCGATCCGCGACGCCTATGCCGATGTGCTGGGCGGCCCTGAGGCAGGGGCGGCGCTGCAGTACCAGGTCTCGGAAGGCTATCTGCCGTTGCGGCGCTGGCTCGCCGGGCAGATGGGCAAGCTCGGCGTCGCCTGTGACGAGGCCAACATCTTCATCACTTCCGGCTCGCAGCAGGCGCTGGATTATCTCGGCAAACTGTTCCTTTCGCCGGGCGATACAGCGCTGGTGACGTGGCCGACCTATCTCGGCGCGCTGCAGGCTTTCAACGCCTATGAGCCACGCTACGACCGGCTTACCCCGGCCGGCGGCAACATGACGCCCGACGCTTATCGCGCGGCGGCGGCGGCCAATGGCGGCAAGGCCAAATTCGCCTATCTGGTGCCGGATTTCGCCAACCCGACCGGCAACACGCTGAACCGTGAACAGCGCGAGGCAGTGCTCGACCTTGCCGGCGAACTCGACATCGCCGTCATCGAGGATGCCGCCTATCGCGCGCTGCGCTATGACGGCGAAGGCGAGCCGCCGATCCTGGCGCTCGACTGCATCAGGTCGGGCGGCATCGACAAGGCGCGAACGCTCTATTGCGGCTCGTTCTCGAAGATATTGTCGCCGGGCATGCGGGTCGGCTGGGTGTGCGCGCCGCGCCACATCGTCGAGAAGCTGGTGCTGATGAAGCAGGCCTCGGACCTGCACAGCCCGTCGATCAACCAGGTGGTGATGCATCGTGTCGCCGAAGCCGTGTTCGACGGTCAGGTGGAAAAACTTATCGGCGCCTATCGTGAGCGCCGCGACGGGCTGCTCTCGGCACTGGAAGCCCACATGCCCGAAGGCGTGACCTGGAGCCGCCCGGAAGGCGGCATGTTCGTCTGGGTGACGCTGCCGGAAGGGGCCGACGCCACCGAGCTTCTGGCTCGGTCGGTGAAGGAAGCGCGGGTCGCCTTCGTGCCGGGCAACGCCTTTTATGCCGACGGCACCGGGCGCAACACGCTGCGGCTGTCCTTCACGCTCGCCGACCGGCGCGCGGTGAGCGAAGGCCTTCCCAGGCTAGCCGCCATCCTGAAGGGATAGGCCGGCGCCCGAAGCCGGCTTTTCCTCCGCCGCTACAGTCACCAGGCGCTCTAGCTTTGAAAGCCTGGTGCGAGCGAGCTTGCGGACCGGCTTTTCGAAACCTTCTTCGCCGTTTTCGACGACGAAGACCAAGGTCATGAAATCGAGCATGAACTCGTCGATGGCTGCCGCGACCTCGCGCGATCCGCCCTTGAACCGGCGCAGCAGAGCGGTTGCTTCCTCGATATCGTCGACACCGGCGCTGTCGACCAGCGCTTCGAGCCTCTGAAAACAATCCAATCGCAATCCCTCCCACCGCGCCACCAAACCCGGCTGCGAGCGGAAAGTTCCAAACTGAGAGTGGTCTCGCGGAAGAAATCGCCTCCGCCGCTTGAATTCCGCGGTTTCGACCGGCCATCGGCAATTTTTTTGTTCGGGTGGAACCTCCGCGGCCAACAAAGGTTCTTACCAGGTCTGATCCCCCCTCAGACCTCTGAAGGCTAGACATGCTTTCAAAAGGCCCGCTGGATCCCCTCCCGGCGGGCTTTTTGTTTGCTGGGAAGTATCTGCATTGACGACGCCCTGTCCGAACCTAAATTCGAACCCACACGAGGAGGCGTTTTCATGGAAACCCAGGAATTGCATCGCGGCCGCCTCATCGACCACATCCAACTGGTGGTCAGGGATCTCGCGGCCAGCCGGCGTTTCTACGAGGCGGTCCTGCAGGCGCTCGATGTCCCGATCGGCGGTAGCGGCGCCGACTTTTTCTGGGCCGACGAGCTGTTTGTCTCCACTGCCGACAGCCGGGCCGCACAGGGAAAGCTCACCGGCCGCCATCACCTGGCTTTCCAGGCAAGGGACCACGCCATGGTCGACGGCTTCTACAAGGCCGGGCTGGCGGCCGGCGGCACGGACAATGGCGCGCCGGGCGAACGGCCTTATCACCCCGGCTATTACGCCGCCTTCCTGCTCGATCCCGACGGCAACAACATCGAGGCGGTCCATCACGGTCCGCATGGTCGCAGCGCCGCTTCGGTGAAGATCACCTTCTAAGCTGCCGATATTCAGCCGGCCGGGATCGCGGGCGCATGGGCGATGCCGGAGAGAAGTTGCCTTGCGTTGCCAGATTGGTGGCCCCGATGCTAACCGTGCAAACGGCGGGCGGGAATCGGCATCGAAGCAACGCGCGCTGCAAAATCCTCAATAAAACTCCCCTTACCCCCGTGGAGATATATTTTTTATGCAAAACCCAACAAGGGCGATCTGTGCCGCCACGCTTCTATTTGCGATCGGGGCCGCGGGCCTCACAAGTATATCATCTTTTGCTTATATTTCATCGGCGCAGGCTCAGGAGGAATATCTTCCGACCGAGAAGGATTTTGTCGGCAAATGGAAACTGAACGGTGGAGCCATCCGGCCGCCGCGCGATATGAAGGATGCGCCGACACCGGAACAGGAAGCGGCCGCCGGTGAGTTCCAGCAGACGGTGACCGCGTTTTACGGGGCGTTCGACTATCTGGAGATCACGGCGGACGGCCGCTACAATTTTCATCAGCCGGGTGATCCGACGTCGGGGCCTTGCGTCTGGTGCGGAACATGGTCCTTCAACAACAGTTCGGCGTGGCGAAAGCTGGATACGGCGCCCCGGCTGGATATCTACGCCAAGGACGGCGACATGCAGATGACCTACACTGCCGAACCCACCGAAAAATCGAAATATGCATGGCTGGTTTTCGGCTGGACGAAAGCCGAGTAGGCGGCGGCGCACGGCTCGCCACACCTGGACGGGCCTAAGCGGCTTTTCATTCATCTCGTATCCTCGTATACGAGATGAAGCCAATTGCCCTAGGAGTCGCATGAAACCGCTGCCTGAAACCGTGCCGTTTTTCAGCCAGTGGGAAACGCCAGACATGACGCTGGACGTGCTTGCCGACGGCGCGGATGTCGCGCTGCGGCGCGATCCGCTGTGGCGGGGGTCGGGCGCGGAAACCCTCGATGAGTATGCACTCTGGGCCGCCAACATCTGCGGCATGGCGTGCCTGAAGATGATCCTGGCCAGCCGCGGCGAGATCGTGCCGACGATCGAGCTTGCCAGGCGCTGCACCTTATATGGCGGCTATGTCGTCAACGAAGGATCGATCAAGGGGCTGATCTACGCGCCCTTCGTCAGCTTCGTGAAGGAGGTTTTTGGACTCCGGGCCGAGGTGGTGACCAATGTGGCGACGGGGGACATCCCGGCCATCCTGGAGCGCTCGCGCTTCTTCATCGCTTCGGTCAGCAGCTCTATCCGCTGGCCCGAGCGCGAGCCGCCCTCGAAGGGCGGTCATCTGGTGCTGGTCACCGCGGCGTCCGACGAGGGTTTCCGCTTCCACAACCCGTCCGGCCATGACCCCGCCACACAGGCAGACGCAGTGTTGTCGCCGGCCGATTTCGACCGCTTCTTCGCCAATCGCGGCATTGCCGTCGCCATTTGACCTTTTTGACAATCGAGGGATTTCGATGACGGACAAGACAAGAGTGGCCATCCTTTACGGCGGGCGTTCGGCCGAGCATGACGTGTCGCGCCTTTCGGCCGCCAATGTGCTGAAGGCGATCGACCGGACACGCTACGACATCGTGCCGATCGTCATTTCGCGAGATGGCAGGTGGCTGCTGCAACAATCCTCCGTGGTCGACGGGGCAGGGGCGCCGGTATCCGAGGATGGTGCAGAGGTCGCGCTGCTGCCCGGCGGCAAGGGCCGGCTGGTCGCTGTGTCTCGGGATGGTACGCAGCCTGACCTGCCCCCCATCGACGTCGTGTTTCCGGTGCTGCACGGGCCGTTCGGCGAGGACGGCTCGGTGCAGGGCTATGCCGAGGTCGCCGATGTCGCCTATGTCGGCTGCGGCATCCTCGCCTCGGCCGCCGCCATGGACAAGGATGTCGCCAAGCGGCTGATGCGCGAGGCGGGGCTTGCGGTTGCCCGCTCCGTCACCGTGCATCGAAACGGCAAGCATTCCTTCCAGGAGATTGCCGGGGCGCTCGGCCTGCCGTTCTTCGCCAAGCCGGCGCGCCAGGGCTCGTCCTTCGGGGTCAGCAAGGTGAATGACAGGGACGGCTTCGAGCAGGCCATCGACACGGCTTTCCGCTACGACGGCAAAGTGTTGATCGAGGAATTCGTCGAGGGCCGCGAGATCGAGTTCTCGGTGCTGGAGCGCGCCGACGGGTCGCTGACGGTGTCGCTGCCCGGCGAGATCATTCCGGCCGGCAAGCACGGCTTCTACACCTATGAAGCCAAATATCTCGATGCCGACGGCGCGCTGGTCAAGGTGCCCGCCGATGTCCCGGCCGATGTGGCCGAGAAGGCCAGGGATATGGCGCGGCGGGCATTCCAGGCGCTTGGCTGCGAAGCCATGGCGCGCGTCGACTTCTTCCTGCGCGCCGATGGCAGCCTGCTCGTCAACGAGGTCAACACCATTCCCGGTTTCACCGACATCTCGATGTACGCCAAGGCGCTGGCCGCCTCAGGCATCGGCTACAGCCAGACCATCGACGTACTGATCGAGCACGCGCTGGCCAGGCATGCGGCGCGCTGATCCGATCGGGCGAGCCTGACTTCCACCCTTCGAGAGCGGCAGGTGCGGGCAGGATCATTGCCTGTCGAGCGAGGCGTATTTCATCGTTGGCTAAAGTTGCATGTCCGCTCTATATGCCCGATCATGGCATTTGGCAGGGGAGGCATCACGTGGCCAATCGTCGAAACGGCACGGCGTCTCAGGCTGACGGGCTGGGGGACACCCTTTCAGTGGCCGCGCCCCATCCGCGAACCGCTTTGCCCAATGTGGCGGCCATCGTCACGACGGTGGCGGCGCTGTATTTCGGGCGCGAGGTTTTCCTGCCGATCGCCATCGCGCTGCTGCTGACCTTCGCACTGGCGCCGCTTGTCTCGGCTCTTAAAAAGGTCGGCATCCCCCGGATTGCCGCCGTCATCGCCAGCGTGCTCGGCGCTTTCGCGGCGCTTGGCCTGTTCTCCTTCATCGTCGCTACGCAGGTCAGCGAACTGGCGCAGAACATCCCGGTCTACCAGACCAACATCTTGACCAAGATCCGCTCGCTCAAGGAAACCGGGGTCGGAGGCGGGATCCTTGCCAGATTGAGCAAGGTGGTCGAGCGTGTCGGCCAGGAGATCGACAGGCAGGACGCCACGCTGCCGGCCACCACCCCGGAAAAGCCGCCGCGCGAGCCGGTGCCCGTCGAGATCGTCGCGCGGGAAAGGCCGCTCCAGGTCCTGCAGAATATCGTCGGGCCGCTGATCAGCCCGCTCGGGTCGGCCGGGCTGATCATCGTCGTCGTCATCTTCATGCTGCTCGAGCGGGAGGATCTGCGCGACCGCTTCATCCGGCTTGTCGGCTACGGCGACCTCCACCGCACCACTGAAGCGCTCCAGGACGCCGCCAAACGGGTGGGCCGCTACCTCTTGATGCAACTGGTCGTCAACATCGTCTACGCCATACCGATCGCGATCGGGCTCTGGGCCCTCGGTATTCCCAATGCGCTGCTGTGGGGGCTGCTGGCACTGGCGCTGCGTTTCGTTCCTTATATCGGCCCGATCATCGGCATGCTTTTGCCGCTGTTCCTGGCGCTGGCCGTTGCGCCGGGCTGGTCGCTCGTGCTGTGGACAGCCGCCCTGTTCGTGGTGATGGAGCTGATCACCGGCAATGTCATCGAACCCTGGCTCTACGGTTCGCGAACGGGACTGTCGCCGCTGGCGATCATCGTCGCGGCGATTTTCTGGACGTGGCTCTGGGGGCCGCTCGGGCTGATCCTGTCGACGCCGCTCACCGTCTGCCTGGTGGTGCTGGGCAGGCACGTGCCGCAGTTTGAATTCCTCGACGTGCTGTTCGGCAACGAGCCCGTGCTCGAACCCCATGCGCGTCTGTACCAGCGGCTGCTGGCCGGCGATCCGGAAGAAGCCACCGACCATGCCGAGGAGATGCTGGAGGAGAAATATCTGGTCGAATTCTACGACAAGGTTGCCATTCCGGCGCTTCTGCTGGGCGAACACGACCGTATGCGCGGCGTCATGGGTGATTTGCAAAGGCGGCAGGTGGCGGCGAGTGCCCTGATGCTGGTCGCCAATCTCGACGACAGCGCGCAGGAGGAGGCAGGCGAGGAGGAGTCCCCCGTGGCCGCGGAGGCGAGCGACGATGGCGATCCCGGCGGGGAGGACGAGACCGAACTGCCCGATGGCACGGATATGTCCGTGCTTTGCGCCGGCGGGCGTGGCGAGCTCGACGACGCCGCCGCCGCGATGCTGGCGCAGGTGCTGGAGGTCCAGGGCGCGACCGTATCGAAAGCCGGCTTTGCCGATATGGAGCCCGCCAGCATTCGCCGCCTTGAGCTCGAAACCGTCGACACCGTCGTGGTCGGCTTCCTGAACCGGGATTCCGTCAAGCACGCCCGCTTTCTGGTTCGCCGGCTGAAGCGTGCCAAGGCAGCACTTCGGGTGGGAATCGTGTTCTGGTCGGAGGCCGCTGCTGAGGACAAGGAGACGGCCGGCAAACTGGCCCGCGACATGAACGCGGATTTCGTGGCGTATGGCATGGTCGACGCCGTGCTGGGCGCGCTGTCAAACGAGCCGCCGGTCGCGCTCAAGCTTGTCGCCAAACGGCGCATGCGGCGACAGCGGGCCGCGTCCAAGAAGGTCACGACGGCAGCGGCGGGTTAGGCCCTGCCTTCGCCCCCGGCGCCCTCGGGGGCTGTGGTCGGAGGCGGGCATCCGCGATCTGTGCCAGTGATGAAAATGGTTCAGACCGATGTCGATTTCCGGGAGGCCCATTCGTCTTCACGATATAGGAAGCCGAAGAATTAGCCCAAGCAAGGGAACGGATGCGATGACAATCACCATCACGGCATTTGAACGATCGCCCGATCGCGGCAAGGGACTGGCGCGCGACACGCGCGTTCGCTGGGCGCTCGAAGAAGCAGGGCAGCCTTATGAGGTTCGGTTTGTTTCCTTCGCGGAGATGAAGGCGCCTGGCCATCTGGCCATCCATCCCTTCGGCCAGATCCCCACCTACGAGGAGGATTCTCTCTCACTGTTCGAGACCGGCTCGATCATCCTTCATCTTGCCGAGCAGCATGCGGGCCTGCTGCCCGGCGATCGCGATGCGCGCGCGCGTGCGATCACCTGGATGTTTGCCGCACTTAACACCGTCGAGCCGCCGATCCTCGAACTAACGACGGCAAGGATATTCGAAGCTGACAAGCCCTGGAGCGAGGAGCGTTTGCCATTGGTGAAGGATCGTGTTCGCGCCTGTCTCGACAGGCTCTCGGCCCGCCTGGGCGCCGCCGAGTGGCTCGACGATGCATTCAGCGCGGGCGATCTGTTGATGGTCTCGGTGCTGCTGCGACTAAGAATGTCGGGTATTTTGGACGAGTATGAAAACCTTGCTGCCTATGTAGCGCGGGGTGAAGCTCGGCCCGCTTACATCAGGGCTTTCGCCGCGCAATTTGCGGTCAACGCCCCGGGCACGCTGGACAGGCATGGGGTGCGAACGGTCTGAGTCTGGCCGATCGAAATTCAGTCGTTAAGATGGTCCCGATGTCTGGAAGTTCGCAAAGCCAGGGATGATGCAGCGGATCGTGATCCTTGGAAATGCCGGAAGCGGCAAGTCGACCCTGGCGCGGCAGATCGGCGAACGGCTGCATCTGCCAGTCGTACATCTGGACAAGCTGTTCTGGGGACCAGGCTGGAGCAAACCTGAAACCGAAATTTTCCGCGCCCGCGTCGGCACGGCAATTGCGGGCGCCGGCTGGGTGTCTGAAGGCAATTATTATCGGCAGACCTTCGATTTGAGGCTTCCCAAGGCGGATCTTGTCGTCTGGCTGAACACGCCTCGCATCACCTGCCTGAAGCGTGTTGTCCTGCGCAGCGCACTGAACCGCCACCGGCCTGACCTGCCGGCCGGGTGTAGCGAGCGGCTGGACGCGGATTTCCTGTCCTTTCTGCGCGACATCTGGACTTTCGATCGGGATATCAGACCTGCTATCGAGGCGGAGCGGCTCATCTGGGGACCGCTGGTGCCGGTGGCAAATTTGAGCGGCGCCCGCCAAATCCCGGAATTCGTCGCTTCGCTTGCTCGCCACCAATAACATGATCCCTGACCTTTGCGGGCGGTGAGGAATGCTTGAAATTCGCCCAGCCCAGGAAGCCGACCGGTCGGCGATCGTGCAACTGTGGCATCAGGGCTGGCATGATGCCCACGCGCATCTCGTTCCAGCCGAAATCCTGGCGTACCGAACGCCGGCGCATTTTTCGCTGTGGCTGGAGCAATCCACCGATGCCTTCCATGTGGCGGTGGGCGATGGACTGCTTGGCTTCGTCTCTATCAACGGAGTGGAACTGGTCAAACTCTATGTAAGCCCGCAAGCACGGGGAAGCGGAACCGCCCGCGATCTGCTGTCACATGCCGAGCATCTCTTGTCCGAGCAAGGCGTGGCGGAGGCCGAGCTCTTCTGCACGGCGGGAAATGTCCGCGCGCAGAGATTTTATGCCCGCGAGGGATGGCGCTTGAGCCGCAGCTTCGAAGACGCACTTTGGCTGCCGGACAATGTCGCCGGCAGGTTCACCGTGGAAACCCACTGCTATCGGAAGCATCTGGGCTTTCGGTAGCTGGTCTATTCGAAACGACCTTGGCGAGACTGTCGCGGACGCTGGAGCAGGCGCCCCCTACCGGTCGACCATCGCCATGCCCCGCTCGGTGTAGCGCGGGCCGGAGATTTTTCCCGGCGCGAGCGCTTCGTCGAGCGCGGCCATCTCGGCGGCATCGAGTTTGACCGCGGCGGCGGCGACGTTCTCTTCGAGGTATTTTCTGCGCTTGGTGCCGGGGATCGGCACGATGTCGATGCCAAAGCCGTCGCCCTTCGCCAGCAGCCATGCCAGCGCGACCTGGCCGGACTTGACGCCGCGGGCAGCGGCGATGTCGCTCACCTTGGCGGCCGCCTCGACATTGGCGTCGTAGTTTTCGCCCTGGTAGCGCGGGTCGTTGCGGCGATAATCGCCGTCGGGATAGTCTTCCGCGCGCTTGACCTGGCCGGTGAGAAACCCGCGGCCGAGCGGCGAGAACGGCACCAGGCCGATGCCGAGTTCGCCAAGCAGCGGGATGATCTCCGGCTCGAGATTGCGCTCCCACAGCGAATACTCGCTCTGCAGCGCCGACACCGGATGCACGGCATGCGCCCGGCGGATGTTGGCCGCGCCCGCCTCCGACAGGCCGAAGAAGCGCACCTTGCCTTGCGCGACGAGTTCCCCCACGGCCCCGGCGACGTCCTCCATCGGCACCGCCGGGTCGACGCGGTGCTGGTAGAGCAGGTCGATATGGTCGGTTACGAGCCGGCCGAGCGAGGCTTCCACGACCTCCCGAATGTGCTCGGGCCGGCTGTCGGTTCCGGTCTGCTTGCCGTTTTCGATGCGGAAGCCGAATTTGGTGGCAATCGTCACCTGGTCGCGCTTGCCCTTCAGCGCCCTGCCGAGCAGGGTTTCGTTGTCGTAAGGGCCATAGACCTCGGCGGTGTCGAGGAAGGTGCAGCCGAGTTCGATGGCACGGTGCAGCGTGGCGATGGATTCGGCCTCGTCGGCTGGCCCGTAGGACTGGCTCATGCCCATGCAGCCGAGGCCGATGGCCGAGACCTGCAGCCCTTGGCTGCCGAGCTTGCGTGTTTTCAGGGTCATGGCAGACGTTCTCCGGAGGGCGCCGCGAGTATAGCGTCAGCAGATTCAATCGACACGCCCTATTCGATCACGATGTTGCTATTCGATCAGGATGTGGGCTTCGCGCGCCGCTTCGACGAGCGCCGCCCTGGCGACGTCGGGGGCGACATCGCCGCTCGTCGCCCGCCGGCAGGCGCGTAGCGCGGACTGGTGCTTTGGGCTGCCTGCGTCACGCCAATGTGTGGTGAGCAAATCAATGGCCTGCTGTGTGTTGGACAGATGGTGGATGGAACCGGTGACGCCGACCGAAACCGCCACAGGCTTGGAGAACCATGCCGTTTGCATTGGAACTACCTCGATTGGGCTGAAGCGATAAACGCTTATGGCCGCTCAAGGTTTCGTCGATGCCAATCAATCCGGCGTGATACCCTCAGCGGCATTGGGCGGCCCACATTGTCCGCGCGTCACATGTTCGAGGCGATGTCGCGGGTGGGCGGTGTTTTGGGTTTGTGGGCGGCACGTTGCCGCGTCGCCTGGTGGGCTGGGCGGGTTTTGACATTGTTCACGGTGGTGGGCGCCTGTGCCTTGCGGCGCTTGAGCCAGTTCGCTGACAGTTCGGCAAGGAGACTGCGCAAGTCTTTCACGACGTCCTCCTCTTGTAAGGGCGACAAGGTAATTTCCGTCGCCCCAACTTGTTCCACCGGAAAATCGTTCCGCCAAGAATAAAGGTCCCTGCCGGCGAAAGCGTTGGGCATCACCTGCCGATATAGGCGGCCAGTTCGTCCGGCGTCCCATTCGGGAAGGCCAGCTTCAGAAAATCCAGGAAAGCCGACACGCGCGGGCTGAGCAGCCGCCGGGAGGGGTAGAGCGCCCACAGAGCGATCTCTGGGGCGTCGATATCCCCCCAATTTACCAGCGTGCCGTCAGCCAAATCGTGGGCCACCAACGAAATGGGAAGACGTGCTGCCCCGACCCCCGCTCGCACCGCATCGCGCACCATAATGAGCGTTCCCAAAGCGAGGACCGGCTCGATTTTGATCGTCGATCGGCCACCCTCTGTCTTCACGTTCCATATTTGCCGTTCGCCTGTCCCGCGCGCAACGCCGGGGGCCGGACCACCGGTGCGAGGAAGGTGAGGGCTCGCCACGACGACCAGCCGGTCGCGGAGAAACGCCCGTCCGACCAGGCTTTCGTCGGGATCCGGGTTGACCCGGATCACCAGGTCGTAGCCTTCCTCGATCATGTCCACAGCCCGGTCCTCCGTCGTGACCTCCAGCCTCACCTCCGGAAATTTGAGGGCAAATCCCGCGGCGATCCTCCCCATCGCGGTCTGAGAAAAAAGCAGGGGCGCGCTGATACGCAATCTGCCCTTGGGTCTTTGACCGCCCGAGGCGATCGCCGCGGCCGTCTCGTCCAGTTCGGCAAGCAACGCCCCCGTCCGCTCGAAAAGCGCCCGCCCTTCCTCGGTGAGCTTCAGGTTGCGCGCGCCCCGCTCAAACAGGCGCAGGTCAAGGCTGCTCTCCAGGTCTCCAACTCGCCGGGACAGCGTTGCCTTGGGCCGGCCGGTCGCCCTTGCCGCTTTGCCGAAACCGCCATGGCGGGCAACGAGGTTGAAATCGGTGAGGGCCAGAAGATCCATGAGTGTTCCACCAGTGAGACGGTACGTCTAAAATTTCCGCCTGTTTGAATGTTTGTGGGCCACACATATTGGGCCTGTCAAGCAACCCAACAGGAGAAATTCCATGACCATCCTCGTTACCGGCGCCACAGGCAATGTTGGCCGCCAGGTCGTAGAGCACCTCGTCAAGCGCGGCGCCGATGTCCGTGCTCTCGTCCGCGACCCGTCGAAAGCCAGCTTCCCGGCGGGCGTATCGGTCGCGCAAGGCGACTTCCTCGATGTCGATTCACTGCGCAAAGCCATGTCCGGTGTTTCCACCCTGTTCCTCTTGAACGCAGTGGTGCCGGACGAATTCACCCAGGCTTTGGTTGCGCTCAACGTCGCCCGGTCGGCGGGTATCGAGCGGATCGTCTATCTCTCGGTGATCCATGCCGACGTCTATGTGAACGTGCCGCATTTCGCCGGCAAGTTCGGCGTCGAGCGAATGATCGAGCAGATGGGCTTCCAGGCTACGATCCTGCGCCCGGCCTATTTCATCCAGAACGACCTGATGATCGAAGACGTGATCACCGGCTATGGCACCTACACGATGCCGATCGGCGCCAAGGGTCTCGCCATGATCGACGTGCGTGACATCGCCGAGATCGCTGCCCTTGAGCTGTTGCGCCGGGAACGGTCCGTGGATCCGCTTGCACTGGAGCGGATCAATCTCGTCGGTCCGCAGACACTGACGGGAACGGATATCGCGGCCATCTGGTCCGACGTGCTCGCCCGCCCGATCAGCTACGGCGGCGACGACACCGAAGGTTTCGAGCGGAATCTCAAGCAGTTCCTGCCTGCCTGGATGGCGTACGACATGCGCTTGATGGGCGAACGGTTCCTGACCGACGGCATGCTGCCCGAGGCCGGCGACGTCGAGCGGCTGACCGCGCTTCTGGGCCGCCCGCTGCGTCGCTATCGCGACTTCGCCTCACAAATCGCCGGCTCCGCCTGACGGGACAGCTCTGGTCATCACCAGGGGTACAGAAACAGCAGGGCGGCCTTTTGAGGAGGCTCCCTGACCGGCGCGAAACAAATGCGCGTTCGGCCGGAACCGCCCTACTGCAGGGTGGCCGGACCAGGCCTGTCGCGTTGGGCGATGACGTGCTCGCCATCTTCGCCACCGACCCCATCCACGAACAGACCAGCCACGCCATCGAAATTGGTGAGCCCGTCGAATTCAATTGCGGCGCCAATCAGCTGGGCTGCCTGGAACACAAGGTATTCGACGTCCTCGAGGGCGACGTTTTCGGCCAGATTCCTGACCCTTACATGCTCCGCCACCGCCGTGATGCTGACGATGCCGGTCTTCCTGAAGGCGATCTGGACCGCTGAACGGACGTCATCGCGTAGACGCGCCGAGTAATCATACCGCATCGAAACCTCCCAAAAGGAACGGTTTTCTGTTCAGATTGGACAATGCGGCAGGGGCTTCGCCCTGGCAAGTCACTAATTAAATAATACCCAAATAAATCAAACAGTTAGCATAGTTATGCAAATGTGTTCCTTACGCCGAATAGGCATCAGGCTCATCATGAACATGAGCAGCTATCCACTCATCCCGAGGTCTTGACGCGCTAGGAGCGGTTTCCTAATTATGAGGTAAGTGAGTTGAATACTCATTCGACGTATTCGTGGTCCTGAACAAGGGAAGCGCGATGACTGAACTGGAACGCCCGGAACGGTTGCAGATCATGCTGACGTCAGACGAACTGGCGGCGCTGGAAAACTGGCGCTTCGACAAGCGCATGCCGAGCCGTTCGGCCGCCGTCAGGGAATTGCTGCGGCGCGGGCTTGCCTCGGATGGCTTCCTGACGGCGGAACAAGGGGCGAAGTCGCAAGACTTCGGCATCCTGCCAACCGCCGGCGGCAACGGCATTTCCGACGGCGGCAAGGAATAGAGGCGCGTGAGCCGCCTTGGGCCCTCCGGGCGGCGGTTGCCGCGAAGCGCCGGCTGGCGTAGCGGACGAGAACTCTCGATTCAGAGGATGTTGGTCGTCACTTCGACGACGATCGCAGCACCTTCCAGGCTGCCATTGGTGACGTGCACGACGCGCGATACCCGCAAATCCTGCGTGGTTCCGTCGATCGACAGCGCAACGCTTTCGCCGATCCGGGGAACCGCCTGGAAAACGGCGTCGGTGGCCTCCGGCCGGTTGTCGATCGATATGCGGCAATTGACGGTCATGAGATGTCTCCTGTGTCGGCCCGGTGGTCAACGCAGGGTCCGCGAAATGGTTTCAGGAGCCGGATGCAACTTAACGGCGCCCGGATCCGTAAAGCAGTCATTGCTCCATCGTTCCTCGTAACGGAGCAACAGGGCTCGCTGGGGACGGCGCTGGGGCTGCCCCGGCGAGCTTGCTTCGCTTTGCCCGGGGGCTGCGTCACCGAGGCATGGAGACGAGTTTCGGGGTCCGCAATTCTCCGGCCATCCTTGCCGCCTGGAAAATTGTCATCAAAACCAGGATGGGCTCGCCCTCGGTCGGGTTGATGGTCAGGACGACGCGGCCAAGCTCGTCGCTCATGCCGCAAGACCAATCCTTGACGGCCATCACTTTTCTCGCGGCCATAGGCCTTCTCCTACGGGAGTTCCCTGCAGGCTACGCCGTCTGGAGTTGGTCGACAGAACCTTCGCCTGACATTGCAACCAGCCGAAATGCGGCAAATGCGGCCAATATTATGAAAACCGCCGTGACGTTCAGGGACATCGTCGATGCAAGGACGCCCCCATCAAAACAACTCAGTTCCATGGCGCTGCATCCCTTCAAGCCACTGACGGCCCGGATGATGATCCTGCTTGAGACGAAATACAAGCGTTCGCTAATACGCTGACGCCGGCTGGCCAGCCCTGCGCGCCGCTTTTGAACAGCCGAGCGCCTGGTTGCTGGTTCCCGCTCAAGGGCTCGAACCTCGATTCACGCCTTCAAAGGGCGCTGTCCTACCATTAGACGAAGCGGGAAAATGCACGTTGCGCCCCACCCCTAGCCGGTTCGCGCGCCGGGATCAACGCACTGCGGCGGCAAAGCCGATTGGAAGCGCGGTATCAGTCCGGAAAGTTGGTGACAGGTTCCTCGCAGCGGTAGACCGGGCAACTGCCGTCACGGGTCGGGACATAGGCCGACATCGGCACCTCCGGCCAGTCGCATTCGTTGCCGAACTGCCTGACATAGCGGTCATAAGTGTTGGGGCCGGTGGTCAGCACCACGGCATGGCGGCTTTGGAGCAATTGCCGGAGTTCGTCGCAACTCATCGTGCGGGTGTCGGGCCTGGCTTCGGCGAGGCCGGTCGCGGCCAGCAGGATCGCTGCCGTCATCAAGGCAATTCGGCGCATCGGCATGGCTGTTCCCTCGAATGGATGTATCGGCCGAAACTCGCATCCCGGCGGGTGGTTCCGCAACCGCCGGCTGGCCGTCTGTGGCGGCGCAACCAAATGGTCCGTCGTGCATTGCTGGGGATGGATGGCAGGAAGCCCTACGAAACCCCGCAATGGCGGCCCGGAAACGGCGATCGCGAGGCCATGTGCTGTTCTTTCTGCGGCGGGCGCGACCACAGCTATGAGGAATGTCCGCAAAGGGAGCCTTCGGCCGATCCAGTGCCAGTTGCTCCGCCTGACGACCTTGGCGCTGAGGAAACAGGCCCGCGGGACGGTAAGGGCGAAGCGGTCACCGGCTTGCCGCGGCTCGACGAGATCGGCGTCTACGGCCGCCGAGGCATTGCCGGGACGGACGACCGGGTACCATCGTGAAAAGCCCGTCCGCGACCGCAAATGCGGAATGTTGCGCACCGACTGCAACCAAAATGCCCGGTCAGGCATTGCTGGCACGAGGGGAAATCCTCACGCAGCCCGGACTCTGGCGGGACGCGGCAAGGTGGGGCCAGACGGGGCAATGACAGAATTGGCAAGCATCGACAGCCTGCTCGAAATCACTGCCCACGCTCGGCTGGCGGCGATTGTCGATTCATCCTTCGACGCCATCGTCAGCAAGGATCTGAACAGCATCATCACCAGTTGGAACGCGGCGGCGCAACGCATGTTCGGCTACACCGCCGAAGAGGCCGTCGGCCGGTCCGTGCTCATGCTCATCCCCGATCATCTCAAGGATGAGGAGACCGACATCATCAGCCGGGTTCGCAAGGGCGAACTGCTGGCCAGCTATGAGACGATCCGCCGACGCAAGGATGGCGGCCTCATCGCCGTGTCGCTGACCATTTCGCCGATCAGGAACACGTCCGGCGAGATCATCGGCGCCTCGAAGATCGCCCGCGACATCACCGCCAGCAAGGAGAGCGAGCGCCGGATCCGGCTTTTGCTCCGCGAGGTGAACCATCGCGTCAAGAACCAGTTCGCGGTGATCCTCTCGATGATCCGGGAGACCAGCAAACGCTCGACCGATCCGCGTGAATTCGAGGAGTTGATCCGCTCCCGCATCATGGCCCTGTCGCGGTCGCACGATCTGCTGGTGAACTCGGAATGGGCCGGCGCCAGCCTCTTCGACCTCGCCCAGGAGCAGCTCAAGCCGTTCGGCCACGAGGCGCGGGTATCGCTCTCCGGGCCGCTTTTGACCCTGCAGCCGAACGCCGTGCAGAATCTCGGCATGGCATTTCATGAGCTCGGCACCAACTCTTCCAAATATGGCGCGCTGGCGAGCGAGGCCGGGCGGCTGGAGATCACCTGGCGGATCGTCGAAGGCGTTTCGGGCAAGCGGGAAATCCATCTGCTCTGGGACGAGACGATGCCGGTGCGTGAAGGAGAGCGGCCCGGGGGGCGGCAAGACGAAACCGTGCGCAAGGGTTTCGGCACCGTCGTCCTGCAGCGGGTCGCGCCGCAATCGCTGAACGGCCTGGCGGTGCTGGATCGCAGCCCGGGCCATCTCAGCTGGTCCCTGACGGCGCCGCTGGATTCGATCATCGTCCCGCAGCTCGGCGCCGACCTGCCTGAAACCGAAACGTCCTGAGCCCTCGAGGGTCGTTCCATCAACACCCCGACAGATGCGATTTCAAAAACGGCTGGATCCTTGCCGCATCTGGCGGTGGATTCAGGAACCGTGACCCGGCGGCCGCGTTGTGGCGTCAAGCTTTCGGAGGGGACATCATGGAACAGCTCGTCGAGGAATTCGGCCATTCCACCTACACCTCGTTTCCGGTCATCGCAGCAAGGCTGTTGCTGGCGACGCTCTACGGCGCGGTCATCGGTTTCGAGCGCGAATGGCGTAATCGCCCGGCCGGGCTTCGCACGCACATTCTCGTCTGCGTCGCCGCCGCCACCTTCGGCATCCTGACGATCGAGATCGTGCATGCGCCCATGTTCGCGCAGGAAGCCGTCAAGGTCGATCCGATCCGGGTGGTCGAGGCGGTGACCGCCGGCGTCGCTTTCCTCGCCGCCGGCTCGATCATGTTTTCGCGCGGCGAGGTGCATGGGCTGACGACCGGCGCTGGCATGTGGCTGGCTGGCGCGATCGGCGTCGCCTGCGGCCTTGGTCTTTGGCAAGTGGCCGGGTTCGGCACGCTGATCGTGCTGGTCGTTGCCGGCTTCCTGCACCGGTTCGAACGCGGACCCGGCCTTGCCGCCGGTGATGAAGGCAGCCAGGCAAAGGCGCAGAAGGAGGCGGCTTCGGCCCCATCAAGGGGAGGGCGTAGGTAATTCCGATCGCCCGGAGAGGCCGTGACTGGTTTCACCGAAGAAGCCGGCCAGCAGGTCGGCCGTCCGCGCCGGGTTCTCCTCGGGAAAGAAGTGTCCGCCCGGCATCGCCTGGCCGCGCACATCGTCGGCCCAGCCGCGCCACAGCGCCAGCGGCCCGCCTTCGCCGGCATACCAATCCGCCAACGCGCCCTGGCCGCTCCATAGCGCCAGCAGCGGGCAGCGGATGCGCCGGCCGGCTGCCTTGTCGGCATGGTCGTGCCCGCGGTCGAGCGTGGCGGCCGCCCGATATTCCTCGCAGATGGCATGGGCGTGAGCAGGCGCGCGCAAGGCATCGACATAGGCCTGACGCACTTCGGCTGGAAACGCCGATGGCGACGAGCCCCAGCCGTCGAGCGCATTGTCGACGATCGCCTCGGCGGCGCCGGACAGGATCTTTTCCGGCAATGGCTCGGGCTGCGCCAGCAGCGACCATGGCCAATAGCCCAGCGCCAGCCTGGCGTCGGCCCGGCCCCAGGCATCGGCGGTCGGCACGATGTCGAGAACGGCGAGCCTGTCGATGCTGCCCGGATGGTCGAGCGCCATGCGGTAGGCGACACGCCCGCCGCGATCATGGCCGGCGACCATGAAGCTGCTGAAACCCAGCTTCTCCATCATCCTCGCCAAATCGTCCGCCATGGTGCGCTTGGCATAGGGTGCGTGGTCCGGAGTGGACGCCGGACAGGAGCTGCCGCCATAGCCGCGCAAGTCGGCGCAGACGACGCTGAACCGGCTGGCCAGAGCGGGCGCGATGTCGCGCCACATCAGATGCGTCTGCGGAAAGCCATGCAGCAACAGCAATGGCGGCCCGCCACCGGCACGCAGGCAGAATATGCCGGCATCGCCGGTGTCGATTTCCGCGCCTTGAAAACCTTCGAACATGATCGCCTCCGGCACGCGCAACGGCCGGCAAACGGGTTTGGTTGCAATGCCGCCCGGCGAGGCGCCCAACCTTTTTCGTCGACAGGCGTTGTCCCCGTGAAGGGAAGGTCGCCGCGGGCGACCCGTGAAAGAAAGAAGGAGGCAGTGATGAGAACTCTCGCCATCATGCCATTCGGCCTTATGCTGGCGCTGGCAGTGCCGGCCGCGGCCCAGCAGCAGAACGACAGCCAGGCGCCGCAGGCCGACAAATGCAGGGCTCAGACCGGGCAAGGGGCAAAACAGCAGCCTGGACAGCAGGCCGATGACGGCAATTTGACCGCGAAGCTCAACGATTGCGGCGGCGTGCTGAAACCGCCCCCGACGGGCGACCAGGGCATGGCGGCGCCGGCCCCCGACGAAGGTAAGACGCCGGTGATCAAGCCGGGCGAAGTGCCGCCCCAGCCGCCGAAGCAATAAACGCCGGCTCGCTGGTATTGTCGCGCAAGCTAATGGAACCCCGTTGTCTCAGGAGCGTTTCTCTCACGACTTGGAATTCGGAGAGATTATCGTGAGAGATATTGCGACAACGGCCACGTTACTTGCCTCGATTGCCATCGTGATTGCCTTGATTTTGCTTGCGCCGAAGAGTTTTGGCTTCGAAACCTCGCACCCGATCGTACAGGGCGAGCTTCCGGCGGAATAATCGGATCGATTGTTCGGAATAATCGGATCAATCATTCGGAGTGATCAGGACGGATTTGCACGAAGCAGGCGAGGCACGAGCCCCCGCCTGTTTCTCTTTATGGAAACCGCTATCGCACCAGGACGCCTGCGTGGCTGCAGAGCGCTGCGAAGGCTTCCTGCGCCTCGGCGGCGCCTGTCTTGGTTTCCAACGCGGCTTCGACCTTCTCGCGCGCCGTCTGGTAGAACGGGCCGCGCTTGGCCTGCGGCCAGTCGATCAGGATTTCGCTGGCATCCTTGAGCGTGGCGACGTCGCGGATCGTGTCCGACCCATGCGGCTTGATCCGCATCGGCGTGGGCAGAATGAGCTCGGACATGGCCCCTGTTCCCATTACTGGAGGAGTTTTGCTTCGCGCGCGGCGTCGATCACCGCTCGCATCGCTTTTTCCGGCGGCGTCCAGCCATCCAGCGCATCGCGGCAGCTGCGCAACGCTGCCCGGTAGCGCCGTCCCTGGCCCGCCGGCCAGTCGCCGAGGCATTCCAGGCCTTCCCAGGCGCTGCGGATGATGCGCTCGCGCTCAGGCGCGAATTTCAGCCTGATGGGGCGCGGAAAGATCTTGTCGTTCAACGGTCGTCTCCATGATTGCCGCACGTCGCCGGGCGACATGCGTGAGAGGCATCCGGTAACGTCGGCGGCAGGGCAGGGTTCCCTTGCCCAGAGATCAAATCTCGGCGTCGATGTCCGACAGCGATCTCGGTGTCGGCGCTTCGGCGTTGTGCGCCGCTGGGCGGTCATGCTCGAACTGTTCGGTGCCGGGTAAAGCGTGCAGCCAGGTCTCGCGCCTGGAAGTCCACAATTCATATTCGGGCACGAGATCGGTCGGCGCGATGTCGAGGCTGCCGATCGCCACCTCGGCCTCATTGTCGTCGACCCAGGCGACGCGGCCGCCGCATGTCGGGCAAAAGCTGCGCGTACCATAGGAGCTGACGAGGCCGGTGGTCTCGAAGGCCTCGCGCGGCCAGATGGCAAAGGCCGAATAGACCGAACCGCCGGCCTTGCGGCAATCCTTGCAATGGCACAGGCCGACGCGCAACGGCGCGCCGCTGACCTCGAACTGCACGCCGCCGCACAGGCAGCTGCCGGTCCTGCGTATGGTGTCGGACATGATGCCCTCCCTCAATGCGTGGCGCTGCGGGCCGGGTGGGACAGATGCTCGTCTGCCGTTTCGTTGGCCAGGATGAGAAACCGGGAAAAAGACATCCTGTTCACCGTACCACCAGGCCCGGTTGACACGGCCCGCAGCATCTTCAACGCCGCCCAGGCGAAATGGTTTCGGCTAGCCGCGGGCCGCCATATGGGCGTCGAGCTTCTTGCGCGAGGGTCCGTAGCGCTTGATGATGGTCTGTGCCTCGCTTGGCGGAATGCCGTATTTGCGGGCAAAGGCGGCAACCTCGTAGGGCTCTTCGCTCGAGACCAGCTTGCGGTCCTGTTTCGTCTTCGACTTGTCGTCAGCCATCTCAGGCCTCGCTTTCTGTTGTCGGGGAAACGCGCAATCTTCGGCGCCCGCGATCAACACGACATAACACAGATCGGCGCCGCCGGTTCCACCCGGCGACATGGCCAGGCCGCAACCGGCCTGTATCAGGCCGATGG
>NZ_RZQL01000481.1 GCF_003997935.1 Mesorhizobium sp. M7A.F.Ca.US.006.01.1.1
GTCGAGGAAGCCATCGTCGGCGCCGGCACCATCCTCGATGCGGGTCAGTTCGAAGAGGCCGCCAGCGCAGGCTCTCGGTTCATCGTCAGCCCCGGCATCACCCGCGAGCTTCTGGCGGCAGCCGCCGGCAGCGATGTTCCATTGCTGCCCGGTGCCATCACGCCCGGCGAGATCATGGCGGCGCGGGAAGCCGGCCTGCGCTTCCTGAAATTCTTCCCGGCCGAGCAGTCGGGCGGCATCGCGTCGCTGAAGGCCTTCGCCTCGCCGCTCGCCGATGTGAAATTCTGCCCGACCGGCGGCATCTCGGCCAAGAACGCGGCCGACTATCTGAGCCTTCCCAACGTGGTCTGCGTCGGCGGCTCCTGGGTGGCGCCCGATGACTTGGTCAAGGCCGCCAAGTGGGACGAGATCGAAGCCTTGGCGCGCGCTGCGAGCAAGCTGGCAAAGTAAGGCTTTCTTCACCGCACGAAAAAACCCGGCCGACTTGCGTCGACCGGGTTTGCCAATCGGCTCCGAAGCTGATCAGTTGCAGACCCGGACCTTTTCAACCACCCTGTGGTGATGCTTCCAGCTCGTGACCACCTTGGTCCTGCAGTGCTTCTTCATGTGCATATGGTCGTGGGTCTTGATGACAACGGTCTCGGCCTGCGTAGGCGCGATGGCCGCCGAAGCGGTTGCCAATGCGATGACCGATGCCAATAGAATGTTCTTCATGGATATCCCCGGGTTTGAACGAACACCGGAGAAACCCTTGAAAAGCCGGGCAGTTCCACGATCACGGCAATGTCAGGCCGGCGTGATCGGACCAGCGGCGAGCAGTGCGGCCGCGCAACAAAAAGCCGGCAGGTTGCCCGGCGCGGCTTTGTCGATCGATTGGTCGGTTACTTGGTCTGGAAGCGGGCTACCGACATGAACTTGACGGCGTTGCCGGTGAAGCGATTGGCATCGGCCACCTCGCTGCTCGGCTGGAAGCCGGCCGTGTAGACCTCGCTCGGCGGCGTGTGCACGATGCTGTAGGCGTAGCCCGGCGCCGTCGTCGCGCTTGAAACGGCGGCGACATGCTCGCTGCTGGTCAATGCCCAGCGGGCCGCCTGCGGTGCGGCTGCAACCACCATGGCCTTGGGGCCAGGCTTCAGGTCGCGGGCAGTGGCTCTCGATTCCTTGCGGGTCGTCTTGACGCCGGCGCCGATCGCGGCGGCCGGATCGGAACCGGCTGGGCGGGCAACGACGGCATCGCGCGGCGATGCGGCGTTGGTGCCCGGATCGTTGAACGCCGAACGGGGCTCGGATCCGGACAAGGAAGCAAGCTGGTAATCGGCCGCACCGACCTGGGCATTGGCCTCGTCGAGCACGGCCTTGACCGCGTCCGGCC
>NZ_RZQL01000482.1 GCF_003997935.1 Mesorhizobium sp. M7A.F.Ca.US.006.01.1.1
ACCGATGACGTCATCGAGGCCGAATCGTCGGCCATGCCGCGCGAATAGAAAACCTGCATCTCGGTGCCGGGGCAGCTCGATTCGCAATTCTTCTGGTCGCGTTCGAAATCGCCTGCCGAGGCCGAGTTCGACATCGGGAAAAAGTAGCCGTCGCAGGTGCGCACACAGGACGTGTGGAATTCGCCGCCGACGCTCGGAAAATCCGGTACGCCGGGCTGGTTGAGCACACGGCGGACATTGCGCTCCTCGCCGGGATCGTCGGGCTGGTTGGGCTCATCAAGCATATCGAGTTGCTGGCTGTTGCCGCCAAAAAGCTGATCGAACAGGTTTGCGCTGCCGCCGTCACGGTTCGCCTCCTGCAAAGGCGCACGCCGAGGCGCAACGGTGTCGTCGCGGCAGCCATTGGCGTCGAGCGCCGCCAGGATGCGTCCGCGGTCGCGGCGAGAGCCACCGCCAGCCAGCCGCTCGCGCTTGTTTTGCAAGGCGTCGAGATTGGCATTCATGCGGTCGATGGTGGCGTTGAGCCCGGCGCATTGATTGAGGTTGCGGCCAAACAGCGAAAAACCGCACCCGGCCCGGCTCGCCTGGCTGCGAGCCTTGGAAATCTGCTCATGTTGCCTGGCAATTGCGGAATCGTATTTCCGGACTAGCGCCGGACGGCCACCGCCGCCGCGCGAGGACGCGGCAAGATCGGCTTCCAGCTGCCGGCAGACCCGCGAAGCAGCCTGTGGCTCGGCTACTCCCCAGGTTGCGGACAACAGCAGGCCAAGCAGCACGGCAGCATGCGCCTGCTTCCACCCTCCGCTTGCCATCCGACCAAACTCCGCCTGCCAAATCCGACTGTCAGCCCCGCAAGGCTACCGTGTTCGCGGTTAACTGCAGTTTACCGCGAAATCCGTGTTCAGCCCAGATTGACGACCGCTTGTGCCTTGTGGGCGGCTTCGACCACGGCAAGCGCCGTCATGTTGACGACGCCGCGCGACGTGACAGACGGCGTCAATATATGCGCCGGCATGTCCGTGCCGAGCAGGATCGGCCCGACATGCAGCGCATCCGTCATGGTTCTGAGCGCCGTCAGGGTGATGTTCGCAGAATCGAGGTTGGGGAACACCAGCAAATTGGCTTCGCCCTTCAGTCTCGAATGGGGATAGACGCGCTGGCGCAGGTGCTCCGACAGAGCAGTGTCCGCATGCATCTCGCCATCGCATTCAAGGTCAGGCGCGATGCGCGCCAGGATCGCCGCTGCTTGCCGCATCTTCAGGGCGCTGGGCGAATCGCGCGAGCCGAAATCGGAATGCGACAAGAGTGCTGCCTTCGGCTCGATGCCGAAGCGCTGGATTTCTTCCGCCGCCAGCAC
>NZ_RZQL01000483.1 GCF_003997935.1 Mesorhizobium sp. M7A.F.Ca.US.006.01.1.1
GTCCTCGACCTCGCGAACCTTCGAGCCCTCGAGCGCCCTGCGGCGTGCTTCCATCTCACTGCGCGACAGCTCGTTCAGCACCATGCCGCTGCGTTCGACCGGGGCCGGTGGCGGCGGGGGTGGCGGCGCCTTCGGTGCTTCCGGCACGACGACGGGTGCGGCCACGACCGCCGGCTTCGGTGTGAAGACGGGGGCGGCAGCAGGCTCCGGCTTGTCGCCGGGCATCGAGAACTTGCGCTTCTTGGTTTCGACGACGACCTGCTTGGTGCGGCCGTGCGAGAAGTTCTGGCGCACAGTGCCCTGTTCCATACCGGGGCGCTTCAGCGTCAAGGTCTTCTTCGGCGTCACACTCAGCGTATTGTCGTCACCCGATTTCGTATCGCTCATTCCATATCCTCTGCGGCATCATCTTCGTCAGCAACAGCCGCAAGCATTGCCAGATCGTCCGGGGAACCGCCCCGATACCGGTCGAGCGCAACCATGCGCTTCTGGACCGCCCTGCCCGCGTCTCCCGCGAGAACGGCAGCATGTATCACATTTGTACCCCCCAATGCCAAGCTCAACTCGGCCTCGGAGAAAAGTTTGTAGGCAAGGATGGCGGGCCCGCCGAGATGGACTGTCGCCCTTCGCGCCTGGCTGATCTTGCGCACGCCGTCGTCGGACGCCTCGGTCGCGTGAAGCACGAAAAGCGCCAATCCGCCGCGGACAGCACTTTCGACCTTGGTAGCACCAAGCGAAATTGCGCCTGCCTTGCGGGCAAGACCGAGCATGCCCAGAGCGTGCCTGGAAAGCAGCCCGTCGACCATGCCGCCAAGATCGGGCGGCACGACCACCTGTGCCTTGAAGGCGCGGGCAAAGAGGTTCTTCGCCGCAGCCTTGTCGATATGTAGGCGGTCGGCGCTCACCCAGCAACCGCGGCCGGGCAGATTTCTCTTGATGTCGGGAACGACGGCCGAATCCGGGCCGACGACGAAACGGATCAGATCATCCGGTTCGGCTTGTTTGCGCGTAACGATGCAGGTGCGATCGTTCATCTCGTCCAAGGGCGGGTTCGGTGCGATGCGGTTTCACCTCACGCACCAACGGCTTCGTCAGCCGAGACTTCTTCGGCTGCAAGCTCGTCTTCGGTGATCCAGCCGGCCTTGAGGCGGGCGGCCAGAACCATCTGTTCGGCGTCTGCGCGGGTCACGCCATGATTGGCCAGCACGCCCGGATAGACTTTTGTCTCGCCGTCCTTGCGTTCCTTCCAGCCGGTCAGGTCGTCGGCGGCATAGCCGGCGAAATCCTCGATCGTCTTCACGCCGTCCTCGCCAAGCGTCACCATCATGGCGGTGGTGACGCCGGGGATTTCG
>NZ_RZQL01000484.1 GCF_003997935.1 Mesorhizobium sp. M7A.F.Ca.US.006.01.1.1
CCGCGGCGCCGTTGTTGAGCGTATAGCTGTAGTGGCCGTTCGCGTCGATCGTGATTGAACCGTAGCTGCCCACCACGGCCGAGCCGACATGGCCCGAGGCCGATGCAACCGTGCCCGCTTCGACGCCGGTAACCGTCGCCCCGTCCGCGCCCTTGGTGTCGGCAACGCCGTCCGTGTTGTTCGCGTCCGCGCCGCCGCTGGCCGTGATGACATTGCCGTCCGCGACCGTCGCACCGTCTTCCGTCACGCTGTCGGTGTCGGCAACCGCCGTCGGCACGTCGTCGACAATGGCGATCTGGAACGAGGCGCTCGGATCGTCGGCCACGTTGCCGTCGCTGTCGGCGACATGCACCGTGAACGTCTCGAATGGCGTTGCGTCCGTGGCATGATTGACGTTGTGCTCCAGCGTGTAGCTGTAGTTCACCGTCGTCCCGTTGATCGCCGTGATGATCAGCGTGCCGTAGTCGCCGGTGACCGTCGCGCCCACCACGACCGCGGTCCCGTTGATCGTCACCGTCGAGGCGCCGTCGCCGTTCGTATAGCTGAACGTGCCCGCCGTCGTCTCGGAATTGGTCAGGGAAGCCGAGCCGGCCGGAAGGCCGGCCTCGTCAACCGAAGTCCCAGGCGCCCCCACCTGCGGAACGGTGACCGTCGGCACGTCGTTGGTGCCGTTGATGGTGATCTCGACCGTTGTCGTCGAGGTGTCGCCGTCGCCATCGATCAGCGTGTAGGTGAACGTGTCGGTCAGATGCTGGCCGGTGGTCAGCGCCTGGACCGCCGCAGCGCCGTTGTTCAGCGTATAGCTGTAGTGGCCGTCCGCATCGATCGTGATCGAACCGTAGCTGCCCGCCACGGCCGAGCCGACATGGCCCGAGGCCGATGCAACCGTGCCCGCTTCGACGCCCGTTACCGTCGCACCGTCCGCGCCCTTGGTGTCGGCAACGCCGTCCGTGTTGTTCGCGTCCGCGCCGCCGCTGGCCGTGATGACATTGCCGTCCGCGACCGTCGCACCGTCTTCGGTCACGCTGTCGGTGTCGGCAACCGCCGTCGGCACGTCGTCGACAATGGCGATCTGGAACGAGGCGCTTGGATCGTCGGCCACGTTGCCGTCGCTGTCGGCGACATGCACCGTGAACGTCTCGAATGGCGTTGCGTCCGTGGCATGATTGACGTTGTGCTCCAGCGTGTAGCTGTAGTTCACCGTCGTCCCGTTGATCGCCGTGATGATCAGCGTGCCGTAGTCGCCGGTGACCGTCGCGCCCACCACGACCGCGGTCC
>NZ_RZQL01000485.1 GCF_003997935.1 Mesorhizobium sp. M7A.F.Ca.US.006.01.1.1
CATTAGTACCCGCCGGCAGCGTCTCAAGCAGCATGATGAATCTGTCATCGGACGTTGCCTCGCGAAATTTGCTTTTGTGAGTAAAATCAAAGGCTCTCGCGAGCGAGCCTTCTACGGAATAGCGGTTTGAGAATTCCTGCCATCGTCCTCGACCAATCCCGGGAGCTTTACCGATCGATTGCAGTATCTCCTTATCGACGGAGGACGCGATTTTGATCATCTCGGAGACGTGCGATTTTCCTGTCGACAACGAAGCGCAGATAGTGTCCCTTTTGTATCCTGCTTCCTGCTGCGCAAGCGCAAAAGCGCATTTTTCGATGTATGAAAGATCCTCTCGAGCGGTGTTTTCTTCCCCTTGGAAAATGACTGCTTGTTCATCATTCAACTCGCGGACGGCCGCTTTGAAGGGGATCCCAAGCTGCTTGGCGGCCGCTAGTCTCCTCCGACCATAGACGATTTGAAACTCGCCATCCTTGCCTTGTACTGGCCGAACCAATCCAGGCACAATTTGACCGCGCTCCCGCATGGATTCTGTGATTTCAGCAATGGCGGAAATCTCGTAGGCGTCATCATATCGATCGGTGATAGATGATGGCCTTATTCTGTCAGGATCGAGTTCAATGATTTGTTCGCCTGACTTCAGTAACTTGTCAGCGATATCGCTTCGTTCTTGCATTTGGCGAACACCAGCCGCCACCTTCATCAGGTGCGGCGATGACGTGCGCCGGCCAAGGCTCTCCTCCGAACTCTCCTCCCCGAGTTGCCCCAAAACAGCAGCAAACATGCCCTTAGAGTCTTTGCGGCTCACTGTTCACGCCTCCATGCCATTGTGATGAGGCTTTCTATTTCCGCATTCGCGGCATTAATGGATTCGATTGCGCGATCATAAGTTTTAGGTGCGGAGAACCTCGATCGTTGCACCTCATAGAGGCTCTGTTTCCAAGTAAGAGCGTCCGCGACCGCCGTGGATTTGGAGACGGAATTGAGCAGTAGATCCTCGCCAAACACTTGACGCATTAGCGCCTGCATATTGGCTTGTGGATGGTCGTTGGCCTCAAACTTTGTGATGAGGAATTTTGCGAAATCCCAACGCGCGCCGGCGCCGGCCTCATCCAGGATTTGCATATAAGACGCGGCCAGCTCCAAAAACTTGCCCGTGGAGTCGACATCGAGCATGTGCGCTGGAACGGGGATAAGGACCCCCGTAGCGGCAGTGAGCGAGGAAAGCGTCAGGAAATTTAGTGACGGCGCACAGTCGAGAAGAA
>NZ_RZQL01000486.1 GCF_003997935.1 Mesorhizobium sp. M7A.F.Ca.US.006.01.1.1
CCGCCCCCGCCGGCCTCGAATCCCCGCCAATTCGTTGGGATGCCATATGTCCTGCCCCTTCGCGCCCCGACCCGGGGGACGAAAGCCCCGCAGGCGGGCGGCCGCCGCGCCATGCCGGGTGCACCTTGTCATCGCCCGATGAATTGTCGAAACTGTACCGCAGGAAGGCAATCGGAAACATTCTGACGCGGACCTCTCCGTTCTGGCGGGTTCCGTCGCGGTTCCGACAGCCCGACACCGCGTTTCCAGTCTTCCTGCCGCGCAAGCGGCGCATTTCATTCATGGTTTGAGAAATGGACGAACTTTCAAGCATCCGCGCATTCATATCCGTCGCCGAATCCGGCAGTTTCTCCGAGGCGGCACGCAAAGCCGATTCTTCCGTCAGTACCGTCGCCCGGCACATCAAGGCGCTCGAGGACGAGTTGGGTGTGCGGCTGCTCAATAGGACGACGCGTCAGCAATCGCTTACGGAAGCCGGCCAGATCTTCTACGGCAGGGCGCGGGAAATCGTTCAGGAGCTGAACTCCGCCAAGCGGGATGCCGCGTCGTTCCAGCAAAGCGTCAAGGGCCTGTTGCGGGTGACGCTACGAATCTCGACTGGCACCACGTTGATCGTGCCGGCCCTGCCCCGCTTTCTGGAGAATCACCCGAACTTGACCATCGACGTGTCGCTGACGGACGAGCGGCTCGATCTGGTCGCCAACAATATCGACGTGGCGGTGTGGCTCGGACATCTCGAGGATTCCAGTTTCATCGCCAAGCGGCTGAGCCCCAGCCACCGCGTCGTTTGCGGCAGCCCTTCCTATTTCCGCAAGCACGGCATTCCGGAAAGCCCGTCCGACCTTGCACGGCATAATTGCCTCGTATTCAAGGCGAACTATTACGGCAATACGTGGAAGTTCGTGAAGGGCGACAACCGGGTCGACATTCCGGTATCGGGAAATCTGCGTTCGAGCAGCGGATCGGTTCTGCTATCGGCAGCGCTATCCGGGCTCGGGCTCGTCCTGCTTCAGGAATACATGGTGCGAACGGCACTACAGCTCGGCACCATGCAGACGGTTTTGACGGACTATCAGGTAAGCCCGACCGAGGCCGACACCGCGCTTTTTGCGGTATTCCCGCATTCCAGCGGCGTGTCGCCCAAGACTAGGGCCTTCATCGATTTTCTGGTGGACCTGTTTCGCGCGCGGGAGGCGACCCCGAACGTGCCAAGGTCGATCTGAAGCGCGGCGATCCTTCAGTTT
>NZ_RZQL01000487.1 GCF_003997935.1 Mesorhizobium sp. M7A.F.Ca.US.006.01.1.1
GACGTCAGCCGCGGCCAGCGCCTCGGCCGCGTCTCGTCAGAATGGTTTAACCGGCCGGCGGACGAGCGATACCTGTCGCTTACCGACCTCCGGAAATCGGTAAAGAGCCGATCGGAGCGCAGCAAGACCCGCATCGTCGAAAGTGAGCTAATCCGCGTCGAGGCCAGCCGCGACGATCCCGAACGCCTGAGACTAATACTGCCCGATGCGCGTGCGCCTGTTGCCCCCACGCATTGGAGTTTTGGCCAACTCGCCAGCATGGTCGGCGCGCCGGCCACCTATCTGCGCCAGCTACCGGCTCCGCTAGCGGCGATCAACCTACAGCATGGTCTCCTCAACCATCGCGCCGAGCAGGTCAAGACGCTGGAGATCGGGAACGGACGCCTCGAGTTGCGGGCGGTAACAGGCCCTGATTACGGCAGAATATTTGACTCCGAACTGGTGGATGCCGTTCAAAAGATCGCCGGCAACGGAACCGGAGACACGCGCTGGAAGGTTCCCGGAGTGCTTGACTGGTCGATAGGGATCTACAATCCGCACGTGGACATCTCCAGCGACACCACCACGCTCTACGCGTCTGATCGCGATATCTTTGTCTTCCTCGTAGACGATCTGAACCCGATCGAGGCCGGGCGGCTGCCTAATGGGGAACCGGATCTCTATTTCCGCGGCTTCTACTGCTGGAATTCCGAGGTTGGAGCCCGCACCCTCGGGATCGCCAGCTTCTATCTGCGCGCGGTTTGTCAGAATCGCAATCTGTGGGGGGTCGAAGATTTCGAGGAAATCACCATCCGCCATTCAAAATACGCGGCCTCCCGGTTCGCCCTTGAAGCCGAGCCGGCCCTGATCCAGTTTGCCGATTCCTCGCCCATGCCGTTCGTCAACGGCGTCAAGACGGCGCGGCAACGGATCGTTGCCAGAGACGACGAAGATCGCCAGGGCTTCCTGCGCAAGCGAGGCTTCTCCAAGTCCGAGACCACGAAGATCATCGATACTGTTCTCATGGAGGAAGGCAGACCGCCAGAATCTATTTTCGATTTCGTGCAGGGCATCACGCGGATCGCGCGCGACAAGCCGCATCAGGATGTTCGCCTGGAAATGGAGGGCAAGGCCAAGAAGCTTCTCGATTTCGCCGCCTGATCCTGTTCAGCCCGGCAGCGAAAACTCTCGTCGCCGGCCTCGCCTCCGGAC
>NZ_RZQL01000488.1 GCF_003997935.1 Mesorhizobium sp. M7A.F.Ca.US.006.01.1.1
GGCCTGGATCGGCAGGTAAAGGCGCCGTTCGCGCGCATATTCGGCCATCAGCGCGCCGTCAGACGCATGGATGCGGGTGGTCACCGGCGGCTCGTATTTGGCCAGCACTTCGTAGTCAGGCAGATCCTTCGACAAATGGCCGATGTAGATCGCAACGCCCGCCGCGACCAGAAGGGCCAGCGTCGTGCCTATGCCGAAAAAATAGCCAATGAGACGAATCATACCCGCTCCAGTCCTTGGTTCGGGAATTTCCTAAACGAAGCCGCCTTTCGCGCAAGCTTTCGAGCTGGTCCCAATCCGTAATCGAAAACCCTTGTCGCCGCCATGTGGACAAAATACGGCAATGCCCGATTTCACGGCCGCGAGGGAAATAAAAGCGCTGGGTGTTGTCGTCGCGCAACGCCGCCTCTGGTTGCAGGCGTCGCCTTGCATGTCAACCTCCGGTTCCCGGTCCGGCCTTGGCCGACGCGAACAGCGCGACGGCGTTGGTTATGCTCTGGGCCGCCTTGCCGCGCCAATCGGCGTTGAGCAACTGCGCCTCGTCCTTGGCGTTCGAGAGATAACCGAGTTCGACCAGCACCGACGGCACGTCGGGTGCCTTGAGCACCTTGAAGCCCGCAGAACGCTGCGGGTTGTTAATGAGGCCGACGCTGGTCGACAGCTGGCCGACCAGCGTGTGGGCGAAGCTCATCGAGAAATTGTGCGTTTCGCGGCGGATCAGGTCGATCAGGATGTCGGTGACTTCCTTGTTGTCGTTCTTGATTTCCATGCCGGCGAACTGATCGGAGAGGTTTTCTCGGTCGGCAAGCGCCTGCGCCTCCGGGTCCGAAGCCTTGTCGGAGACGGTGTAGACGGTGGCGCCGCGAATGCCCTTGACGCTGATCGTGTCGGCATGGATCGAAATAAGCAGGTCGGCCTCATGCTGACGGGCGATGCGCACGCGGTCGTCCAGACGCAGGAATTCGTCTGTGTCGCGCGTCATGAACACATCGTAATTGCCGACGGCCGCGAGTTTGTCGCGCAGCTCCGTGGCGAAGGCCAGCGTGACATTCTTCTCGATGGTGCCGTTCAGGCCCTCGGCACCGCCGTCGATGCCGCCATGGCCGGGGTCGATGACGACGGTGAACCGATGGCCAGGATTGGAGACCGGCCCGGTGCCGACCCGCCCTCCCTTGTCGGTCGA
>NZ_RZQL01000489.1 GCF_003997935.1 Mesorhizobium sp. M7A.F.Ca.US.006.01.1.1
TTTCAATGATATTTCAGGACGCGATGACAGCGTTCGATCCTGTGTTCACGGTGGGCACGCAGATCATCGAATCGATCGTGCGTCACGACCATTGCGGCCGAAAGACCGCCGCCGCCAGAGCGCTCGAACTGATGGAGATGGTTGCGATCCCGTCGGCTAGGAGCCGGCTGTCGAATTTCCCGCACGAGATGTCGGGTGGCATGCGACAACGAGCCATGATTGCGCTCGCACTCGCGTGCCGTCCCAAGGTGCTGCTTGCCGATGAACCGACGACGGCACTGGATGTGACCGTGCAAATGCAGATCTTGCTCCTATTGCGCAGACTCCAGTCGGAGTTCAAAATGGCCATGGTGTTCGTAACGCACAACGTCGGCGTCGCAGTAGAGATGTCTGACAATATTGGTGTTATGTATGCGGGCCGGATTGTCGAGAAGGCGCCAACGGTGTCCTTGATGGAGGATGGGCGGCATCCCTATACGATGGGCCTTCTCGCCTCGACAGTACGGAAGCGACAGCATGGTGGCCAGCTTGAAGCCATACCCGGCGCACCGCCTGATCTGACCAAGCTTCCGCTGGGATGCGCTTTTTCTCCGCGCTGTCGATTTAGCGATGTGGCCTGTGTGCGCAGCTACCCAGCGGGCTCGGCCGTTGGGATAGCCCATACCGTCAATTGCATTCGCGTCGCTAATAAGGTTCGCTAGAGCGCGATCGGCCAGGGGGTCACATGACAGAAGACGAATACGCGGCATTGGCGCACGCGAGGAAACTGGACCTCGCCTGGAGCCTGTTTCCCAACGATGTCATCGAAGCAATCAAAGCCGCAAGGCAGATCTCAGAAAATCTGCCCCAACCAGCCAATTCAAAGGAAGAGCCATGGCCGCCGATGCGCACAGGGTATCGGACGTGAATAACGCCCACGCTTGGACCGCCGCGGAGGCCTGCGATGCGATTGCTCAGGGCAGTTCTCCCGTTGCCTTGGCAGAGGCCCTCCTCCGCCACATCAAGAAGTTCGATCCCCTCCTGAATGTTTTTGTCCATCTCGACGAAGACGTAGTGCTTGAGGCGGCGCGGATAGCCGAGGCTGAGTTGAAAAGGGGTAACAGACGTGGGCCTCTCCATGGCGTGCCAGTTGCCATCAAGGACATCATAGACGTGTGCGTCCTCAGTCGCGACCTCAT
>NZ_RZQL01000490.1 GCF_003997935.1 Mesorhizobium sp. M7A.F.Ca.US.006.01.1.1
TCAGCTCGGCCGCGTGGCGCACATCGGCCCGTTCGAGGCCGAGGCCAAGCAGCGGATGCTTGAGCAGCGACAACAGGCCAACCGGATCGCCTGGCCGGAACAGCGCCTCGAGCGCCAGCCTGAGCAGGCTGGCCGCCGGGGTGTTGGCGAGTGGCGTGCCACCGGAATCGTCGGCGACGACGCCGAAGCGCTGGAGTTCTATCGAGACGCGCCGCGCCAGTGCCCGGTCGCCGGTGACGAGAGCCGCCCTTTGGCCGGGTTGTTCGACCGCGCGCTTGAGCGCAACGGCGATGGCGACAGCTTCATCGCGTTCGCTGGCAGCTTCGAGCAAGGTCACCTCGGCGAAGGCGCCGGCAATGTCGGACGCCGGGAAACCGGCACGCGTCTCGGCCCAGAGTTCGGTGGTTTCGGCCGGCCGCAGCGCTTCGCCGACAAGGGCAGCGCGAAGCGCAAGTCGCGGTTCGGCCATGCCAATCTCCTCGACGTCGCCGCGCAATACGCCGATCTTGCCAATCAACCTAGCCAGGCCATATTGCGGGTGGCCGAGCACGGCTGGACGCGCGCCGGGCGCGGCGATTGCCTGGAACGACGCTTCGTCCAGCGTCCGGTCGAGACCCGGCAGCACGATGGCGCCGCCGGGCAAGCGCGCGATCGCTGCAAGCAATTCAGCCGTGGCGGGGATCGAGCCGGTCGAGCCTGCGGCTATCACAGGCCCCGCAGGCGGATTGCGCAGCAGCCGCGCCGCCTCGGCGCGGATCAGCGCGCTGCGATGCGCGGCCGGATTGAAGCGGTCGCTTTCCGCGAGGAATTTCGGCCAGGCTTCGGTGACGATGCCGAGGAATTCGAGGGTCACCTGCCACCATCCGGCAAGGTTGCCGGTCACCAGATCGGTGAGCTTGGCCCAGTCGGTTCCTTCCGTCTCGATCTCGTCCATCAGCCGGGCGAGATCGCGCGCCAGCCAGATCGCGTCGGCGGTGGAAGCCGGGATGACGATCTCCTCGGCGAAAAGGGCGGCGACATGCGCCGGTAGCCGGCGTTTCCAGGCGCGCACCAGCGGCGTCAGCAGCAACAGGCGTTCGATCGCAGCGATCGGCGGCGCGAGATCGATGGCCGCCGATGCCTCAGTCTCGAACGCGGCCTCATC
>NZ_RZQL01000048.1 GCF_003997935.1 Mesorhizobium sp. M7A.F.Ca.US.006.01.1.1
GCCTGGACGCGCATGGCGTCCTGAAGGCCGCCGACGGTGTTCTGCCAACGCTCGCGGGCGCCAGCGATCAACTGCTGATCCGAAGCGGACAGCGAGGCGTTGCCGTAGGTCGCCTGGAACGCCTGGTCGATCTGCTGGACGTCGAAGGCGATGTTCTGCGCCTGGGAAAGGAGTTCCTGGGTCCGCTGGACCGACTGTTGAAGCTGCTGAAGCGAGGAGTAGGGCAGGCTCGCTAGGTTGCGGGCCTGGTTGATAAGCATCTGCGCCTCGTTCTGGAGCGAAGTGATCTGGTTGGTGATCTGCTCCAGTGCGCGGGCGGCCTGAAGGACGTTCTGCCCATAGTTCGTCGGATCGAAAACGATGAAGGCGTACGCAGTTGTCGTGATCATCGGCGACAGCGAAATAGGCGCGGTGAGGAGAGCCATCGCAAGGCGGGCGATGAGCGAACGGGAACGGGTGGTCATGGTTGGGCCTCCGGCTTGGTTTGGGGACTGAGGTTGACAAGATCGGGGATGAGGTCGGCCGCCCACGCGACGCCGCGTGCCCGGAGCCATGCGGGCACGAAACCGTCGCGGCCGTGCTCGGCCAGGACGCGCTCGATCGCGGCCTGATCGGTCTTGGACGAGGTGGCGGTGAGGGCGAGGGCCACTTCGCCGAGACCCAGCTCGAACAGCCGGTTGCCACGGCGGCTCTGGCAGTAATAGTCGCGCTTCGGGGTTGCCCGCGCGAGGATATCGATCTGCCGATCGTTGAGGCCGAAGCGCCGATAGATGGCCGTGATTTGCGGCTCGATCGCCCGCTCGTTCGGCAACAGCAGTCGCGTCTGGCAGCTCTCGATGATGGCGGGCGCGATCGCGCTGCGGTCGATGTCGGAGAGCGACTGCGTGGCGAAGACGACGCTGGCGTTCTTCTTGCGCAGCGTCTTCAGCCATTCGCGGAGCTGTCCGGCAAACCCTTCGTCGTCCAGCGCAAGCCACCCTTCGTCGACGATCAGCAGCGTCGGTCGCCCGTCGAGACGGTCCTCGATGCGGTGGAACAGATAAGAGAGCACGGCGGCCGCCGCGCCCGTGCCGATCAGCCCTTCGGTCTCGAAGGCCTGGACCGAAGCCTCGCCGAGCCGCTCCGCCTCGGCGTCAAGCAGCCGTCCATATGGACCGCCGACACAATAGGGTCGGAGGGCCTGCTTGAGGGATGATGATTGCAGCAGGACGGAGATGCCGGTCAGCGTGCGTTCCGCCAGCGGGGCCGACGCGAGCGAGGTGAGCGCGGACCAGAGATGTTCCTTCACCTCCGGGGTGATGACGACTCTCTCGCGCATCAGGATGGCCACGATCCAATCGGCCGCCCATGCGCGCTCTGGGGTGTGATGGATACCGGCGAGCGGCTGGAGCGACACCGAGGCATCGGCGCCGTCCGTCAGGTCGCCGCCAAGGTCATGCCAGTCGCCTCCCATCGCGAGCGCCGCTGCGCGAATTGAGCCGCCGAAGTCGAAGGCAAAGACCTGAGCGCGTTCGTATCGTTGAAACTGCAGGGCCATCAGCGCGAGAAGCACCGACTTGCCGGCGCCGGTCGGGCCGACGACAAGGGTGTGGCCGACGTCCCCAACATGAAGAGAAAACCGGAACGGGGTCGAGCCTTCGGTCTTGCCGAAGAGCAGGGGGGGCGCTGCAAAATGCTCGTCCCGTTCCGGCCCCGCCCACACCGCCGAGAGCGGGATCATGTGGGCGAGATTGAGTGTCGAGACCGGCGGCTGCCGGACATTGGCGTAGGCATGGCCGGGCAGGGAGCCGAGCCAGGCGTCTACCGCGTTGATCGTCTCGGCTATCGCGGTGAAGTCGCGGCCCTGGATGACCTTCTCGACGAGGCGCACCTTTTCTTCGGCAATGCCCGGATCGTCGTCCCAAACCGTGACGGTCGCCGTGACATAGGCTTGCCCGATAAGGTCGGAGCCCAGTTCCTGCAGCGCGAGATCGGCGTCGACCGCCTTGTTGGCCGCATCGCTGTCGACAAGCGTCGACGCCTCGTTGGTCATCACCTCCTTGAGGATCGCGGCGATCGACTTGCGCTTGGCGAACCACTGCCTGCGGATTTTCGTGAGCAACTTCGTGGCATCGGTCTTGTCGAGCAGGATTGCGCGGGTCGACCAGCGATACGGAAAGGCGAGCCGGTTCAGTTCGTCGAGGATGCCAGGTGTGGTCGAGGTCGGAAAACCGACGATGGTGAGAGTGCGCAGGTGCGCCTTGCCGAGCCGCGGCTCGAGGCCGCCGGTCAGCGGTTCATCCGCAAGCAGGGCGTCGAGATACATCGGAATCTCGGGCACTCGGATGCGATGGCGCTTCGTCGAGACCGTCGAGTGCAGGTAGGTCAGCGTGTCGGCGTCGTCGAGCCAGGCGCATTCGGGCATGAAGCCCTCGACAAGCTGGAGGATCCGGTCGGTACGATCGACGAAGCCGCGCAGGATTGCGCGGGCGTCGACGCCGGCTTGCGCCTTGCCCTCATAGAGCCAGCCCTCGGCGCGCGCAGCGTCCTCGGCTGGCGGCAGATTGACGAAGGTCAGATAATAATTGGACTCGTAGTGCGCGCCTTCTTCTTCGAACTCGGCCTTGCGTTCGGTGTCGACGAGGGCGGACGCCGCCTCGGGAAACCGGCTCTCGGGATAGCGCTGTGCAGTCAGCCTGGCGGCTTCGACAAAGATCGCCCAGCCGGAACCGAGCCGGCGAAATGCATTGTTGAGGCGTCCGGCGACGGCGACCAACTCGGCGGGCACCGAAGATTCAAGATCAGGCCCGCGAAAGCGCGCGGTTCGTTGAAAGGAGCCGTCCTTGTTGAGGACAACGCCTTCGCCGACCAACGCCGCCCAAGGCAGGAAGTCGGCCAGGCGAGAAGTTGTGCGCCGATATTCGGTAAGGTTCATCATGGCCGATTTCCAGATCCCGCGCTTAGACGTTCAAGTGGCCGGGGATGCGCAGATGCCGGCGCACCACGTCGACGAACATCGGATCGCGCTTGGCCGCCCACACGGCCGCGAAATGGCCAATCGCCCAAAGCACCAGGCCGACCAGCCAGAGCCGCAGGCCAAGGCCGAGCGCCGCGGCAAGCGTGCCGTTCAGGATCGCCACCGAGCGCGGCGCGCCGCCGAGCAGGATGTGGTCGGTCAGCGCGCGATGGACGGGGGCGGTGAAGCCTGGAACGTCTGCATGTTCTAGAATGCTTGCCATCAGATCAGCGCCCCGCCGCCGAAGGAGAAGAACGACAGGAAGAAAGAACTGGCCGCGAAGGCGATGCTCAGTCCGAACACGATCTGGATCAGCCTACGGAAACCGCCCGAGGTGTCGCCGAAGGCAAGTGTCAGACCGGTGACGATGATGATGATGACCGCCATGATCTTGGCGACAGGCCCTTCGACGGATTCAAGGATTGACTGGAGTGGTGCTTCCCAGGGCATTGAGGAGCCGGCCGCGTGGGCACCAGCCGGGAGCATCAGCGCGGCGTAGCCGACGAAGGCTGCGGTCACGATGTGACGGCGGATATTGAGGCCAGGGCGGATCATGTGCGGTCTCCTTAGATATCGAGCGTTGCGGGGGTGATGGCGTAGTCGCCGGTCCGGTCCAGCCCGTCGACGCGGGCGAGTTCGGCAAGACGTCGGTGCGGTCCGCGACCCGAAAGCACAGCCACCAGACCGATGGTCTCCGCGATCAGCGCCCGCGGCACTGTGACGACGGCCTCCTGGATGAGCTGATCCATCCGGCGCAGCGCACCCAGGGCACTGCCAGCGTGAATGGTGCCGATCCCGCCAGGATGGCCCGTGCCCCACGCCTTGAGCAGATCCAGCGCCTCGGCGCCGCGGACCTCGCCGATCGGAATGCGGTCGGGGCGAAGGCGAAGTGATGAGCGCACAAGGTCGGAGAGCGAAGCGACGCCGTCCTTGGTGCGCAGCGCGACAAGGTTGGGCGCGGCGCATTGCAACTCGCGGGTGTCCTCGATGAGCACCACGCGGTCTCCGGTTTTGGCCACCTCGGCCAGCAGCGCGTTTGTAAGCGTGGTCTTGCCGGTGGAGGTGCCGCCGGCGACGAGGATGTTCTTGCGGGCCGTAACGGCTGCGCGCAGGAGTTCAGCCTGGTCGGCGGTCATGATGCCCGAGGCCACGTAGTCACTGAGTGTGAAGACGGCGACGGCTGGCTTGCGGATCGCGAAGGTCGGGGCCGCCACGACAGGAGGCAGAAGCCCCTCGAACCGCTCCCCCGTTTCGGGCAACTCGGCCGAGACGCGTGGGCGACCAGAATGGACCTCAGCGCCGACGTGATGGGCGACGAGACGGACGATGCGCTCGCCGTCGGCAAACGACAGCCTCTCGCCCGTGAAGGCTAGACCATGCGAAAGGCGGTCGACCCAGAGCAGCCCGTCGGGGTTGAGCATCACCTCGACGATTTCTGGATCCTCCAGAAATCCGGCTATTGCCGGGCCGAGCGCGGTGCGCAGCATGCGTGCGCCGCGTATGATCGCCTCGGATTGCTGATGAGAAGCCGACATATCGTCCCCTTTTCGCCGACGGACCGCAAAGACGGCCATGGCTTGGGGATGATCAGAAAGGGCAGGAAATGGCAGCTGGCAACAACAACAATGCGGCGTCGTAGCCTGGCGAGCAAAGACAGGGAAACGGCGGGATGTTGGAATATGGGCATCCGCTTTGCGGTGGCTAATCAGCCTTCCTTGGCCGACTCGACGGTATCGTCAGTCGACGCGACGCCGCCGATGTCGTCGGGAATTTCCCTGAGAAAGCTCTGACCCTTTTGCAGGCGCCGGCCCAGCGCTTCGACGAACCCTTCGAAGCGCTCACGCCCCTTGGTCTGTGCGGCCGCCTGTGCGTCGGGAGGCAAGGGCGGTGTAATTGTCAGCCAGAAGCGGACGAACAGCGCTAGGGTTTCCGCGGTGATACCAATATCTCGCTCCATCCGCTGAACCTGTCGCGAGAGCCGGTCCAGCCGACGGGTGAAGGCGGCCTCGCGACGGTCGGCGCCATCCGGCGAGAGGAATGAGGCGACCGCTGCTTCCACGATCGCCGAGCGGGAGAGCTTCTTGCGATCGGCAAGCTCGGCGATCTCTCTCAGCATCGCGGGCGGAAAATAGACGTTCATTCGGTCGCGCACGATCCAGGCTCACATCTCGATGCCATCGTCGGGGTCGAGCGCGACTTGGCGCGCGATTCCGCGCATCTGCTGGCGCAGGATGCGGCCCTGTCGTGCGGTGTCTTCCGGATCGTCGTCTTCGATGATGGCGAACTCTTCCTGTGGCCTCAGACCGGGGGTCTCCTTGGCGATGGCGACGTGATCGGGCAGCTCGGGTTCGCGGCGCACGCCACCATTGGCCGCATCCTGCCCGGCTTTCTCGGTGTCGGCTGGGAGTGCGGGCGGCGGCTTCTGCGGAACGCTCGCCGACCAGTTGTCCAGGCGAACCGACCGGCCGCAATTTGCCGGATCGGGCGGCGGAAGCACGCGCGCCTTGAACTGCCCGTCCTCGTAATAGCGCGCTTTGTTCGCCCGGATCGGCGGCGAACCGGCCACCATGACGATCTCCTCGCTCGGCGGAAGTTGCATGACCTCTCCGGGGGTGAGCAAGGGCCTCGCCGTTTCCGAGCGCGAGACCATCAGATGCCCCAGCCACGGCGACAGCCGGTGCCCGGCATAGTTCCTCATCGCCTTCATTTCGGTGGCCGTGCCAAGGGCATCTGAGACACGCTTGGCCGTTCTCTCGTCGTTGGTCGCGAAGCTAACGCGGACATGGCAATTGTCGAGGATCGAGTTGTTGGCGCCGTAGGCCTTCTCAATCTGATTGAGCGATTGCGCGATGAGGAAGGCCTTCAGGCCGTAGCCCGCCATGAAAGCCAAGGCGCTTTCGAAGAAATCGAGCCGGCCCAGCGCCGGGAATTCGTCGAGCATCATCAGCACGCGGTGGCGGCGGTCCTTCGCATGAAGATCTTCGGTCAGACGCCGGCCGATCTGATTGAGCACCAGGCGGATGAGCGGCTTCGTACGCGAGATGTCTGACGGCGGCACGACGAGGTAGAGGGTTGCCGGTCTTAAATCGGCAACGATGTCGGCGATCCGCCAGTCGCAACGGCTCGTCACCTCGGCGACGACCGGATCGCGATACAGGCCGAGAAACGACATGGCGGTGGAGAGCACACCGGACCGCTCGTTGTCCGATTTGTTCAAAAGCTCGCGTGCGGTGGACGCCACGACAGGATGCGGGCCGGCTTGTCCCAGATGCGGCGTTGTCATCATCGCCGCTAGCGTCGTTTCGATTGGCCGCTTGGGGTCCGACAGGAATCCAGCGACGCCGGCCAGCGTCTTGTCACGCTCGGCGTAGAGGACATGCAGGATCGCGCCGACGAGCAGGGAATGGCTGGTCTTCTCCCAGTGATTTCGCTTTTCGAGCGAACCCTCGGGATCGACCAGGACGTCGGCGACGTTCTGGACGTCGCGCACCTCCCACTCGCCGCGGCGCACTTCGAGAAGCGGATTGTAGGCGGAAGACTTCGAGTTCGTGGGGTCGAACAGCAGTACTCGCCCGTGCGTGGCGCGAAAGCCTGCCGTCAGCTGCCAGTTTTCGCCTTTGATATCGTGGACGATAGCCGAGCCTGGCCAAGTGAGGAGCGATGGCACGACGAGGCCGACACCCTTGCCGCTTCTCGTCGGAGCGAAGCACAGCACATGCTCGGGTCCATCGTGGCGGAGATAGTCGCGATCAAGCTTGCCGAGCACCACGCCATCAGGGCCGAGCAGACCGGCGGACTTGACCTCGTTTGGGTTCGCCCAGCGCGCCGAGCCGTAGGTTTCGACGTTCTTCGCCTCGCGCGCCCGCCAGACCGACATGCCGATCGCTACCGCGATGGAAATGAAGCCGCCGGAGGCTGCGATATAGGCACCCTCGACGAAGATCGACGGCGCATAGGCGTCGTAGGAGTACCACCACCAGAAGAAGCTCGGCGGATAATAGAACGGGACGCCCGCCAGTTCGAACCATGACGCGCCGAGCTGTGGCTGGAATCCAAGCCTCCACGCCGTCCACTGCGTCGCCGCCCAGGTCGTGGCGAGCACGATCAGGAAGACGACAGTGATCTGGCCCCAGAGGATTTTCGTGGCGGACAAGTGAAGGTTCCTCGACAGCAATGCCATCAAGGTCGGTGGTCAGTGCAGCGGATTGCAAGGCGTCATCTTCGCAGGTCGCAGTCCCGGCGACACTAGAGAACATAGACAGGAAAAAGAGCAGATGGACGACTGCGGTGGGCGGCCCTGTTTCCGTCATCCGCCGGCGAAGGGCTGCGGAACTACTCGCATTATGAAGCGTGCTGTTTAATAGTCGACCAGACGTCTTGTTTCGGCGGGAAAATCGGCGGGCCAACGCGTGGACAAGAAGTCTTGAGCGCGCCTATCTCCTGTTGTCGGCCTTCTCGTGGTTGTATTCGTTTGCGACTTTGGTTGCGGAAGGCACTCCGCGCCGTCCGTTGGGAGTGTCATTCCATCGTGACGCCCCCGCCGAGATCGGCGAGGCGCTCGATCACGTGATCCGGTCTGAATGGAAACCGCTCCATGTCAGCGCGCGTGCTCACACCAGTAAGCACAAGCGCTGTCTTCAGGCCCGATTCCAGTCCGGCGACCACGTCCGTATCCATTCTGTCGCCGACCAGAATCGTATCGGCCGCACCTACTCCGAGGCGGTCCAGCGCGCTTCGCATCATGAACGGGTTCGGCTTCCCCACGAAGTAGGGCTGGCGGCCGGTAGCCTTCTCGATCAGTGATGCAACCGCGCCGCACGCCGGATGGAATCCGCGCTCCGTCGGGCCGGTCGCATCCGGATTGGTGGCAAGAAACCACGCTCCTTTTGCCACGAGCTCGGCGCCGGTGGCGATCTGTTCGTAGTGGTACGAAGTGGTGTCACCGAGGACCACGAAATCGGGGGCGAATTCCGTGATCCGGCAGCCTGCACACCTCAGGGCCTCGACCAGCCCGTGATCGCCGATGACAAAGGCGGATGATCCGGGCTTTTGCAACTCGACGAACCGCGCGGTGGCCAGTGCCGAGGTGTAGATGTGTTCAGGGGATACGGGGAAGCCAACCGCCCTGAGACGCTCGGCATGATCTTCTGGCGTAAAGCGAGAGTTGTTTGTGAAGATTTGAAACGGCTTGCCAGTAGCAACCAGCGCCGCGACATAGTCGATCGAGCCTGCAATCGGTTGGCCGCCGCGGACCAGAACCCCGTCCATGTCGAGAAGGTGCGCCGTGATCATCGTATCTCCATCCTCAATGTCTTTGGGTAAATGCGCGGCTTGAGCATGTGCTGTGTCACGCGCGTGGCAATTTGCGAGAGTTCGGCAAAATACTCATTCAGAACAATGGGGGAAGGGCGCCCAATCGGCCGGGCGGTAAAAGGACGCCGCAGCGTAAAGACGGGCCGGCGACGTGATCCGGTCGCAGGGCGCGCTGGCCCAGCCGTTGCGGAGACGGTTGCGCACATGCTCCGGGTGTCGGCGACGGACCGTGATCGGACAACGACTGCCGCCCAGTATTGTTGAAGCCATCCGTGCCGCTGGCGACAGTGCATGGCCGGGTTCCGCCTTCAGGGTGCTAACTACAATCCAAGCCCCCGTTTCCGGCCGAAGCTCCATTCGATACCGCCTCCATCCTTGGCAATGCCGGCGATGCTCTGACCGAGTTTCGTCTCGAGTGGCGGCGCCCACGGCACGAGTTGGAAGCCGAGGCCATTGTCGATCATGGCGAAGCGGCCTGACGTGAGCGTGAGGCGCTGACGGTAAACGCCTGCGACATGCTCGCCGGCGGCCGCCATCAGGTAAGGCTGGCCAAGTTCTGCCGAGAGCCGCGCCGCGGCGGCGTCCAACTCGCGGCGTCTCAGAGTATTGAGAAGGTCGCGCTGCAGGATGACGCGCTGGCCTTGTCGGCGGGCGAGCCCTTCATCGAGGAGATGGTCCCCACGGGCCGTCATGGCGTCGCGAACCTCACGGCCGAACCCGCTCATCGCAAGCGGCATGGGTTCGCGCTCGACAAGGCGATGATCGAGCCATGTCGCGCCCGGCGCTGTGATCTGGCGGTTCAGATCGAAGTCCGAGCGATTGGCCAGGACGAGCGTCGGCCGTTCGTCCTCCGGACTACCGAAGCGGCGCACCTCGACGATGCCGCCGATAGGTGGTGAGTGCTCGAACGCTTCGATGCCGCGGAAGCGGACGTGGTGCGCGCGGCCGTCGGTGGCGTCGATCAGGGCGTAGGCCTCACCGGTCAGCTCATTCTGAAGACCCTTGTCTACCAGCCGACCGATGATGAGCGCGCCTGTCGCGCCAGCGTCGATCACATAGTCGGCGACGCCGCGCTCCTGTCCGCGCTCGGTGAAGGCTTGGTGCATCGTCTTGATGATATCGCCGCGCATGCCGAGCTCTCGCAGCGAGCGCTCGGCATCAAGTCCTACCATCCATTCGCCCGGACCGACCGGGGTGGCGAGGCCCATCTTCTGCAGATGCTGGACCCGGCCGGTCATCAGGCGACGGCTATCGGCATCGGTGGCGCCAGTCGCTTGCGGGCGCAAGTCGATATACCCGGTCTCGTCCGCGGCGATGCGGATTTCCACATCGAGCCGTGTCCAGCGCTCGGCGCTAATCTGCTTCTCCAATGCGGTGCGGATTTCGTGCTCTGGTCGGGGCCCGAGTTCGATCGACACCAATTCCTCAGCTCGGGAGCGAAGGCCACGGCTGATGTAGTCGCGCGAGATGACGAGATCCGCGCCGGTGTCGTCGACCCCACGCACCAACAGGTGGACGTGCGGGTTGTCGGTGTTCCAGTGATCGACCGCGACCCAATCGAGCCGGGAGCCAAGGTCGGCTTCCATCTGCTTCGCGAGGTCGCGCGTGAAGGCGCGAAGGTCGGTCATCTCGCCGGCGTCCTCTGGCGAGACGATGAAGCGGAAGTGATGACGGTCATCCTTCGAGCGTTCAGCGAAGGCCAAGTCATCGGCGAGGTCGCCGCTGGCATCGAACATCCCTGCCTTTTCGCCATCACGGGTGACGCCGTCGCGCTTCAAGTAGGAGAGATGTGTGGACAACGGGGCGGAGCGAAACGCCTTGCCCGAATGCCTCGCAATCCGCGCGGCGACCACGACACGTCGACTGGGAGAGAAAAGCCGGTTCCGGCTGAAGTTGATCCGGCCGCGGCCGAAACTGGAGCGGCCCAGAGGTCGCGAGCAGCCGCTCCTCGGCTCCGACCTGGACACGCCATCGGCGTGACCGGCCCGCTTGGCGGCTCGTAGCACCTGGTTGACGAAGCTCTTCGCCTTCGGCGCGCGCGTGCCGCGGATGCGTCCTGGCCGAAGGCGAAAATCGCTGTCACCCTCGCTCATCGCTACCCCGCCAACAGCGTTAGCCGTACAGTGCCGGAAACCACTTTGAAATCGTTGACAAAATCCTCAAGCGCGGCACGCCCCCCGACCGATAGGCACGCCGGAAACCAAGCCATATCAATGGCTTGGCTGACGTCCGGCGAGCCTCTTTTATCTTGCCGTCCTATGCTCGTGTGTAAGCGTCCGGTCCCTGCACCCAGATTGAGTAGTGCATTCGTGCGACATGTCGGGCTCCTTCGTAGCATGGAGGATCTCCGGTGAATTTGAGACATTTCGAGAACGAGGCGCGGCAATCCTGGTGGGTTGTTCACGTCGAGGCGTGGCAGCGTAGCGGTCTGACGCGGACAGCATATTGCCGTCAGCATCGCCTGACGAGGGACACACTCGACCGCTGGCTGAAGTACTTTGCTGGCAAGGACGCTGCCCGTAAGCATGCGGAATATCAGGCCGAATTGCGCCGTCAGAAGCGCCTGGAAGCGCAAGCCAAACGGCGAAAGAAGCGTGCTCGACTGCGCTTTGCGGTGAGCACGGATGTGCGCAACCGTGCTGTCCAGGCGTACTGGGCGATGCATGTCGAGGCGATGAACTGGAGCGGCATGGGTGTTCGCGAATATGCCGCGGCGCTGCATCTTTCGCCGACGAGCCTGCGCAAATGGCGTGACCGGCTGGACGACGGCGAGGTCGAAATCGACTGGCGGGCCCATCTTCATCCCTCCGCCCGTCCGGCCGTTAGCACTAGTGCTAGCGGAACGCCGCCGGAATCGAGCTTGACGGCGGATCCGAAGGATGAACCTGGCGCGCGCCGGCAGCCTGCGCGGCGCTTCTTCAGCGACGCGGAAAAGCATGCCATCGCACTGGAGAGTGACCAGCCTGGTGTCAGCGTCTCGCAGGTCGCGCGCAAGCACGGGATTGTCACCGGCATGCTGTTCCGCTGGCGCGTGCAGTTCGGCGTGGCGCAGAAGAAGCGCGCGAAGCTTGCGCCCGTCGCGCTGACTGAGGGCACGCCAGCGACACTTCTGCTGCGTGACCTCGTGCAGCCGCCCGATGGAATGACGGCGATCGATCTGGCTGACGGCCGGCGCGTCTTCGCACCTACTGGCAGCGATCCGGACGCCGTTCGACAACGCGTCGCAATCGAAGGAGCGACACCATGATGATCGTTCCGGCAGGTGTGAAAGTGCATCTGGCTCTGGGTTACACCGACATGCGCAAAGGTCTCGACGGGCTCGCCATGCTGGTGCAGCAAACGCTGAAGCAGGATCCGTTCTCGGGCCATCTGTTCGCCTTCCGGGGCAAGAAGGCGTCGATGCTGAAAATCCTGTTTTGGGATGGAAACGGCCTGTGCCTGTTCACAAAACGGCTCGATCAGGGCAGCTTCGCGTGGCCGGTGATGGCAGGCTTCGATGGCTCGATCACGCTGACGCCGGCGCAGCTTGCGATGCTGATCGAAGGCATCGACTGGCGCGCTCCCGAGCGTGTTTGGAGGCCAGCCCTGGCTGGCTGAAATCCGCTCGTCGACTGGCCCAAACAGGCCCGGAATCCTTGGGTTTTGGGGCTGTTTGTGATAGATTCGGTCATGTTGATCGACATAGCGAATCTGCCTTCCGACCCGCAGCTTTTGCAGCGTCTCGTGCGCGACATGGCGGCAGCGGTCGAGAGCCGCGACGGCGAGATCGAGCGGCTTCAGTCGATCATCAAAAAGCTCCAGCGGGCGCAGTTCGGCCGCAGTTCCGAGCAGCTTGATCCCGACCAGCTCGCGCTCGCGCTGGAAGACCTCGACGCCGATGTTGCTCGCATCCAGGAGAGCCGTCCGTTCGTTGGCAGGCTGTCGGCCGAGCGGCAGTCCCATCGCAAGTCGCTGCCCGATCATCTGCCGCGCGAGGACGTCCTGCTTGATGTCGGCAGCACAGTCTGCACGGGCTGCGGCGGCGCGCTGCATAGCATCGGCGAAAGCGTGAGCGAGATGCTGGATTGGGTACCAGCGCAGCTTCGCGTGATCAGGACGACGCGACCCAAATATGCTTGCCGGACCTGCGAGACGGTTGTGCAAGTGCCGGCCCCGGAGCGGCTGATCGCCGGCGGCATGGCCACGCCGGCGCTGCTGGCGCAGGTGTTGGTCAGCAAATATTGCGACCATGCCCCGCTCTACCGACAATCGCAGATATTCGCCCGCAGCGGTGTCGATCTTCCGCGCTCGACACTCGCCGGATGGGTTGGCGGCGCCTGCTGGTGGCTCGAAGCGCTGCACGAGCGGCTTGCCAAAAGCGTGTTCGCCTCCAACTATCTCTTTGCCGACGACACACCGGTTCCGGTGCTTGATCCTGGCCGCGGCCGCACCAAGACCGGCAGGCTTTGGGTCTATGCCCGCGAGCAGAGGCCATGGGGCGGACCGGAGCCGCCGGCCGCAGTCTATCTGTTTGCGCCGGACCGCAAAGCCGAGCGTCCCGTCTCGCATCTCGAGCACTTCAAGGGCGTGCTGCATGTCGACGGCTATGCCGGCTTCGAGCAGCTCACCGTCAAGGGAGACATAGTTCTTGCTGCCTGTTGGGCCCATACCAGGCGCAAATTCTTTGATGTGTCGCAGGCCACCAACGCGCCGATAGCGATGGAAGCCCTGCGACGGATCGGCGAACTCTATGCAGTAGAAGCCGATGTTCGCGGTCAATCGCCGGTGCACCGGCTGGCGTCTCGGCGCAGCCGCTTGAAACCCATTGTCGATGCCATGCGGGTATGGCTCGAAACACAGCTTCCGCTTTTGTCGGGACGCAGCACGCTCGCCGTGGCGGTTCGCTACGCGCTTTCGCGCTGGGACGGACTGACCCGCTTTCTGCAAGACGGTCGCATCGAGCTCGACACCAACCCTGTCGAGCGCGCGATCCGTCCGGTCAGTCTCGGTCGCAAGAACCACCTCTTCGCGGGCAGCGACGGCGGCGGCCATCGATGGGCGGTGCTGTGTTCGCTGATCGAAACCTGCAAACTTAACGACGTCGAGCCCTACGCCTGGCTGCGCGATGTGCTCAGCCGAATGGTCGATGGATACCCGGTCCATCGGTTGGATGAACTCATCCCCTGGAACTGGAAAGCCCAAGTTCCTGTCAAGACCTGACCTCACGTGCAAGCTCCGGACGCTTGCGCTCGTGTTTCCGCGCCACTCCTCCAATTCCCTCCACCCTCCGCCATTCCACGCCACTCTGCGTGATCCTGCTAAACTCGTCATTGCGGGTCTCCAGAGCCGAGGTGGACGATGAACAGGCCATCCGACAGGGGTGAGATGGCGGAGAGATCGTGCACGGGAGTTGCCGCCGGGGCGTCATCGGGCTGGCCATCGCGCGGTGCGGGATCGACAGCCGGCGTGTGATCGGACTGGGGGGCGAACAGCGGTGCGCGCGTCCAGTTATTGCGCTCGACGGCCCCGGCTACGACGAAAGGGCGATCGATTTTTCCGCCTCCGACAAGCGGCGCGAGTGCAGCGACGTAGGCGCGGGTTTCGGCTGGTAGCGCACGGCGGCCGGCGAGGTATTCCTCGTAGCGGCCGGGGCCAGCGTTATAGGCGGCGAGGAAGCCCGGCGAACCGTAGCGGTCGTGCATCTCGCGCAGATATGCCGTGCCCGCCAGGATGTTGTCGCGCGGACTGTAGGGATCGCCGCCGAGACGATGGCGAAGCCGAAGGTCCGCCCATGTGTCGGGCATGATCTGCATCAGCCCCATGGCGCCCGCGGGCGAGATCGCCCGGACGTCGCTATGGCTTTCGGCACGCATGACCGCGCGTATCCAGGTCTTTGGAATGCCGAAACGCCGCGACGCCTCGGCGATGATAGCAGCGTAGGGGTCGCCTGCCGCCGTCCGTTCGATCGGCGCATTCTGCGCGACTGTAGCGGTCGGCAAGGCAGCGACCGAAAGAAGCCCGGAAAGGAGAAGGAATGTGCTACGGCGGGCGACCTTGGGAAGGCCGGCGGTGAAGCGACAGCGGGAGATCGGCATGGCCTCACTCCCGTTCGCTGCGTTTGGGCGAACGGTTCCAGTGCAGCGACCATGACGCATTGTCGGCATCGGACCGGAAGAGGTTTGCCCGGATCGGCTGCGCGAAGACGGGATCGTCGATCAGCAGCGAGACGTATTCGCCGGCCTTGTCTCCGGTTCGCTTCCAGCCTGCACTAACCTCTGGTCCGTCACCATCCTCGCCCATCTGGATGCGATAATCCGGCGCCTTTTCGGCGTCCGAGGGCTCGGCTGGAACGAGGGCGAGTTGCACGTCGAGGGTGAGCGTGCGGACGCGGCCGGAATATCCGGACTTCGAGCGGGTGAACTCTCCGATCTGTGACATTTCATTGCTCCTTTCTGCGATGGGCGTTTGAAGGTTCGGGCGCGATCAGTGACTTGGAGCCCGCCATTCGTAGGCGCGGGTCCCGTCCTGCTTGGTCCACAGCGGGGTGGCGCCGCCGATGATCAAGCTGGTCGCAATCGGCCCGAAGTAGCGACCATCGAGACTGTCGTGGACTTGCGCATTCATGAGGAAGACTTCGCCGCCGCCCATGCGCCGGCAGCCCTGCCAGACCGGCAGTGGGCGGGCGAGGTGATCGCGTTCGAGCGCCCTGCCAATCTCGATTCCATCGACGGTGATGGCGAGGCCATTGCGACAGACTTCCTGTCCGGGAAGGCCGGCGATGCGCTTCATCAGCGGCACACCGCGCGGCAGGTAACCGTTGTCGGCAAGGAAGCTCGCCAGTGGTTCCGGGGCATCGACAGCGACAAGATCGCCTACAGCAAGCCGCTCGGCCGGGCGGATGCGGTAGAGACCGATCGGGGTGCTCGCCGATGCGTTCCAGATCAGCCTCGGCGCGACATGGATGAAGGACAGTCCGCCGATCGCCAGCACGGCGAAGTATGTCGTCATGACGTAGCCGAAGCGGGTCATGGCTCGGTCCTCCGGCGAAGAAGCCAGGCGCGGTGCTGCTCGCGGGTGTAGGGGCGTGGCTCTTGGTCGGCCTTCAGACGGTTGTGGACATGGCGCCAATGGTCGGGCGCGACATCGACGGGATCGATGCCGAGCGCCTCGATGGCGTCGATGGCCTGCAACACCCGCTCGACCTTCGGCCAGCGGTCAACTTTCAGCAGGATGTCGCCGCCTGGTCTGACGAAGGGCAGGGTCTGGAACGGTTCGCCGTCACGAACCGCGCGCAGGATGTCGATGCGCGAGATGATCGTGCCGAAGTCGTTCGCCGCCCAGCGGACGAAGGCGAAGGTCGTGTTGGGCGCAAACCCGACGACGCGGTGGCGCTGGTCGAGAACCTGCTCGTGAGCCTTGCGACCGAACCTGATCCAGTGCTCAATCCGCTTCTCGACCCACGTCAGCTCAACGAGGGTTGTGGATGGTGTGGCAACGCCGGACTGTCGGCCGCTGCGCATACGAGGCGTCTGGTTTCGGGTCACGGAGTGTCTCCTTGGCTCTCGGGAAATTCGCGGGCGAGCAGGTCGCGCAGCATGTCGGCGACGGTCTGGCCGCGCTGGAAGGCGACGATCTTGATGCGACCGCGCAGCTCCGGTGTGACGTCGATAGTCAGCCGGGCGGTGAAAGCGGAGCCGTCATTGCTTCGACCCGGCGCTATCCCGGATTCCTTGATCCAGTCCTCGGCGGTGCCGGGACGGGCGATGAAGCCGCGCTTCGGGGATCGCCCATTCATGGCGCGATCCTTCCAACTTCGGCAGCGAAGGCCGCAATCTCGCGTGAAGCCGGGCTATCCTCGTCTGTCTCAAAGACGAGGCGACCCGATTGTGCGGCATCGGCAAAGGCGACGCGCTGGCCGATGGTCGCGGCGAGCACCGGCGGATCGTGATCGGCCAGGGTCTCAGCCGTCTCGCGGGCGATGACGGTACGCGTGGCGCAACGATTGAGCACGAAGCGAGCGACAAGTTGGGGGCGGTAGATCCGCGCCTCTCGGATCAGTGCCAGCATCTCGGCCGACGCCCAGCCATCGAAGGGAGACGGCTGAACCGGGACAAGCGCAAGATCGGCCGCGAGCAGCGCCGAGCGCATCAGCGCGGCGACACGGGGCGGCCCATCGATGACGATATGGTCGGCACCACGGGCCAGTTCGGGCGCCTCGCGATGCAGTGTATCGCGCGCCAGGCCGACAACCCCGAACAGCCGTGGCAGACCTTCCCGGGCGCGCTGCTGCGACCAATCGAGAGCCGAGCCCTGCGGGTCGGCATCGATCAGCGTGATGCGCTTTCCCGTCCTGGCCCATTGCCCGGCGAGATGCAGCGCCAGCGTCGTCTTGCCGACGCCGCCTTTCTGATTGAGGAGCGCTACGATCATTTTGCCCCTCGCGGCTTAGGTTGGAGGGGAAGTTCAGGTGTCGGAACGCCGGATTTACCGAAAGACGTATGCGGGAAGATCGGGGGCTGAAGCGTCTGTGTTTCGTTGCGCTTGCCGCCGTCGGCAGAGCTTTCAACGATGCCAGGCGCGCTAAGAGAGTTAGATTCTGTGTTAGATTCTAAGTTAAGGGCGCGATTTTCGCTTGCCGCGCAGTCGGTTAACCCCGGTTTGGGTTCCCGATAGCACGAGCCTCGGGTTCCCGATGGCACGATAGTGCGGGTTCCCGATAGCACGAGGCCGTCCACAGGTCTTCCATGGGGAGACGGCTCAAAGGAGAGCAGCACGCGGCCGTTGATTTCGACCTCGATGAACAGGGTGTACCCGGGCAGCGGCTGGCGTCTGACGATGTCGCGCAGCTCGAAGGCAAACCGTTTGAACGGTGAGAGGCTACCGGACTTCAGGTAGAGATGGCGGAAGTCGAAGCGCCAGCCGGCGCGCTGTCGGCCGCCATGCTTGCGCACGAGCCGATAGACCAGCGGTCGAGCCCGCCCGTCAGCGAAAAGTAATCGCGGTCGATGGTGAGTACGAGCGCATCGTCCAGGACCGCCTGGTAGAACCAGTCGGGGACGATCAACTCGATTCCGGCGGGGCGCCCGCGCCGATCCGTGCGCTCGACCCACTCGTTGATCCAGGAGAAGCGGTGCCGACGACCCTGCGCGGGCTGGCGGATGGTCGTCGCCACCGTTGTCGATTGCAAGCGGTCGAGCGCCGCCTTCAGGCGCTGGTAGTCGCGAGCGCCGACGCCGCGTCCGATGAAGGTGAGAATTTCGTAGGGCGTCGCCGCCATGAGGCGCGACGTGCGCAGTCCGGCGTCGCGCGCCGCGACGATCTGGCTTGCGGCCCAGATCAGGATATCCGCGTCCCAGATGGTCGCCATACCATGTTCGGGCACGGCTTCGACGCGGATGACAACGTCCCCCGCGGAGAAGTCGATGGGCTGTATCCGATGGGATTTGAAGAGGCTGAAGAACGGATAGGCCATGAGATCCTGCGTGTCTCGGGGTGCGAGATCGCTGCCGCGCGCACGGAACAGTTCGAGTTGTCCGCGTTCCGACAGGGGGCGACGGCGCACCAGCATTGAGGAAACCGGCGCGACGGTCAGCGGGCGTGACGGCCGGCAAAGACAGGCGTCACGGCCTCATGGCGCTTTGCGGGAAGAACAGTGCCGCGGGGATCGGAGGTCGAAGTAACGGCGCCCCGGTCCGCCCAGGCCTGCAGGTCGTCGATCGCGTAGACGACGCGCCCGCCGAGCTTTCGATAGGATGGGCCGGTCCCGTAGGTCCTGTGTTTCTCCAGCGTGCGGCCGGACAGACCCAAGAACCGGGCGGCTTCGGGAGTACGAAGAAAGCGCGGCGGCAAGCCGGTGAGGTTGGCGGACATGATCGTGCCTCCGTGGGTTCATTGAGGCCGCTGGCGATCAGCGGCGGACGAAGGTCACGGTGGCGGAGAGGAGCCGCGAGGGGGGATGGCGAAGAAGGGTGAGCTAAATTCGCACCCCAGTCGTGGCGCGAAGCGTGTCAGGACTTCCGGCGATGGTGCAAAAGCTTGCGATAGCCGCCGGCGATCATGGCGCGGCCGTCCTTGACGAGGTCTATGGTGCTGTCTCGAAGCGCCGAGGTCTTCCAGGAATCTGCTTCGACGCGCGGCGCGCCGTAGATGACGTTTGCGATCTCGCGGTAACTCGCGCCGTTCATGCTGCCGTCGACGGCCTGCAGCATGTGGCGCAGCCTTCGGCGTTGCTGTGCCGTCAGACGGGTATCGGGGAAAACGCGACGGCCATGCAGTGCGCGCCAGAGCTGCGTGACGGCCTCGATGCGATCGAGGCCGTCGGCGTCAAGCGGAACAAGGGCCGCCAGCGGCTGATCGGGCCGCGCATCGCCAAGCAACAGAAGGCGGATGGCGGCGGCACCCTCGCCGTGCACAATGCTCAGCCCCTCCGGGCCTAACTGCGCGTTGCGGGAATCGAGATCAGGTGGTGCAAAGCCTTCCAAGCCCGGCAATGGCAATGGCGGGATCGCTGTGAGCATGACTGTGCCCGGATCGACTCCCGGCGCCCAGAACGCTGCCGTCTCGATGGCACTGAAAGTTGGGTCGACAGGGAAATCGCAGCCCCCAGCGCATTCGCACCATGTTCGTCAGGCGCTCACGGTCCGCGTCGGGGTGTTCGACTTCAGCGTAGTCGCGCTGATAGTCGGCGTTGCGGCGCAACCATTCCCAGGCGAGATCCGCGGCGACGAGGTCGTCGAGATAGTCGTACGTCGAAGAGGATCGCCACTGTGATGTGTCCGGCCGCATAGTGTCCTCCGAGCGTGCATGTCTCGTACATGCTGGGAGCGACACGATTGCCGGATGGAAAGACCTCGGGAAGCCCTCGAGTGGACAACGCGCGATGCGGGCGCGGCATCGCGGTCGAGTTAGTGACGGCCCTCGCGAACAAGCTTGCGGTAGCCGTGCTCTGTCATCCAGCGGGCGCGGGCAAGATGGGTGTCGTAGACGCGGCGGGATCGTTCGGGTTCGAGGTCAGCATCTAAACCAAAAAGGATCGAGACCGCCTCGTGCCAGTCGGCACCGTCCGCCGCCGCGTCAAGCAGGCGGATATAGAGCGTCATGTGCTCGCGATCGTACCTGGTGAGCTCTTGGCTCTCTGGTGGCTGGTCCAGAAACGCTTCTTGTGTCACGCCGATCTCCCGCAGCCAGTCATCGCAGCGTCTGGATCATTGTCAGCAGTATAGGCTGGCAGGTGAATGCGCGAGCGCACGAAGGCATCAGGTGATGCGCGCGGCGCATCGCCGCGCCGGTCCGTGAGAGGCTAGGACAAACCGGGGGAATCGATCTTCGCACGAACAAGCATCACTCCTTCCCCTTGGTCGGAGGACAGAAAGACGATACCGCTGCTCTCAAGGGTCCGGCGCACTTGATCGCGTGTCGTCTCGTACACCTTGAAGTCGTTCTCGGACTCAAGGCGCTTCAAGGCGGTCAGCGATACCAGGGCCTTCTCAGCGAGCGTCTCCTGCGTCCAACCAAGCAACGCGCGCGCGGCCCGCGTCTGTCGGGCGGTGATCATGCATGACCACCTCCTACAGACCTAAATGCGCACGCCAGAACTACGGCTAAAATAGTCGTTCTTCTCTGATATGGCGAGAGAAAAGTGCCACGCGGAGCTGGCTTTGGGGAATTAAGCCCGAACTGATTCGGTCGCCCGAAAAGGGCTTGGCCCCGCCCGGCGTGTCCGGGCGGGGCGTTGTTCAGGCCGCCTACTCGCCGTTGCGGCGGCTGGGGCGGGACCAGATGAGGCTGAAGCCTTCGCCTTCCTCGTCGTCGAAGAGGTTGGCGTAGATCGGAGCGTTGAAGCTCGGATCGTCCAGCTTCAGGCCGAGATAGTCGCGGCCCTCGTTGGAGGTCTGACCAGGCGGCGCCGATTTCGGCGCGGCCGACGAAGACGCGATGGCTTGGGGCGTTCTCGCCGACCTGGCGGCTCTCGGGGACGATGCGGACGTTCTTGGTCTGAAGGCTCAGGGTGACGATTTCGCCGGTGAATTCGTTGCCGGACTTCTTGAAGGTGCCGATGGTCGCCATGGTAGTTCTCCTTGATCTCTGCTTCGAGCCGCACCATTGCGGCCTCGATGGCGATCGACGGGCCGGAGGCGATCGACGCGGCATCGCTTGCGACCGCAGCGTCAGCGGAGGATGGCAGCCAGGCGACTTTGTTGTCTCGCGAGGAATGACGGCGCAGCCGGCAGGGGAAGAAAGTCGATCGGCGCCATTGCCGCATAGGCGGTCGAGGCGTAGCCGACCTTCGGTCAGATCAGGCCATTGATGAGGCCGTTTTGGAGCGGTCGACCTGAAAGAGGGCCTCAAGCGAGAACATGGCGACCGACGTTCACTTCGAATAGCCGGCGTTGCCCCACAGCGCTCTGCCCGACTCTCGACCATATCCGCAATATCACCGGAATGAGCTTCCCAAGGAGAAGACCGCCGTTGCATCTGCGATCGACGGCCGCTCGAGTTCGTCATAGCGGTCAATGCCAGACGGTACTGCTCGAATCTCTGCCGTGTGGGTGGGAACTTCCTGGGCTTGGACGCTCTGTCCATGACCCTGACGCAGCGAGGAGCGGCTTGGTAATGATCCTCGCCGTCCTGGCCCTCCAGTTCCGGATGGCGCCTAGCCGCGAGCGACGCCTCGCATGGCTGGCTCGGGCGGTGCCATCGCCAGCAACCGAACCCAAGCGGCAATGCCGACTGCGATCGCGCTAATGATCGAGAAAGCGATTTGCCAGCCCACGGATGGCATGGCGAGCTTCGCAAGACCATGTGTCGTGTGATAGCCGGCGATCGATGCTGGTGCGGCAAAGAGGAGCGCGACCGCAAGACGAACCCAGACCGGGCGAACGAATGTGAAGGTAAATTGGCAGCCCGCGAGCGTCGCGCCGGCGGCGGCGATGCCGACGATGAACGCGCCGATCGGACCGGTTCCGGTGCCGTAAGCCCACACGCCCGCAGTCACGCCTACGAAGAACGGAAGCGCGTAGACAGCGAGCGTGAACAGGAGCCAGCAAAGGAATCCGATGCCGGCGATGCAAAGGAGGATGCCGAGGAAGATCATGGTGGTGGTCTCCGTGAGAAAAGGTTTGACGGTCGCGCCTCCACCACCACCACGGCGCAGTTTGAAGTATAGCCGAAGATGAGCGGCGGCGGGAGCGGAAATCCGGCAGGACTTTCGCTCCCGCGGCGAGGCATGCCCCAGTCAGGGGGCGAAAGGATCGATCTCGTGGACGATGGCGGCGGTGTCGCCGTCGTATTCGCTGGCGGGCATGACGCCGAGGCTGCCGTCGCCTGCTTGAAAGACGACGATAACGACCATGAGGGTTACAGCGAGGCTGAAGGCGAAGGCGTGAGCGTCGTTGAGTGACATTGTTCCGGCTCCTGTCCTTGGAGGCGGGAGACCATCCCCCGCGCGACAGGCGCCCGATGTGTCCAACCCATGGTCGCAATCACCGCGGGGGCGAAGCCTCAAGGCCGCACGCTCGCGTAGCGGACCCTTTACGGGTTGATGGCGTCAGGCCATGGGCCGGACCAAGGATCAGCGCTATTGGAAGCGGGGGTGTTTTTCGCTTGCCCAGGAGCCGTAGTCACGAGCCTCGGAGGCCCATTGCCCCTTCTGTAATCGGCGCGGGATATAGTCGGTCAGATCGTCTGAAGGTTGGTGTCATGGCAGAATTCAAGGATCGGGATCTGCACCTTGTGAAGAAGGCGTTGGCCATCGCGGTGCTGGCGATCGAGCGACAGCCGGGGCCGTTTCAGTCAGCATCGGATCAAAGCGACATGAAAGCGTTGCTGGACCGGTTGATCGATGGCGATGTGGACTGGAGCACTATGCACGCGCAGCCCGCATCGCGGTGACGGGCAATCCAGACTGAAAGCCGTTTTTCAGCGGAAATGGCGATACCACTTTACGGAAGCACGGCGATACTCACGCGCCGTCCTTCTTGCGGAAGTCGTGAGACTTGATGCCGAGCTTCTTCGCCTTGTCGGCGAGATTGTCCTGGATGCCGGTGCCCGGGAAGACGATGACGCCGATCGGCAGGATGTCCAGTATCGCATCGTTGCGCTTGAACGGCGCGGCCCGGCCGTGCTTGTCCCAGTTTGGGGCGAAGCCGACCTGCGGGACCTTGCGATTGTCGGCCCATTTGGCGGCGATCAGTTCGGCGCCCTTGGGCGACTTGCCATGGATCAGCACCATGTCGGGGTGTTTGGCGTGGACCTTGTCGAGGACGTCCCAGATGAGTTGGTGATCATTGAAGTCGAGGCCTCCGGTCAGGGCGATCTTCGGGCCGGTTGGAAGCATAACCTCGGTGTGAGCCTTGCGCCGGGCGGCGAGGAAGTCGCGGCTGTCGACCATTGCCGATGTCAGGTGCCGATGGTTGACCATCGACCCGGTGCGCGGTCGCCAGGCCGATCCGGTGTGCTGCTCGTAGCGTTCGGCGGCCTGGTCACGCATCAGTTCGAAGGCATCGCGTCGTTCGATCATGGTCTGGCCTTGGGCTGTGAGGTTCTCGAGTTCGACCGCTTTGATCTCGGTGCCGTCCTGTTCGCGTTGCAGGCGCCGCTGGCCCTGCTCGTTGTCGTCCAGGTGCCGCTCGATGCGCAGCACGGCGCGGTGGAAGACGTTGCTGACAGACCAGAGAAGGTCGTCGAGGTCGGGTTCGAGGCGCGTGTCCGCCAGGGTGGCGATGAGGGCGTCGAAGATGTCCGCCACGGCTCCGGCCACATGATCACCGTCGGGGAGGGGCCGCGGATCGGGCTCATCGGCGTAAGGGCGCCAGCCATAGAGCTGGAGTTCGGTGAGGACGTGATCGGTTGGAGAGGCGGCGTGGTGTCGCTCGTTGTCGTCGTACTCGCTCACGGTATGCTCCCGTCGATTGGACCGCGACCCTCGCGGCCTTCATGGCGACGAAAGCTCACAGGCGGGATGGCCTCGCACCCGGAGCGACGCGGAGGGCCGGAGCGACAGCGGAGGATGGCAGAGGCCGACTATTTTGGCTCGCGATGGAAAGGCGGCGCAGCCGCCGCCGGAAAATAGTCGGCCGGCGCCATTGCCTGGCCGGCCCGCCTGTGGGCCCGATCGCCCTCTCGAAGGCCGGGTCGTGGCTCTCCCCGCCGGTGGCTTCTGGGCGCGTGCCGCCGGCCCGGTGAACCGCACGGCGCCGCGCTACACCCCGGTTCAGGCCACACGTTCGAGGAAACGATGGCGATCCCGGCGAACCAGTTGGTCCGCGATCGATTTTCGAAGGGCGGCGAGGCCCAAGTAGCGGAGATCCTCGTTGAAGTCCTCCATCCTCGGCGAGAGGACGATCGCCTCGATGCCGGCATCGGACGCCCGCTCGATCAGCTTGTCGCGGGCACCGTCACCGGCCGGATCGTTGTCGCGGATGATGTAGAGCCGGTTCAGCGTTGGCGGGAACAGGATGGCAGCGAGATGCGCCGCCGAGAGAGCTGCCGCCATCGCCATGTCGGGCAGGGCGCATCGGAGCGAAAGCGTCGTCTCGATGCCTTCGCCCGCTGCCATGACGCTGCCGGGCGCGCCGAAGCGAACGGCGTTGCCAAGGAGGTCACCCATTGCACGTCGCGGCGTGTCGACGGGTGCCTTGCTGAGACCGTCCGGTGCAAGCCAGGTCCGGTGCGCGCCGGTCAGCCGCCCATCGAGATCGGTGACTGCAGCGATCATCGCCGGCCAGGTTTCGGTCGGTCCATGGTCGTCAGGCCGATAGTAGCAGTGTGGATGAAACCGGAGCGATTCGGTTCCGTGCAAAGTCGTAATGCCACGTTCACGGAGATACGTTTCCACGATGGTTCCGATGATCGGCTGCGACATGCCCACCAGACGACGGCCTGCCTCCGATGAGCCGGCTGGAGCCTGGACACTCTGGCGGACAGGAGATGCCAGACGCGCTGCCTCATGCGACTGGCCGAGAAAGGCCCGAGCTTCCTTGGCGACATCTGCGAAAGCTCTGAGTCCAAGCGCCTCGCGCACCACGTCGAGCAGATCGCCATGCTCGCCGGTAGCGGCGTCGGTCCAGCGGCCGGCCGAACCTCTTGCGGAGCCTGCAAGTCGGACGAACATGGAGCGACCAGGCGTGTTGCGCACATCGCCGACGGTCCAATAGTTCCCCTGGCGGCGGCCATTGGAGAGATAGTGCCGGCAGACCGCCTCGGCCCGGTCGGCGAGGCGGCGTGCCAGCTCATGCGGCGGTTCGCGCATGGTGACCTCCTTCAAAAAAAAAGGCCCGCCGTTGCCGGCGGGCCAGTCGTAGGGTCGAGAGGACTATTCGGCAGCCATAATCGCTTCGACGCCGACGTCGTCATCATCGGCGATGCCGTCGCTATCAGCCATGGCCGTTTCGTCCGCTACCTCCGCCGTTTCCACGACGGCCAGTTCCACAGCCGACATGTCGGCGACCGTCTCCCGGGCCGGTGTACGGAGCGGCTCGGGCAACCAGCCAGTGCCGTTAAGTAGCGTTGTCGCTTCCGTCGCCATGTCGCCCTTCTTGAGATGGGCGATCCGGTCGGCAGCGCGCTGGCCCTTCGCTTCGGCAACGGCCTGTAGGATCCGCGCCTTGGTGACGCGACCGAGGAAGGTGTCGACGGTCGGCTTCCAGCGCGGTGCCATGTCGAGATCGACGGCATGGGCCAACTGATCGGCATGGGCGAGGGCCCGCGGCCGACGGTTCCAGGCCTCGCTGACGCCATTGACCGAGAGGCTGACGACATGCGCGAACAGAGCCGCGCGGCTGTCACTGTCCCAGTCGCCCAGCGCGTCCCAGAGGCCAGCCGAGTCCTTTGGTAAGGCCTTCGTCCAGCTCTCATGCCGGGCCCGGATCGCCTCGGCGGAGACGCTGTCGTTCAGCCCTGGCGCCTGGGCGCCGAAGCTGACGGTCTTGAGGTCCAGCTCAAGGCAGCTATCCGAGCCATAGTGGTAGAAGACCTTAAGCGTCAGGGCATGCAACGCTGCGTGGAAGGCGACACCGGGATGCTCGCCGAGGGCGTGCCGGAGACCGAGCGTTCGATGCGCCGTCAATTCCGTCATCAGACGGTCGGAGATCGGCGAAAGACCGTCGTCTTCCTCTGGCTCCGGCACGGCGTCACTGTTGGTATTGTGGTCGCCATCGGCATCGTCGCCGACTGTCTCTTCCTTACCCGTTGCGCCATCGGACGCGTTCTGGGGTTCGGCTGGTGCTTCATCCTCGGGCCGGACATAGCCCCGATCGACGCGCAGGCAACCATCGCCAGCGATGCTGATGAAGGCGCCGGCACGGGCGATTTCCTCGGGGTCGAAGGACAGCGGCCGTTCGTCGAAGGACTCGAGTGCGGTCTCTAGTTCGCCGAGCCGCTCGTCGACCTCGTCGGGAAGCTCGTCCGCGCCTTCATGCTCTGCGACGAGGCGGTCGAACTCGGCCTTGAGCGCGTCGCGCGTGGCTTCCTCCTCGGCCGTGAGCGGCACGAGTTCACCATGGAGCCGCCGCAGACCATAGGTGTGCCCATAGGCAAAGTCAGGCGCGACCTCGGTCCATTTCCAGCCCTCGGCGGCAATCGCCTCGGATTCGGAGTTGAGCTTGTCGGCCACCATCTGTTCAACGACGACGACATCCCCCAGCCAGCCACCATCGTCACCCTCGAAAAGGTCACGCAGCACCGTGCCGCCGGCTTCGACATAGGCGTCGAGGCCGATGAACTGGGCGCGCTTGTCGGAGGCACGGATGGCGCCTTCGGTCAGCATGCGCCGGATGGCATACGCCGACTTGTCGTAGGAAGCCTTCAGCCGCTCGAACACCTGCTCTTGGCGCGCGTGGTCGCCCGAGACGGTGAACGCTTCGAGTTGGGCGAGCGTCATGCCGTCTTCGGCATAGATATCGAGCAACACCGGAGAGACCGATGCGAGCTTCAGGCGCTGCTTGACCACGTTCACCGAGACGAAGAAGGTCGCAGCGATTTCCTCCTCGGCCTGACCCTTCTCGCGCAGGGTGAGAAACGCGCGGAACTGGTCGAGCGGATGCAGCGGCGCGCGCTGGACGTTCTCTGCTAGAGAGTCCTCCTCCGCAATGCCGCCCTCGCGGACGACACACGGGACTGGCGCGGTCTTGGCCAGTCGCTTCTGCTTGACGAGCAGTTCCAGCGCCCGGAAACGCCTGCCGCCGGCCGGCACTTCGAACATGCCGGTCTCAGTGCCGTTTTCATCAAAGACAGGGCGGACGGTGAGGCCCTGAAGGATGCCACGCCGAGCGATGTCTTCGGCGAGTTCCTCGACCGAGACGCCGGCCTTGATGCGCCGGACATTGGACTGGCTCAGGACGAGCTGGTTGAAGGGGATGTCGCGCGAGGGGGACAGGGTGATGGTGGGCTTCTTCTTGGCAGTAGCCATGGGATGTACTCCGCGACGGGCGGCCGGGAACCTTCCTCAGCCTCCTGACCCGTCACGAAAATCGGCGCCGCCCTCTCACTCTGAGGGACGGCGCCGCACATCCTGGTTTCCGGAAAGGCACGCAACCGGAGACACGGAAATCCGTATCGCCGGCTTTGCTGAAATCAGGCGGCCCGGTCGAGCAGCTTCTTGGCCTTGCTCTCAAGCTCGAGCCGGGCGTCCTGGTGCGACTTGTCCCGCGCAACGGCGGTTATGCCCTGCACGAAGTCGAAGACGCTCGCGGGCTTGCGACCTTCTTCCGCGAGTACGGTCTCGATGATCTTCGCTGTGTCCGCCCTGGAGAAGCCGCGCTGGCGGAGAAACTCCGTTCGATCGTCATCGCTGCGGGCGACGATTTTTTCGCGCGCCGCCCGGATGCCGTTGACAAAGGGCATGGGCGAGGAGTTGGCGAAACGCGTCAGCGCCGGCGCAGCCTGGTGTGCGAAGCGTGAGGCGGCATATTTGGAGTGGCGGATAGTGATCTCCTCGAAATCCTCGACGCCCCAGAGATTGCGGTTCTGGCACACGGCGCGAAGGTAGAAGCTGGCGATGCCGAGCGTTTTCGCGCCGACCTCGGAATTCCAGCAATAGAAACCCCGGAAGTAGAGATCGGGCGAGCCATCCGGCAGCCTGCCTGCTTCGATTGGGGTGAGGTCATCGACCAGGAAAAGGAACACGTCGCGATCCGAAGCATAGAGCGTGGTGGTATCCGAGGTGATGTCGACGCGGGGATTGTAGATACCGGTCGACCAGTCGAGCACGCCGGGGATCTTCCAACGCGTGTCGCCGGTGCCATTGCCGGCGATCTGCTGCACGGCCGCAACCAGTTCGTGATCATAGATGCGCCCATAGTCTGGGCCGGTGACGGCGCGGAGCTCGACGCGCCCGTTATCGAACTCGAGCGTCTTGACCTGCTCGGCGCGGTGCGCGGTCAGGCCATATTGCAGGTTGATACCGGCGAGCGGTGCCGGAAGTTGACGCAGGTAGGTCGCCGACGCGCCCGCGATGCCGGCGAGTTGACCAAAGCTCCAATGCGTCGGAGCGACCGGCCTGTCGGCACCCGGAAGCACAAGGGCAAGCCGCTCGGCATCGTCGCGGCTGGCTTCGACCCGGATCGCGGCGCTGTCGACGGTGCGGGTCCGGCTGCGCCCGGACCGCCCCTGCACAGAAGCCATCAACGCGGACAGCGAGAGGAAGCGCTCATCAGCCGGGCGGTTGAACCACTCCGAGGAAACACGCCCGATGCGCGCGCCGCGGCTCGCATCCACCTTGTAGCCGCCGCCGGGTGCGTCGCGGCCGGCATCGATAGTCACTGAATTGTTCATGGGAGTTCTCCATGACGGGCGCCGGAAGCCTCTCTCCCAGTCCTTCGCCGTCATTGCCCTCCAAACCGCCCTCTCACTCTCGCGATGCAAGACCGACGTTGAGAGGAGGGGCTCCGCGCTGTCGGCGCCGTGCCGCGTCAGGGATGGAAGCCCGAAGGGTGAAGACCCGCAGAGCGGGGCTTCAGCGCCAGCCGAGAGCCCGGCCCGAAGGGACGCCCATCTCGACTCATTTGCGTTTCGCGATAAAGTGCGCGGCATGTGCAATGCCTACGAACAACATGTGAAATGGGTCGAATACATCCAGATGATGCAGGCACTCGAGCTTGGCGTCCCGACGCAACAGACCGAACTCGACCTGCCGGAAAGCGACGATATCCGGATCAACGACATGGCGCCGGTGATGCGCGCTGCCGGCAACGGCATTGAATTGGTGCCAATGAATTTCAGCTTCCCACCATCCAATCCGAAGGGTGGCCCCGTCTTCAACTACCGCTCTGATGGCCGGCATTTCGACAAGAGCAACCGATGCCTCATTCCCGCATCGGCCTTCTTCGAATTCACGGGCAAGAAATATCCAAAAGCAAAGCATCGGTTCACGCTGAACGATGCGCCATTCATGGCGATCGCCGGCATTTGGCGCGAAGGCGCAGATGGCTTCAGGCCGGCCTTCGCCATGCTGACCACCGAGCCTGGTCCCGATATTGTTGCTTATCATGACCGCCAGGTCGTGGTGCTGCGCCCAACCGACTGGGCGCACTGGATCTACCTCACGAAGACAGAAGCCGAACTGCTGCTCCCCCTACCGGAGGGCTCACTCGCGGTTGAAACCGTTCGACAGGGATCGGACTAGGCGGCGTGGGTAGGCCAAAGGCCGGAATGGAGCTCATTCCAACCGGCCGGTTCCCCCAAAGCGGCCCTTCGACCGCACTCAAGGATCGACCGCTTGCCGCTGCCCGCGAGGCGTCAAAACTTCTTCGGCGCTCATACGCCGCAGCTTCGCTCCGGGGCGATTACCTCGAATGGGCGATCAATTGGCATTCTCCAAACACGCACTGTAGTATTGGCGTGGGGGAGACGCGTCGTTTGGCGCCGCCGTAGCGCGGCTCTGCCCTCAAGGTTATAGTTGAGGGCCTCAAATTGGACGACAAAAAAAATCGACGCGGCTCGATCTGGCATCGCTGGGACCCCCACATCCACGCGCCAGGCACCATTCTCGCCAACAATTTCGGCCAGAATGCTTGGGAGCCCTACCTGCAAGCGATCGAGCAGTCATCGCCATGCATCCGCGCACTCGGCATCACCGACTACTACAGCTTCACTCTCTATGAGCAGGTGGTCGCTCATAAGAACGCTGGGCGTCTGCAAGGTGTCGAGCTGATTTTCCCCAATGTCGAGATGCGCTTCGAGATGGGCACATCCTCTGATGGCGTCATCAACTTTCATCTCCTGGTCTGTCCCGACGAGCCCGACCACCTAGAGAAACTGCAGAGCTTCATGAGGAAGCTGACCTTCGAGGCGCACGGCGAAACTTACGCTTGCGACCGCGATGAACTAATCCGATTGGGTCGCACCCATAAGCGCGACCCGAACCTCGCGCCGGAAGCCGCGCTAAGGGAGGGCACTAATCAGTTCAAAGTCAGCCGTTCCAAACTCCGGGATGCGTTCGATAAGTCGGAGTGGGCTCAACGCAACATCTTGGTTGGGGTGGCGGCTGGCGAAGGCGACGGGACTGCGGGCTTGCAGGGCGACACGTCGCTGGCGACGATGCGGAAGGAGATCGAGAAGGCAGCGCACTTCATTTTCGGTTCATCGCAGAAACTGCGCGACTTCTGGCTCGGGCTTGGTGCGGCGACCCTTGAGCAGCTCATTCTGGGGTGGGGTGGCCGCAAACCGTGCTTGCACGGTAGCGATGCCCACAGCTTGGGCAAGGTGGGCAAGCCGGATAACGACCTCTACACCTGGATCAAGGGCGATGTGACCTTTGAGAGCCTCAGGCAGGTCGTCCTCGAGCCCAGCGCGCGTGTCTTTGTCGGTCCGACGCATCCCATCGGGGCGCTGTCGTCCGAAGTGATTGAGCGCGTCACCGTGACAAATGCGTCGTGGTTTTCGAATGGGGCGGTTGACCTCAACGCAGGGCTGGTTGCGATCATCGGCGCACGCGGCTCGGGCAAGACGGCGCTTGCTGAGATCATCGCTGCGGGAGCGTACGCCGCCCGCCAATCCAAGGACGACGAAGCAAAGAAGTCCTTCCTTTACCGCGCCGCCAAGCTCCTCGGGTCCGAATGCTCCACGCTGAAATGGGCTCTTGGCGACGAGACCTACAGCGACCTTCGGGCCGTTGAGACGGAGGAGGTTCTCGATGACTCCCGAGTACGCTATCTGTCCCAGCAATTCGTGGACCGACTTTGCTCCGCTGAAGGGATCACCGACGAACTGCTTACCGAGATCGAGCGGGTCGTCTTCCAAGCCCATCCCGAGGAAGACCGCATGGAGGCGGCCAACTTCGGCGAGCTGCTCTCGCTGCGCGCCGAACGCTGGCGCTCCGAACGTCAACGCCAAGAACTAGCGATTGTCCAGACTTCCAACGAGATGAATGTTGAGCGTCAGCGCAAAGACGCGCTCGAAGGCTTGAAGAAGCAGCGCGACACCGTCCAGGCAACGCTGGAGAAAGACAAGAAGGACCGGCAAGCACTCGTGAGCAGTGGGAATGCGGCCACGAAGGCCGCATCCGAAACCCTCGCAGAGGTCGATGAGGCGGCGGTCGCGCGCCGGAACCTGATTCAAGCACAGCAGCGCCGCCGTCAGACTCTGCTCGCACTGCTCGATGCCATTCGTTCCTGGAAGGAAAGCGTCCTCCCCGGCATGCTACGCGACCTCAGGGATGCCCACATTGAAGCTGGCTTGCCGGAAGCGGACTGGAAGACCTTCGAAGTCGACTTCAAGGGCGATCCCGCTGGTACGGTCAACGCAGCAATCAAGAAGCTTGAGACGAGCACGACTGGACTTCGCGGTCAGGCCCTTCCGCCACTTACCCCCGATGCTGATATCACGATTTCTCGGCTGGCCGAGGGTGTCGCTCTTGACCAGCAAGCGCTCGGTCACCTCGACGCGGAAGTTGCCCGCCTGACGCAAGTCGTTGGTATCGCGACGGAGAACGCCCGAACCTACAGTCGACTTACGGAGAAGATCACCCAGGGCGAAGCCAACCTCGCTAAGCTCCGGCGTTCGATAGAACTGGCCGAAGCGGCCGACGACAAGATCAAGACGCTGGCGACGCAACGCACCGAAAACTACAAGAAGGCCGTCGCTGCGATCATTGGCGAGGCCAACGAACTCGCAAGCCTGTACGAACCGCTTGGTCAGCAGATCGCTGGCCAGTCCGGTGCCCTTGGCAAGCTTACCTTCAATGTTCGCCGTACCGTAGACGTAGAGGGGTGGGCGGCCCGCGGCGAAAAGCTGCTCGACGCCCGCAAGACTGGGCCCTTCCAAGGCAAGGGTGCCCTATTAAAGGCCGTCAAAGCAAGGTTGCTGGCAATTTGGGAATCTGGCAGCGCCGACGACATCGCATCGGCGCTTGCAAAGTTTAGAACGGACCATGACCGCGATTTTGTTGCCGAAGCGTTGGAGGACCGCTCCAATCTTGAGCGATACCGCGCATGGGCGGCAGAGCTCTCCACTTGGCTCTACAGCCTGGACCACATCCGCGTTCGCTACAGCGTTCAATACGACGGCGTGGAGATCGAACAGCTTTCGCCTGGTACCCGCGGCATTGTCTTGCTCCTGCTGTATTTGTCCATTGATCGCAACGATGACCGACCGCTCGTGATCGATCAGCCGGAGGAAAATCTCGATCCGAAATCCGTGTACGACGAACTGGTCGAGCGGTTCCGCGAAACCAAGCTTCGCCGCCAGATTATAGTGGTGACGCACAATGCTAATCTGGTCGTGAACACCGACGCGGATCAGGTGATTGTCGCAAAGGCCGGGCGCCACCAGCCGGGTGCTCTGCCGACGATGACCTACATCGCGGGCGGCCTCGAAAACCCTGAAATTCGGAAAGAAGTATGCGAAATCCTCGAAGGTGGAGAACCCGCTTTCCTCGACCGGGCCAAGCGGCTCCGTCTCCGCCTATAAAGGATATAACTTCGTTTGACCGAAACTGACCTTCCCTTGCCGCAGAAGCTCGCCGGAAGAGGCACCAAGTACCACGGCCTGCCTATTGAGCTTTTGCTCGACCACAAGATTGCGCTATCGCGAACGTTCGGTTGTGGCGCAGAG
>NZ_RZQL01000491.1 GCF_003997935.1 Mesorhizobium sp. M7A.F.Ca.US.006.01.1.1
GTGGTGGACGGCGCGGGCGATCTCGACCATCTGCTTCTTCGCCGCGCCAAGCGTCGAGACCAGGGCCGTCGGCTCGACATGGAAGTTCAGCCGCTGCAGATGCTGCTGCGCCCTGATGTTGACGCCGCGCAGCCGGTTGAAAAAGCTCTCTTCGCCGAGAAAGATGTTCTGGGCGACGTTCATGGACGGAACAAGGTTGGTCTCCTGGAAGACCATGGCGATGCCATGCTTCATGGCTTCGGCCGGAGACGAGAAGCTGACCTGCTTGCCGTCGAGCAGCATTTCGCCCGAGGTCAGCGGATAGAGGCCGGCCAGCACTTTGGTCAGCGTCGATTTGCCAGCGCCGTTCTCGCCGAGCAATGCATGGACTTCGCCGCGCCGGAGCGTGAAATCGACAGCCCGAACCGCCGCGTTGCCGCGGAACGCCTTGGTCGCCTGGCGAAACTCGACGATGTCAGCCATGTGCGAGCCCACTGTCATTTTCCGGCAGGCGCAGCAGCGTGCCGGAGCCGCGCGAGGTGGCATAGACGCTGCCGCCATGGGCGCAGACGGAGGTGATGCCGTGCATGGAGCCGTCGGCCCGGCTGTGCCAGCTTTCCCGTGGCACACCACGGTTGTCGCAACGCGCGACGAGGCCATAGGACCGCGACGGCGCCCAGGGCTTCAGCACGCCCATCTGGCGGACGGAACCTTGACTGAGCGGCTGGTCGGGCCTCACCGAGCCGGCAAGCTCCGGTCCGATCCATTCGCCGGGGTCGATGGTCGCCATCATCTCGTGACGGTAGTCGTCCTCGCGCAGCACCAGTTCGAACAATTGCCGGCGCGGCGCAAACAGCGCCATCCAGAGATCGCCGCCGGAAGCGGATGAAAGACGGGAGGGATAGGCCGGCAAATCTTCCAACATCGTCACCGGGCGCATCGCGGATTTCGGATCGAGGGCGATCACACGATGCCGCCAGCTTTCGCTGATCGCCAGGCGGCCATCACCAAGCAACGCCGCGCCATTGGGAAAAGCCAAATCGCCAACGAGTGTGCGGTATGAGCCGTCGGCCGGGTCGACGGCAAAGACGCCGCCGCTTGCGCCGCGCTCCATCAAAT
>NZ_RZQL01000492.1 GCF_003997935.1 Mesorhizobium sp. M7A.F.Ca.US.006.01.1.1
GAAGCAAAGGCACCGCCGGCAGCTGCGCCGCACGAATATGTGGCCGACGCCAGCCACATGGTAAGGCTTCCGGCCAACGCCTCCATCGACAACATCAAGGTCGACGGCCAAAACCTTCTGCTCGAACAGGCCGACGGCTCGGTGATCGTGATCAAGGACGGCGCCCTGAACGTGCCGACCTTCATCATCGGCGACGTCGAGGTGCCGCGCGTCGCGCTGCTGGCGGCGCTGGAAGCCAGCCATGTCGACGTCGCCTTCGGCGCCGACGGTTCCATGTCGGCTGGTCCTGGCGGTTCGAATTCAAGCGCAGGCGGAGATTTCTCGGTTCCCCCCGGCGGCATCGGCGACGGGTTCGACCTGTCGGCCCTGCTGCCGCCGACCGCCTTGCAGTTTGGGCTTCTGGATCGCCGCGAACTGTTCCCGTCCATCGTCGACAGGCCGGTTTCAGTGGTGGCCACGTCACTGCTTGCCCCGACCGAAGCGGCCAGTGAAACTGGCCTCGATGGCAACCAGACACAATCGCCCGGCAGCGACGCGCCAAGCAATTCCGAAACCTCAGGCATCGGAACGATCAGCATCGACGCACCGGATGGAATCGGGTCGATCGTTATCAACGGTGTCGCCGTCACCGGCGTCGGCCAGCAGATCCCGGGCCAGTTCGGCTATTTGGAGATCGTCTCCTACAATCCGAGCACGGGTGCTATCCAATACAATTACACGGTGACCGAATCGGTCACTCACCCCGAGCACACGAACGGGTTCGATCCCAACGACACGGTTCCGGACAATTTCAGCATCACTGTCACGGACGTCGACGGCGATTCGGCCAGCACCACCTTTGCCGTCGCCATTGTCGACGACGTGCCGACGGCGGTTGCCGACACCGACAGCGTGACGGAAGACGGTGCGACGGTCGCGGACGGCAACGTGATCACGGCCAGCGGCGGCGCGGACGCGAACAACACGGACGGCGTTGCCGACGTTAAGGGCGCGGACGGTGCGACGGTAACGGGCGTCGAAGCGGGCACGGTTGCATCGGCCTCGGGCCATGTCGGCT
>NZ_RZQL01000493.1 GCF_003997935.1 Mesorhizobium sp. M7A.F.Ca.US.006.01.1.1
GCCAACAAGGCCGCGCTCGGCGAGGCCGTTGCAAAGCGCTATTGGGAAGATATCGCCCGCGACCTGGACGCGATCTCAGCGGAAGCTCGGGATCCGATCGACGCCTTGCGCCGCTATCCGGACATTTTCCGAGCGTCGCTTAAGCGCGACAATCGCATTTGCCTCAGCAGTTTTATGGCGACCGAATATGACGAACTTCCCGAAGCGGTGTTGAAGGAGGTTCAGGCTTTTGCCGACGTCAATGTCGCTTGGCTGAGCAAGCAACTGACCGCCGCGGAGGTGGTCAAGCCCAAGGATAGTGAGGCAAGGGCGCGCGCCATTTATGCTGCCGTCGCGGGCGCTCAAATCGTTGCGCGGAGTCGCTCGAACATCTCGCTCTTTGACTCGCTCATCGAGAGCTATCGCGCAGTGGGGCCGCTCCCGAGATAAGACTGCGCAGATAGTCACAAGCTGCGGTATTTGCGATCGTCATCCCGTCATCCTCGCTGTGGCGCCATTCGCCTTGAGTGCCGCCATCAGCATTGGCCCGACCGAAAACGCCCCTGCCCTGGCCTTGTCGGTCAGGACGCGCAGGTATCCACCGGCGGAATTGATGTGCTGTGCCCGCTGGAGGATACAGGCAATCACGATCGCCGCGATCTCCTGCCCCATCACATGGCAAGCTTCCTCATACGCTGACGGCGAAACGCCCAGGTATCCCCTCACTTGGGCGGCGGTAATCATGAGATCGCGCCAATTGCCGATGCCGTTGACGGCATAATCCGCAATTTCGGGGCAGGCCTTCAGCACCATCCCCAGCGGGTATGTTTTCGGCGCCTCTGCGGTCCTGATCCTAGGCTCGGCCGCCGCCCCGCTTTTTTCTAAAGCAGGTTCAAATTCAAAAGTAGAGTCGGTATTTGAATCAGATTGCTGCCGCTCGTTTTGAGAGTCATTGCCGCTCGGATTCGTGGATTTCATATGGATTTGCAGCAGCTTATCCACATAATCATGCAGGGCGGCCAGGTCGGCGACGATGGGCTCGAGCTCGGCGATGCAAGCTCGGCGCGGAAT
>NZ_RZQL01000494.1 GCF_003997935.1 Mesorhizobium sp. M7A.F.Ca.US.006.01.1.1
TGCGGTTGAGGAAGTTGCTCTCCATCGCCTGGCGCAAGGGCGAGCCGCCAGACTGGAAGACCCAGTCATAGGCGGCGGTCTCTTCCAGCCGCACCGCCTCGCCCTTGGTGAGCGGATGGCCCCGGCGTACGATCAGGCAGGCCTTCTCGACGCCGATGACGCGCGACTCGAACAGCCGCGTGCCAGCACATTGGAGGTCTCCACCTGCATGGTGATCTCGATGCGCGGATAGATGCGGCGGATTTCGCGAATTGCCGGCGCGGTACCGGTCAGAATGTCACGCCGAGATCGACCTTGGCGCCCTGGTCGACCGTGCCGCCGCCGAATTGGCCGGCATAGGACAGGCCGAGCTTAGCGTTGGAAGCGAGGTTGAAGTCGAACCCAACCTCGATGACGGCCGCATCCCTGGCGATCGGCACGCCGGCGATGGTGAATTGATCGCCGCCGGCGAAGGCGAAGGTCGAGGTCGGCGTGACATCGCCGAATGCATGGCGCCAGCCGAGCATGCCGCGCGCGGTGACGTTGATGCCGCCAAGCGTGAAGTCGGTCGAGCCGCGCAGGCCGAGCGTGGTGAAGGTGGCGTCGGTGGACGTACCGGCGCTGGTCAATGCTGCATCGCCACCGTCTTCGGTGAAACCATCGGTATGGACGCTGACATAGGCGAGATTGGCGAAGGGCTCGAACTTGAATTGTCCGGCATCGGCCTTGTAGGCGAGTTCGCCGAAGATTTGCGCGGCGCCGGCATCGTAGTCGGCCGACAACCCATCCGTGAAGCCGTTGAAAGCAACCGATCGTTTGGTCGAGAGACTGCTCCAGGAGTAGGCGGCACCGATGCGGAAAGCGATGGCGCCCCAATTGGTGCCGCCATAGAGACCGAGATGATAGCTGTCGGCCTTGCCCGAAGAGTTGCGATCGTCGGTATCGAAGCTCGAATGGCTGTAGCCGCCGAGCAAACCGACACGCCAGCCGCCCACCAGCGTGTCGGCGCCCGCCAGCAGGCCCCCCGTCGAACGATCGAAAGCGGCGGCATTGCCGTCGCTGTCGGTA
>NZ_RZQL01000495.1 GCF_003997935.1 Mesorhizobium sp. M7A.F.Ca.US.006.01.1.1
TGTGGAGCTTCAACAGGTTGTCCTCGATCAGGGCGAGGCGACTGATAGGCGTTTTTGACTTTAGGCTGCCATGTGGACGATGCCAATTGTATCTGTGCAGCCAGACAGGCAGTTCGGCGGCACGATGATCGGATGTCGGATAGGCAATGGCGTAGGCCCATTCGCGCAGTGCTGTCTGGATGAAGCGCTCGGCCTTGCCATTGGTCTTGGGCGTATAGGGTCTTGTCGTGACGTGCTTGAGGCCGAGATCGCGGCAGGCCTTGGCGAAGGCCTTTGATCTGTAGCAGGAGCCGTTGTCGGTCATGACGCGGGCTATCGTGACGCCGAGGCTGGCGTAATAGGCGACCGCGGCCTTGAGGAAGGCGATGGCGCACTCCTTTTTCTCGTCGGGCAGGATTTGCGAGAAGGCGATGCGGGACGCGTCGTCGATGCAGACATGGACGAACTCCCAGCCGGCGCCGCGCGACTTGCCCTTTTGCGGATCGCCGGTGATACGATGGCCGACTTGGCTGAAGCGGCCGAGCTTCTTGATGTCGATATGGATCATCTCGCCGGGATGCTCCCGCTCGTAGCGCCGGACCGGTTCGGCCGGCTCGATATCCCTGAGCCGCGACAGCCCGGCACGCTTGAGAACCCGGCTGACGGTGGCGGGCGAGACGCCGACCTCATGGGCGATGTGCTTGCCGGTCAGCCGCTGGCGACGCAAGGCTGCGATGCGCTCGGCCACGGACTGTTCGGTCAGGCTCGGCATGACGGTGGGCCGCGACGAGCGGTCGACCATGCCGGCCCGCCCTTTGGTCTTATAGCGCTCGACCCAGCGCGCCACGATCTTGGCCGACACGCCATAGACGCGCGCCGCATGGGCTTTGGAAAAAGCGCCTTCTATCACCGATAACGCCATCTCCTCTCGACGCAGCGGTGTGAGACGGGCATTCTTGTGGATGTTCATTCGGACCCTCCGATGGATGCTGAAGCGTGGTAACTCCAGTCTCCTCGGTCCGGTCCGAATGGACAACCTCTCGAAAGCTCACACCTAG
>NZ_RZQL01000496.1 GCF_003997935.1 Mesorhizobium sp. M7A.F.Ca.US.006.01.1.1
CCCGAAATCCTGCGCCGCGTCCGCCTCGGCGACGCCATGAAGGCGAAAAAACTCAAGGAAGCGCTGCATCAGATGGCAGAGGAGGGGGTCGTGCAGCTGTTCTCGCCCGAGGATGGCTCGCCGGCCATCGTCGGCGTCGTCGGCGCGCTGCAGCTCGACGTCCTGAAGGAACGGCTGAACTTCGAATACACGCTGCCGGTGGAATTCGAGATGTCGCGCTTTTCCGTGTGCCGCTGGATATCAGCCGACGACAAGGCCGAGGTCCTGCGCTTCATCGAAGCGCATCGCGGCGACATCGCCCGCGATCTCGACAACGATCCGGTGTTCCTCGCCCAGCACGCTTTCTCGCTGAACTACGAAGCGGAACGCTGGAAGGCGATCACGTTTGCCACGATCAAGGACTATCAGGTCCGCGACAGAGCGGCGTAGGCGCCAGTTTTTCCTTCTCCCCGTTCACGGGGAGGTGAGGAGTGGTCCGCGCAGCGGGCGAAAAGCCAATTGCTTGGCTTTTCGAACGAGGAACGCCCGAAGGGCGGATGAGGGGCGGCGCGACCCGTGACTATCCTCTAGCCGCCTCTTCGATCTTGGCGATGTCGATCTTGCTCATCTGCATCATCGCCGACATCACGCGGCCGGCCTTGGCCCGGTCCGGATCCAGAAGCAGGCGCGGCAGCTGCTCCGGAACGACCTGCCAGGAGACGCCGAATTTATCCTTCAGCCAGCTGCATTGCGACGGCTGGCCGCCACCTTCGATGAGCTTGTCCCAGAAGTAATCCACCTCTTCCTGCGTCTTGCAGTCGATCGACTGCGACATCGCCTCGGTGTGCTTGAACTGCGGTCCGCCGTTGAGCGCCTGAAACTGCACCCCGTCGAGTTCAAACGTGGTCACCAGCACTTTGCCTTCGTCGGCGTGGCCTTCGGGCCAGCGCATCACGCTCAGCACCTTCGAATTCTTGAAGATGGAGACGTAGAAATTCATGGCCTCTTCGGCCTGGCCGTCGAACCACAGGCAGGTGGTGATCTTTTGCATGTCG
>NZ_RZQL01000497.1 GCF_003997935.1 Mesorhizobium sp. M7A.F.Ca.US.006.01.1.1
CCGGGTACGATCGTATAGGCGACGTTCGCCGCGATGCCGAGATTTTTGCCCTGGTCATAGGAAATCTGGGTATTGAAGGCGGTTTTGTCGTTGAACTTGTAGGTGCCGCCGGCCCAGATCGCCCAATGACCATACCACTGCTTGTAGAAGCCGCGGCCGCCATTGCCGAGGTAGTTCGACAGGTTGTTATCCGAGCCATAGCCGCCCATCACCCAGAGCGACAGTTGGCTGGTGGCAATTACGTCCAAGCGGACCTTGCCGGCAACTTCTTCGTAGTTGCTGTCGTAGGACACAACACCGGTGATTGCACCCCAGTCCTGCTTATATTTCACGCCGCCGACGACGTGCGGGACATAGCTGTCGATCGTGAATGCCTTGGAACCCTCTTCGAGGGAGACCACGGCCGTGAGGCCATTGCCGGCATCAAAGTAGTACTGGATGACGTTTGTATCGAAGGAGCCATAGGGTACGAGGGTGTCCTGAATGACGTTGCCGGCATAGCCGATGAACGTATCGAAGGCCGATTCGTCCTTGCCAACGCGTAGCCCGCCAAGCTGGATCCAGGCGAAGTTCAGTGACACGGGCTTGTTATAGGCGCCGACACCGCCATTGGAGTCGGGACCGAGACCGCTCTTGGCCGTGTTGCCGAAATTGAAGCGCGTCTCGGTGTAAGTCTTCAACGTGCCGAGTTCGGTCTCCTGGCCAGTCCAGGTCTTTAAGTTGAAGCGGGCGTTCTTTTTCCAGGTTTCGTTGATGCCGCCGTTCTGGTGGTCGAGCGCCTGGGCGCCGTCGAAACTGCCGATGTCACCGCCACCAATGTCATAGCGGACATAGCCGCCGATGCGCAGGCAGGTTTCGGTGCCGGGGATGTAGAAGTAGCCGGCGCCGTAGACGTCGCAGATCTTGACGTATTCGGCCGGTTCGGGCTCGGCGACGACGACCGCGTCTGCGGCGCGCGCGCCGGTGACCGCGGCCAAAGCCGCAGCGGAGCCGAGAAGAAGGCTCTTGATGTTCATTTT
>NZ_RZQL01000498.1 GCF_003997935.1 Mesorhizobium sp. M7A.F.Ca.US.006.01.1.1
ACCCGAAGCCGATCCCCAAGTAAAAGGGCGGGGGCCCCGGCCCGCCGCTCTTTTTTGCGGTTAAGCCGCCTTTGCTTCCACTTCATGCAACGTGAAAGAGCGTCCATCGGTGTCGAAGATATGCAGGTCCTCGCCATTGGCGCTCAGCCGCAATGTCGAGCCGCGCTTGACCTCGACATTGCCGGGCAGCTTGGTCACCAGCGGCAGGTCGGCGCGGCCGATGTCGACATAGACAAGCTGCACCTCGCCGAGTTGCTCGACATAGTCGACCGTCCCCTCGAACAGATAGTCCGCGCCGCTGGCGATGATCAGGTCCTCCGGACGCACGCCGAAGCTCACCGCGGCGCCCTTTGCCGAAGCCGGCGTCGCGATCGGCACGGTCGCCTTGCGTCCGCCGACATGGCTGACGACGGTCGGATTGCCGGTCTTTTCGATGGTCGCGGGCAGGATGTTCATGGCCGGCGAGCCGATGAACTGGGCAACGAACAGATTGCCGGGCTTCTTGTAGAGGTCCATCGGCGTGCCGACCTGCTCGATGTGGCCGTCCTTGAGCACCACGATGCGGTCGGCCAGCGTCATCGCCTCGACCTGATCGTGGGTGACGTAGATCATCGTCGTGTTGGGCATCGATTCCTTGAGCTTGGCGATTTCGATGCGGGTGGCGACGCGAAGCGCGGCGTCGAGGTTCGAAAGCGGTTCGTCGAACAGGAACACCTTCGGATTGCGCACGATGGCGCGGCCGATGGCGACGCGCTGGCGCTGGCCGCCCGACATCGCCTTGGGCAGGCGGTCGAGATATTTGGTCAGCTGCAGGATCTCGGCGGCCTGACGCACGCGGCGGTCGATCTCGGCCTTGTTCTCTTTGCCGATCTTCATCGAGAACGCCATGTTGTCGTAGACGGTCATGTGCGGGTAGAGCGCGTAGGACTGGAACACCATGGCGATGCCCCGCTTCGACGGCGGCACGTCGTTCACGACCTCGCCGGCT
>NZ_RZQL01000499.1 GCF_003997935.1 Mesorhizobium sp. M7A.F.Ca.US.006.01.1.1
CAGCGTCGCTATTGGTGGCTCGGGCGGCAGCGGTGGCACCTCCGGCGCGGTGCAAGTGCTGCGCGACGCCAACGATACCGCCTATTCGATCATCACGCACGGCGACCAGTCGGATGCCGTGTTCGCGCAGTCGATTGGTGGCGGTGGCGGCAATGGCGGGTTTTCGGTTTCGGCTGCGGTGGGGGCGCTTGCGCTGGCCATGGGCGGAGCCGCCGGCGACGCCAGCGACGGCAACACCGTGACGGTGGAGACCGCCGGCTCGCTGACCACCTATGGTCAGGGATCGCGCGGCATCTTTGCGCAATCGGTCGGTGGCACGGGCGGCAATGGTGGTGCCGCGATCGCGGTCGCGGTCAACGCCACCGGCACATTCGCGGCGGCGATCGGCATCGGCGGCAATGGCGGCGAGGGCGGTGCATCGAAACTCGTCACCGTCTCGAGCCTCAGCGACATTTCGACGGCCGGCGACAATGCCGGCGGCATCGTCGCACAGTCGGTCGGCGGCGGCGGTGGCGATGGCGGCGGCGCAGCCGGCATCGTCTCGATCGGCGGCACAGCCGGCGGCGGTGGCAAGGGCGGGACTGTCATCGCCAATGTCGGCGGCACGATAACAACTGGCGCTGACGGCAGCGGCGATGGCGCGCATGGCGTTCTGGCTCAGTCGGTCGGTGGGGGTGGCGGCAATGGCGGCTTTGCCCTGTCGGTCGCCCCGGCAGTCGCTGTCGCGATCGGCGGCGGCGGCGGAACCGGCGGCAATGCCGGAGCCGTCAACGTCAACCAGGCCGCGACCGGTCCGACGGTCGACACCAACGGTCGTTCGGCCATTGGCATCCTCGCACAGTCGGTGGGTGGCGGCGGCGGCAATGGCGGTGGCGCGTTTGCGCTTGGCGGCATCGTGTCTGTTTCGGTCGGCGGCAGCGGCAGCGCGGCCGGCAACGGAGACGAGGTCACCTACAAC
>NZ_RZQL01000500.1 GCF_003997935.1 Mesorhizobium sp. M7A.F.Ca.US.006.01.1.1
CAGTCGGTCGGCGGCGGTGGCGGCAATGGCGGCTTCGCCGGTGCCGGCGCGATCACGCTGCAAGGCGCCAGCGCCGCCGTCGGTCTCGGCGGCAAGGGTGCCGGCGGCGGCAACGCCGATATCGTTCATGTCACCTCGACCGGCAACATCACCACTTCCGGCGACCAGGCGATCGGCATCCTGGCGCAGTCGGTTGGCGGCGGTGGCGGCAATGGCGGCTCGACCGTCTCGCTGGCGCTCGGAATGGACGCCGGGATCGGCGTCGCGCTTGGCGGCAGCGGCGGCGCGGCTGGCAACGGGCTCGGCGTCACCGTCATTTCGACCGGCAACATTTCGACCGGCGCCGATTTCTCGTCCGGTGACGTTCGCGGCACCGGTGCTGCGGGCATCCTGGCGCAATCGGTCGGCGGCGGCGGCGGCAATGGCGGCTTTGCCGGCACACTCGGCGGCGGCAAGTCGATTGCGGTCGGCGTGGCGCTTGGCGGCAAGGGCGCCGGCGGCGGCAGCGCCGACATCGTCACCGTCACCTCGATGGGCAACATCTCGACCAGTTTCGACAATTCGTCCGGCATCATCGCGCAGTCGATCGGCGGCGGCGGCGGCAATGGTGGTTTCAGTGTGGCCGTCAGCGGCGCGCTCGGCGACCCGGATGCGGCAACGGCATCTGTCTCGATCGGCGGCAAGGGCGGCATTGGCGGCGTCGGCAAGGCGGTGACGGTAACCAGTACCGGCACCATCGCCACGACGGGCAAATTCTCCAACGGCATCCTGGCACAGTCGATCGGCGGCGGCGGCGGCAATGGCGGCTTCGCGGTCGCGGGTTCGGCCACGACCGGCAATGCCGGCATCGGCGTCGGTATTGGCGGTGCGGGCGCGACCGGCTCGATCGCCGGCAATGTGATCGTCAACAGCTATAGCGTTGCCTTGAACGGCCAGCCGGTGTTGCAGGCGC